>CAZQHW010000009.1:18420-29879 GCA_964593395.1 uncultured Halobacteriales archaeon
CGAGACCGAGGAGACGGCGGAGGAGACTCCGGACGAGGACGAGGGCGCGACCGACGGGGCCGAGGAGGACGACGCGAGCGTCGACGAGGTGCTGATGGAGCGGATGCGTGAGTTGGACGACGGCGACGGCGCGGACCACGAGGCGCTCGTGGAGACGGTGGTCGACGCGACCGGTGCCGACCCCGACAGCGTGGAGGACGCGATCCAGGACGCCCTGATGAGCGGGCAGTGCTACGAACCGGGCGAGGACCGCCTGAAGCCGATCTGACGTGGCACGGGACCGCTCGACCGACGGGAGCGACATCGGGGACGAGGCCCCCGGTGGCGACGGCGGGGAGACGGCCGACCAGACGCGCCTGCACCACGCCGTTTCGGCCGGGACTCCGACGGTGGAGCCGCTGCCAGAGAGGCCGCTGGCGGTCGTCGAAACCGGCACCGAGCGGGTGCTTGCGCTGGCGGACTACCACGCGGGGCTCGAGGCGGCGCTGCGCGCGGAGGAGGGTGTCGGCGCCGAGTCCCGTGCGGGTGAGCGCCGCGAGACGGTGCTGTCGGCGGTCGCGGAGACCGACCCCGACCGTCTGGTGGTCGTCGGCGACTTCATGCACTCCATCGGCGGGCCGGGCGGCGCCGAGCGCGGCGAGATCGAGGTGTTGCTGGAGTCACTGTCGGTGCCGGTGACCGTCGTCCGGGGGAACCACGACGGCGCGATCGACGACTGGATCGCCGGCGCGACCGTCACTGACGCCCGCGGGGTGCGGATCGGTGCCGTCGGGTTCGCCCACGGCCACACCTGGCCCGCGCCGGAGGTGGTCACCGCCGAGGCGGTCTGCGTGGGCCACGAACACCCCTGCGTGCGCCTCACCGACGACGTCGGCGGAAGCCGGGTCGAACGGACCTGGCTCCGGGGCCACCTGGACCGCGCGCCGTTCGAGGCACGAGGGTACGACTGGCCAGGCTCCGGCGAGGACGACGAGAGTGAGGACACTCCGCCGGGCGCACGACCGTCCCTCGTCGTCTTTCCCGCGTTCAACGACCTCTCGGGCGGAACGCGGGTCAACGTCGAGCGGGAGTTTCTCTGCCCGTTCTTCCCCGCTGGCCTCGCGGGCGTGGAGGCGTACCTGCTCGACGGCACCAGACTCGGGCCGTACGACCGAGTGTAAGCGAACGGGAGCGACCGCCGGAGATAAGTCCGGCTCCGGTGATAGGTCGATCATGGCCGACAAAGGCGACCAGAACCGGGAGCAGGCAGACGACCAGGGACCGGCCCAGCACCAGAACCAGGGGCAAGGAGAACGCGGCGGGCGTGAGCCGTCGTTCCGTGCGGTCTGTCCCGAGTGCGGGTTCGACGTCGAGACGAACGACTTCGACGAGTCGGCCCGGTTCGTCAGCAAGCACCACCAGCACACCGGCCACCAGATGGTGTGGGAGCGGGCGGCGTTCGGGGGCGAGGTGCGCCCGGAGACCGCCTGGGAGTTGACCTGTACGACCTGCGCGGAGACCTGGACCTTCGGCACCGAACAGGAGGCGCTGGCGTACAAGCAAGAACACGCCACGTACACCGACCACACGATCGAGGGGACGCCCACCCACCAGGGCCTGGAGTCGGTGTCCGACGAGGTGTTGGTCGACCTCATCACCGAACTGGGCGAGGAGTTCGACAACGGCGTGCCCGAGCCGCTGGTGTACGCTCACGCCGGCGAGACGAGTCGCGAAGAGGTCCGACACACCCTGGGGCGGCTCAAGCGCCAGGGCACCGTGTTCGAGCCCTCGCCACACCGCCTGGAGACGGTCTGAGACGCGGTCAACTCAGTCCTCGGCGTGCTTGCCGCCGTCCCACTCGTCGTTTGCGTACTGGGCGCCCATCTCTCGGGCGGGCGTCTCCAGGTCAGTCGCCATCGTGTCGTTCCAGCGGTTGAGAAAGCCGTACAGGCTGATCGCCGCCAGCAACTCGACGATCTCGTCGTCGGTCCAGTGCTCGCACAGCGCCGTCATTGTCTCCTCGTCCACCTCGTTCGGCACCTGTCCGGCGGCCATCGCGAAGTCGAGGCCGACCACCTCGCGCTCGGTGTAGTGCTCGCTGTCTCTGTACGTCCAGAGGTCGTCGAGTTTCGCCTCGCTCGCCCCGTGGATCTCGGCGGCGATAAGCGAGTGTGCCTCGCAGTACTGGCAGCCGGCAGAGTGACTCGCGACGTGGGCAGCCAGGCGCTTGAACCCCGGATCGACGTCGCTCGCCTCGTTCATCACCGCCTCGGTCAGCGCGTGAAAGCCCTCGACGATCTCGGGCTTGCGCTGCATCGTCAGCAGACTGTTGGGCACGAACCCGAGAATGTCCTCGAACGTCTCGAAGTCGTCCTCGAGGTCGGGCGTCGCGTCCTCCGGCAGTGGCTCCATGTGGGCCATGCGACCCGACTCGACGCCGGGGGTCAAATGCGTGCCGCGTTCGGTCGCGAGCACCACACGCTCGACTCCAGCGGGTCAGTCCGCCGGCGTCGCACGCTCGAGGGCAGCCCCGTCGCCGCGGACCGGCGAGACGGAGAGCCAGAGAAAAACGGCGAGTGTCGCCCCGAGCAGGCCCGTCACGGGCAACAGTCCGACGGCGCCCAGCGAGTCGGCGACGACGCTCGCGGAGAGCCGGGCGACCACCCCGGCGGCCGCCAGCACCATCGAGGCGCCGGACAGCACCGTCGCCCGGCCCACGTCCGCGAGGCGGTCGTTGAGGTACTGGTTGCGAACCGGCGTCGTGACGGTCCGGCGCCCGCGGTTGAGAAACAGCGCGGGCACCAGCAGCCACGGCGCCACGGCGATCGCCCCGTAGGCGACGGCGTACAGCGGCACCAGCAGCGCGAACACCCCCCGTGTCCCGAGACGGTCCTGGAACCACCCCGCGGTGGCGGCGGCGCCCGCCGAGACCAGCTTGAACCCCGCGTACAGCACGCCCAGGCCGGCGACCGGCACGCCGACCGCGTCGAGGGCGGGCTGTTCGTAGATCCGGGTGACCAGAAACACGGCCTGGAAGACGGCGGCGTAGGCGACCAGCCACCGCACCTCCGGGCGACCGACCTGGGCGCGCAACACCCCGACTGCCTCGCGGACGCCGAAGGCGTCGCCGTCGTCGTCACCGCCGCCGACGGGGTCGAAGGTGTACAGCACCGGCACGCCGGAAAGCGAGAGCACGGCGTTCACCAGAAACGGCAGCGCCTGGCTGGTCGTGTACAGCAGTCCGCCGGCGACGGCGCCCGCCGCGGAGACGACCAGAAGCGCCGTGCTCCCCCGGCCCTGGACGCGGGCGAACTGGTCCTCGTCGAGGTGGGCGGCCAGCAACTCGTACAGCCAGGCGTCCTCGGTGCCCGAGCGGAACGTCCGGCCGACCGCCCACAGCACGTGCAGCGCCAGGATCGCCGTCGCCCCCTCGACCAGCGGGTACAGCCCCAGAACGACCGCCCGGGTGACCGCCCCCACCGCGAGACTCGCCCGCCGCCCCAGCCAGTCGCCCAGGTAGCCCGTCGGGATCTCCGCCGCCAGTGAAGCGACGCCGTACACCGCGTACGCCACCCCGACAAAGCCCAGTCCGTACCCCTCGTCCCGCAGGTACAGCACCGCTATCGGCACGTAGAACCCCGCCGAGGTCGTCACACGGTAGAGGTAGTACCGCCACACGAGTCCACGATCCATACCGATCGTACGCCCCCCGAGCAGTTGATAGTTTCCGGAAACTGATATTTGTAAGCGCGCTCCCAGCAATCCGTTTTTGTTCGGTCGCTGACGTTCGGAACCGGGGCGTTCTTTGCCGGGCGACGCCTGAACGGGGTATGGACCGGCGAACGCTGTTGCGGGCGGTCGCCGCGGGTGGCGTGGGGGCGAGTGCCGGGTGTCTCGGGGCGCTGCCCGGCGGGGACGGCGACGACGGGGCGCCGAACGTCGTTCTTCCGGCGCCGGATCTCGACGTGACGGTAGAACAGCACCGTGGCCATCGCTACCCCGTCTGGGGTGAGCGCCTGCCGGACGTGTCGCTGCCGGCGGCGCTGTCGGGCGAGTCCGTTTCGCTGCGGGGAGTCGACGGGCCCACCCTGTTGACCTACCACTTCACGAACTGCCGGGACACGTGTCCGCTGCTGGTGGCCGCGCTCGTCTCGGTCGAGGCCCACGCCGTCGAGAACAACTACGCCGACGGGGTGACGTTCGCGCCGGTCACCTTCGACCCGGCACGGGACGACGCCGAGACGCTGCGGGCGTACGCCGACCGGATGAACGTCCGCCGGCCGGACCGGTGGCACTGGCTTCGCCCCGAGAGCGAGGCTCGTGCCCGCGAGGTGGTCGACGAGGACCTCGGGATCAGTTACCGGCGCCGCGAGCGCGAATCGGGGGACGGCTACCTGTTCGTCCACCCCGGCGTTATCACCCTCGCCAACGCCGACGGCTACGTCGAGCGGACGTACGCCGGCGGCGTCAGGGCGCCGCCGCCGGTCGGGACGATGATCGACGACCTGGAGACGGTGCGGACGGGGTGAGTCAGGCCAGGTCACCGTCGACGGCGTCGTCGACTGCCTCGTGGGCGCGACCGTCGGCGACGAGTGCGGCCGCGCGGTCGACGTCGTCGTCGAGCGGTCGGTCGCCGTCGAGCGGGGCGACCCACTCACGGAGTGTGCGGTACAGCGCCGCCGTCCCACGGCCCAGCGCGAGGTCGTCGTCGACGTGCTCGGCCGCCTCGCCGGCGACGAGCAGTTCGACGGCGACGACTCGGCGAGTGCGCTCGACGGCCCGGCGGGCGGCGAACGCGCCGGTGGCGGACATGCTGACGTGGTCCTCCTGGTTGCCACTGACCGGCGTTGAGTCGGTGGCGGTGCGGCCCTCGGCCCGGAGTTCGTTCACGAGCGCCGCCGCCGTGTACTGGGGGATCATCATCCCCGACTCCAGGCCACTCTCGCCGGCGAGAAAGGGCGGCAGGTGGTCCTCCTGGACGTTGGGATTGAGCATCCGGTCGACGCGGCGCTCGGCGATCGAGGCGAGGTCGGTCAGGGCACCGACGGCGTAGTCGAGGCGGTGGGCGAGCGGTGCGCCGTGGAAGTTGCCGCCCGAGAGCACGGCGGCGTCGTCGGTGCCGCTGGCGCGGACGGCGTCGCGCACCGCCGCCGCCGGAAAGACGAGCGGGTTGTCGGTGGCGCTGTTGAGTTCGGTCTCGACCGCCGCCCGCAGGTGGGTGACGGCGTCGCGGACGGCGCCGTGAACCTGCGGGAGACACCGGATCGAGTAGGCGTCCTGGACGCGGTCGCAGTTGCGGTGTGACTCCACCACCTCGGAGCCGTCGGCGGTGCGACGGACGTTCGCGGCGCTCGCTCGCTGGCCGTCGTGGGGACGGGCCTCGTGGATCGCCGGGTCACAGGCGGCGGTGGTGCCCATCGTCACCTCCGTGGTGAGGGTGCCGACGGCGTCGGCGGTGGTGACCAGGCGCTCGGCGTCGACCACCGCGAGCGCCGCCAGTCCCACCGTGAGTTGCGTGCCGTTTATCAGCGCGAGCGCCTCCTTCGGGGCGAAGTCGACGGGGTCGACGCCGGCGTGGTTTAGCGCCGCCGCGCCCGGGAGTCGTTTCACACCGACGCCCGACCGCGGGTGCTCGACCGGCCGGCGACCGTCGCCCGGTTCCGGGCGGTTACGCACCGTCTCGCGGCTCTCCGGCGGCGGGCCGACGTCGCGGTCCACGTCGGCCTGGCCCTCGCCCAGCAACACGAGGGCGACGTGGGCGAGCGGGGCGAGGTCGCCGCTTGCGCCGAGACTGCCCCGTGACCGCACCACGGGATGAACCCCCTCGTTGAGCATCGCCACCAGGCGGTCGACGACCCCCTCGCGGACGCCGCTGTTGCCGACGAGCAGGGCGTTCACCCGCGTCACCAGTAGCGCACGCACCTCCTCGCGGGTGCACTCCCGACCGGTGCCCGAGGCGTGACTCCGGACGAGATTCGCCTGCAACCGCTCGATGTCGTCGCCGTCGATCCGCTCCTCGACGAGGTCGCCAAAGCCGGTGTTCACCCCGTACACCGTCTCGCCGCTGTCGACCGCCCGTCGGACCCGCTCGCGGGCCGCCCGCACCCGGTCCCGGGCTCGGTCGGCGACCCGAACGGGGGCGTCGTCGCGGGCGACCCGGGCGACCGCCGCCGGCGTGAGCGACTCGCCGTCGAGGTCGACCGGGTCGCGGTCAGCCACCGTGGACCACCTCACCGCGCTTGAGAACGACGTCGACCGGGTCGTCGCCGAACTGGTAGGGGACGTGGACGTGTGAGGGTCCGGAAAGCACGAGCAGGTCGGCGGGGGCGCCCTCCTGGAGCGTGCCGCGGCCGCCGGTCAGGTCCAGTGCGCTCGCGCCGCCGTGAGTGCCGGCCAACAGCGCCTCGGCGGGCGAGAGGTCCATCTCCAGGCAGGAGAGTGCGACCGCGAACGGCATACTCCGGGAGTGACAGTTGGGGTTGAAGTCGGTCGCCACCGCCAGCGGCGCCCGTGCCGGGTCGGTCGTCCACGTCTGGTCGCCGTCACCGGCCGACAGCAGCGTGCGGGCGTCGGCGTACTCGACGCCCATCGAGAGTGCAGTCCCCGGCAGGACGACCGGCGTGACTCCGCCCTGGACCAGCGCCCGGGCGTCGTCGCGGGTGGCGTGCAACAGGTGGTCGGCGCTGGTGGCGCCGAGTTCGGCCGCCAGTCGGGCACCGCCGCTGTGGGACAGTTCCTCGGCGTGGACCTTCGGGGTGAGCCCGGCACGCATCCCCGCGACGAGAACGTACTCGGCCTCCGTCACCGAGAACGCTCCCCGCTCGCAGAACACGTCACAGAAGACGGCGACTCCCTGGTCGGCGACCGCGGGAATCTGTTTCTCGACGACCCGACGAGCGTACGACCGGGCGTCCTCGTCCTCGGGGACCGCGTGGGCGCCCATGAACGTCGGCACCACGTCGACCGGATGCTCGGCGGCAGCACGCTCGATCGCCGACAGCATCCGCAGTTCGGTGTCGACGTCGAGTCCGTAGCCGGACTTCACCTCGGCCGTCGTCGTGCCGTAGGCGAGCATCGCGTCGAGGTGGTTCGTGAGTGCGGCGACCAGAGCGTCCTCGTTCGTCTCGCGCACCGCCTCGACGGTCCGGAGGATGCCGCCGCCGTCCTCACTGACCTCCTCGTAGGACCTGCCCCGCAGACGGGCGGCGAACTCGTCGGAGCGGTCGCCAGCGAACAGGGCGTGGGTGTGTGAGTCGACGAAGCCCGGGACGACGGCGCGACCGACGGCGTCCACCGCGTGACGGGCGTTCTCCGGTGGGTACGCACGGGTGACAGTGCTGGTGTCGCCGACCGCCGCCACGCGGCCGTCGACGACCGCGACGGCGGCGTCCTCGTAGCGACGGAGCAGTCCCTCGTCGTCGGCGTCGGCGCCGACACCCGCTCCCGCCGTCCCGTCGCCAGACCGTGGCCCGACCACCACCTCGCCGGCACCGTACACGACGGCGGTGAGGTCGCCGTCGAGGTCGACCGCGTCGGCGGTGGTGTCGCTCATTCTCTCGACACGAGACGGGTGAGACACATTCTGTTTACGGTTCCGGGTGCCACGGAGTCAGTCACCGCCGTGGGCGGCCAGAGCGTGAGCGACCGCCCTGGCGCCGGCCCGGGCCGTGCGGTCGCCGGCGTCGTTGCGGGGTGAACACTCGACGACCTCGACGCCGGCGAGGCGGTCGTCGCTCGCCGCCAGTCGCAGCATCCGGAACAACTCCCGAGAGGCGACACCGCCCGGCGTTGGCGCCGAGACACCCGGCGCCGCCGCCGCGTCGAGCACGTCCAGGTCGACGCTGACGTACAGGCGGTCGGTGTCGGGCAGCGCACGGTCGACCGCCGCCACCGGATCCGTACACTCCTCGGCGGTCACGACCGTCCCGCCCTGTTCGCGGAGGTAGTCGTGGTACGCCGTCGACGTCTCGAAGTGCCGCGCCCCGACGACCGACAGCGCGTTCAGCCCTGCCTCGAGCAGTTGCCGGTACGGCGTGCCACTGGAGGGGCCGTCGACCGGGGCGCGACAGTCGAGGTGAGCGTCGAAACTCACCACGCCCACGGTGTCGTCGTTCCCGTCGTCGGGCAGGAGCGGCCGGACGTTGGCGACGGTCAACGAGTTGTCGCCGCCGAGAAACACGGGCAGCGTGTCGCGGTCGTGGACCTCGGCGGTCAGTTCGGCGACCGCCGCCTGGACCCGTCCCGTCGAGTCCCGGTAGTTGCCGTCGAACCGCCCGCGAACGGCGGCGTCGCCCAGGTCGAGCACGCCGCCGACCGGGCCGGCGTCGAAGTGGTGGGTCTTCGTCGCCGACAGCGCCGTTCGGAGGGCACGAGGCCCCTCCCGGGCGCCGCGGCGACCGATGACACCGCCGTCGTACGGCTCACCCAGCACCACCGCCGTTGGGTCGCGCTCGTCGATAGCCCGGCGGTCGGCCCGGGCGACCACGTCGCCGAACGTCTCGTCGTTCGGGTCCGGCGAGGCGGTCCACTCGAAGGTGTGCCGCAGGTCAAGCGGCATTCAGTCCTCTCCCTGGTCGCGCATCGGCACGCGAACGTCCGACGCGCGAGCCTCGTCGAGGGCCGTCTCGTAGCCGGCGTCGGCGTGGCGGATCACGCCCATCCCGGGGTCGGTGGTGAACACGCGGCGGGCGGTCTCGGCGGCGCGGTCGGTGCCGTCCAAGACGACGTGGTTGTTCGTGTGCAGGGAGTTGCCGATGCCGACGCCGCCGCCGTCGTGGACGCTGACGATGTCGGCACCCGCCGCGGTGTTCAACAGGGCGTTCAAGATGGGCCAGTCGGCGACGGCGTCGGTTCCGTCTCGCATCGCCTCGGTCTCGCGGTTGGGCGAGGCCACCGAGCCGGCGTCGAGGTGGTCGCGGGTGACGACGACCGGCGCCGCTATCTCGCCCTCACGGACGAGGTCGTTGATCCGCAGCGCGAAGCGAGCCGGCTCGGTGCAGTCGTTCCCGCCCTCGCCCTCGGTCTCGTAGCCGAGCCAGCAGACCCGACTCGGCAGGCCCTGGTACTCGACTTGCTCCTGGGCGAGGTCGATCCACCGGTGAAGGGCGTCCTTTTCGGGGAACAACTCCTTTATCGCGGCGTCGGTGCGGCGGATGTCCTCGGGGTCGCCCGACAGCGCGACCCAGCGGAAGGGGCCGCGACCGCGACAGAACATCGGCCGGATGTACGCGGGGACGAACCCCGGGAAATCGAAGGCGTCGCGCTCGGGACCGGCGCCGGAGACGGGCCACGCTGGGGGCTGGCCGTTCTCGCGCTGTGTCGCCCGCTCCGCGCGGTAGTCCGCGACCTGCCCGCGGATGTTGTTGCCGTACTCGAAGGCGACGGCGCCGCGTTCCTGCAGTTCGAGAATGGCGTCGACGTGCCGTTCCATCGTCGCGAGAGACTCCTCGCGGTAGCGCTCGGGGTCCCGCTCCCGGAGTCGGTCGGCCTCCGCGACGGTGTAGCCCGCCGGGTAGTAGTCCTCGACGGCGTGGGCGCTGGTCTGGTCGGTGACCACGTCGGGGACGAACCCCCGGTCGAGCAGTGCCTCGAACAGTTCGGCGGCGTTCATCCGCACCGCGACGCTGTACGGCGCACGGTTGGCGACGGCGTCCTCGACGCGCTCGATGGCCACGTCGAGGGAGTCGACCGCCTCCTGCAGGTAGCCGGTGTCGAGACGGCGCTGGATGTGTTCCTCCTCGACTTCGGCGACGAGACAGGCGCCGCCGTTCATCGTCACGGCGAGTGGCTGGGCGCCGCTCATGCCGCCCAGGCCGGCGGTGACGACCGACCGGCCGCGCAACAGGCCGTCACTGCCGCCGGCGTCGAACTCCCGGCGGGCGAGTTCCGCGAGCGTCTCGTAGGTGCCCTGGAGGATACCCTGGGTGCCGATGTACGCCCACGACCCGGCGGTCATCTGGCCGTACATGATCTTTCCCTCGGCTTCGAGTTCGTGAAAGTGCTCCCAGTCGTCCCACCGCCCGACGAGATTGGAGTTGGCGATCAGCACGCGGGGTGAGCGCTCGTGGGTGCGAAAGACACCGACGGGCTTGCCCGACTGCACGAGCAGGGTCTCGTCGTCGGCCAACTCGCGCAACTCGGCGACGATGGCGTCGTACGCGTCCCACGAGCGGGCGGCCTGGCCCGACCCGCCGTACACGACGAGGTTCTCGGGGTCCTCGGCCACCTCGGGGTCGAGGTTGTTGTTGAGCATCCGCAGGGCGGCCTCCTGTCGCCACCCCTCGCACTCGATGTCCGTGCCGGTAGGTGCCCCCCGGTACTCCCGGTACGTCTCCGAGGGGGCACCGACGTCGCCGTCCCCGTCGCTCGCGCTGTCGTGTTGTTGCATGGGGCGAACATCACGGGCTGCCGACAAGTCGGTTCCGACTCGCGACAAAGACGATATGTTCCCGGCGGTCGTACGGTCGGTCGTGACGCCTACGACGACCGCGTCGGCCGCTCTCGGAGCGACGCCCGCACAGGTCGGCGGCCTGACGACGCTTCTGTTCATCCTGATCGTGGTCGTCGGAGTGGTCGCCGTCGTCGGCGGCGTGTTGTGGGGGCTGACGGCCCTGACCGAGCGACTGTTCAGCGCGGAGTCGTCGACGCGGTCGACGACCGGCGAGTGGGCGAGACTGGCCGACAACCCCGCGGTCACCGCGACCGAGCGGTACGGCGACGGCACTCCGGAGGTCGAGACGACCGTCGACGGCCGGCGAGTCGTCGCTCGTTTAGAGACCGCACCGGGAGGCACCGACCGGTACGCCGTTCTCCAGACCGCGATGCTGTCGGTGCGGGCCGGCACCGGCTTCGAACTGGCCACGAACGACCGCGGCCGCGTGGAGTTCGTCGACCGCGGCCCCGACGTCCCCGACCTGCCCGAGACCGTGTGGGCCACCCTCGACGGACTCGACACCGTCGGCGGCCTGACTGTCGACGACCGCACCGGCGTCGTCGAACACCGCTTTCCCGACCCCGACGCCGTCGCCGACCCCGACGTTCTCCGCCGACAGGCCGGGGCGCTCGTCGCCGTCGCCAGGGCCGTCGAGGAACACGCCGAGGCGGTGCGCGGGGACAGCCAGGCGAGCGACCGTGAGCGGACGGGCGAACCGGCCGTCGAGACCGTCGACGAGAAGCGGTGAGCACGAGCGCGGTCGCCGCCGGGCGCGGGCAGTCCCCGTCGGCGACGGAAAGAGCACAGCGGCCGACGTCACGGGAGTCGAAAGGCGTCGGCCGGTGCCCTCGACCGGCGCCGGGGGGTCAGAGACCGACGGGGAGCCACCGCAGCCAGCGCACGACCTGGTCCGGGGGGAGAAGTGGGTCGTGCAGGACGAGCCAGTCCAAGAGCACGAGTCCCAGGCCGTGAGCGATCACGCTCGGCAGAATGGAGCGGGCGTCGTAGTCGACGACGCCGAACAGCACGTCCGTCGGCCCCGACAGTA
>CAZQHW010000010.1:0-12719 GCA_964593395.1 uncultured Halobacteriales archaeon
GATCGTCGCCAACCAGCCAAAGCGCCGGGCGGGGGCGATCTTCCCCGACGCCGCCCGCAAGGCGGCGGAGTTCATCTGGAAGTGCGACGCCTTCGACGTGCCCCTGTTGTACCTGTGTGACACGCCCGGGTTCATGGCCGGCTCACAGGTCGAAAAGGAGGGCATCCTCGAGCAGGGCAAGAAGATGATCTACGCCACGTCGGCGGCCACCGTGCCGAAACAGTGTGTCGTCCTGCGAAAGGCCTACGGCGCCGGCATCTACGCGATGAGCGGCCCCGCGTACGACCCGGAGTCGACGATCGCGCTGCCCTCCGGCGAGATCGCCATCATGGGCCCCGAGGCAGCGGTCAACGCCGTGTACGCGAACAAACTCGCTGACATCGACGACCCCGAGGAGCGCAAAGAGCGCGAGGCCGAACTCCGCGAGGAGTACCGCGAGGACATCGACGTCCACCGGATGGCCAGCGAGGTGGTCATCGACGAGATCGTCCCGCCCTCGGAGTTGCGGGCAGAACTGGCGGCTCGCTTTGCCTTCTACCGCGACGTCGAGAAGCAACGACCCGACAAGAAACACGGCACGGTCATCTGACCACGGGCGTCAGTCCGCGAGGCCTGGCCCTGGGACGGTGACGACCGGGACGGGTGCCGACCGGATCGTCTTCTCGGCGACGCCGCCCAGGGTCACCCGGTCGGTGCCGCGGCGTCCGGTCGCCCCCAGGACGACCGCGTCGGCCCCGGTCGTCTCGACGCGGTCGAGGATCGCCTGTAGCGGGTCGCCGTCGGCGACGTGTGTCCGGACGGGGACGCCCTCGGCGTCGGCCTCGTCGGCGACCGCCTGGACCGCCCTTGTCGCCGCCCGCTCACCCTCGGGGTCGTCGTCGAGCACGCCGTCGAACAGGGGGGCGTCGACGGCGGCGACGGCGTCGACCGCCGCCCCGAGCGCGACGGCCAGGGCCACGCCGTGACGGGCCGCACGGGTCGCCGCCTCGCTGCCGTCGGTCGCGACCAGCAGGCGCTCGTAGGGGACGGTGAGCCGCTCGTCTGGGTCGGTGCGGGCGGTCAGCACTGGCACCGGCGAGAGCCGGACGACCGTCTCGGTGACGCTGCCGAGCAGGTACCGCGAGAGCCCCTCGCGACCGCGGGTCGGCATCGCGATCAGGTCGTGGTCGTACTGCTGGACGTAGTCGACGATCGTCACCGCGGGGTTGCCTTGCACCACGTCCGTCCGGTGGTCCGTGTCGGTCGCCGCGAGAGTCTCCGCCGCTCGCTCGACGACGCCCTCCCCCCGCTCGACGAGCGCGTCCACCACCTCGGAGTCGACGGTGGCGACGCTGTCACGGGCCGTGTCGGCGACGTACAGGAGCGTGACCTGGGCGTCGAGTCGCCGGGCGAGTCGGCCGACGTGTTCGAGCACCGCCGTCGCCCCCTCGCTCCCGTCTACGGGTAGCAGAACGTCGTCGTACATCTCCAGGCGGTACGGGCGGCGGCCTGTAACGCCTTTCCCTTGACAGGTCGGACGCCGACGGGACGCCCCCCGGCGAGACGGAACGGTCAGTCGACGTCGGCGTCCAACTCGACGGCGTACTCGAACAGTCGGTCGCCGTCGTCGTCGAGAACGAACCGGCCCTCGAACGTGCGGCCGTCGAGTAGGTGTGGCAGCCAGACGCGGTCGTCGACCCACATCTCCCCGTATGGCAGGTCGTCGACGGGGTGCCACACCGGGGTCGCCTCCGCCGTCGGCTCGGGCTCACCGTCGACGCCGTCGGCGGCGTAGACGTGTACGAGCAGGGAGTCCTCGTCGGGGTCGGGACCGCCGAAGTGGAACTCGACCTCGCCGCGCTTCTCGACGCCGACCGGCTGGACGCGCAACTCCTCGCGGACCTCACGACGCACGCACTCGGCGGGCGTCTCGCCGTCCTCGACCTTCCCGCCGGCACCGATCAGGTTGCCCGCGCCCAGGCCACGCTGCTTGCGGATGAGGAGCATCTCGCCCTCGGTGACCGGGTAACAGACCGTCGCCGGTTGCACACCAGACGTTCGCGCCGGGGCGACGAAGACCCTTCGACGCCGGCAGGGCTCACCTGTCGGCCGGCACGCTGATCCCGAACGCTTCCTCGAGTACCTCCTCCCACTCCTCGGGGGCGACGGGCGTCTCGGTGCGCTCGCCGCCGGCAACGACGGTCAAGGTCTTGGCGGACAGTTCCCGGTAGCCGTCGGGCGTGCGGTCGAACACGACGGGGTCGCCGACGAACGGCGACTCCGGCGCCCGAGCGAGGTAGTCACACGTCGCCTCGAAGTACCGCAGGCGACGCGGTTCGGTGTTGAGAACGTACCGCGTCTGCCAGCTCTGGTCCGGTTGGTCCGGGTCGCCGCGGTACTCCAAGCGCGACCGGCAGTCCGGGCGGTCGCTGTCGACGACCCGCCAGGTGACGCCGCGCTCGTCCGTCACCGTCGACCCGTCGAGCGGCACCGGCCGGCGCGGGTTCGGCACGCCAGTCCCCACGTCCACCAGGTACTGTCGATCGAGCGTGACGACGATCCCGTGGTGGTTCGCCGGCGACGGCGACCCTGAGTCCGACAGCACCATCCCCGCCGCGCGCTCGGCGTCGTAGCCTATTGTGCGCAACAGCCAGGTGAACAGTCCGTTCAACTCGAAACAGTAGCCGCCGTACCCCCGCTCGACCACCTTCTCGTACAGGTGGGCGAGCGAGAGGTCCAGTCCCGGGCCGTTCTCGTCGTCGCACGGCGAGCCGTTTATCCACAGCGTCTCGAAGGGCACGCTGTAGAGGTGGGCCCGTACGAGTCGACCCAAGGCCGAGAGCGTCGGCCCGTCGGCGAGGAGGTCGACGGGGTCGTCGGCCTCGGCGGGGTCGACGCCCATCCGCCGGAGGTACCGCGCGGCGTCCGCCGTTGGCGTGTCACTGCCCGGGCTCTCGCGGGCCACTCGTGGCTCGGTCATGGCCCCCTGGTGAGGGTGGCCGACTGAAAACCGCGTCGTTCCTGGGGGTCGTCGCCGTCGCCCGGCGGATCACTCACCCTCGACGAGTCGCCGGAGGTGCGCGGGGGGAACGGCGCCCCGGGCGACGTAGTCGCCGTAGGCGAAGGTGGGGACGCCGGTGACACCGCGGGCCCGGGCCCGGTCGAACTGGCCGTGGAGTCGCTCCCGGAGGTCCGTGTTCCGCAGGGCCGACCGGACCGTCTCCTCGGGCACCTCAGCCTCGTTCGCGACGTCGACGAGTACGTCGGTGTCGCCGATGTCGCGCCCGTCGACCCACAGCGCATCAAAGGTCGCCTCGTCAAAGGCCGCCCACGCCTCCGGGTGGGACTGCTTGACCGCCAGCGAGACGAGTTGGGCGTCCAGCGAGTCGACCTCCGGCACCGCGTCGATACCGAGCATCCCGTCGGCGTCGTACCGCTCGCGGAGGTCGGCGACGTTCTCGCGGACCTCGTCGAAGTACGCCTCGTCCTTGCCGTCGTCGACGGAGTGGTCGATCTCGCCGTCCGGGCCGCGCTTCTGTGCCCGGAGGTCGTAGGGATGCCAGTCAACGGCGAGCGGCTCCGTTCGCTCGTCGCGGTAGCGGTCGAGCGACCGCCGGCCGAGATAGCAGAAGGGACAGACGTAGTCGGAGTACACCGTGATACGGTCGTCCAGTTCGGTCACGACCGCCGTAGCCACCCTGTGCGGATAAGTCCCGCACTCCGGGCAGACGCCGCTGGTGTCTCCCACCCGACGGCGGGTACGCACCGAGTCTGCGCCGTGACCTCATGCGCCGACCGACGGGACCGCCGCGGGCGTCACCCACATCAGGCTGCTCGTCCTACGGCCGTCGTGCACATTCAGGACGTGCTTCCGCGGGATGCCATCCGCGGGATCGACGACCCCGCCGTCGGCCACGGGTACTTCGGCGAGCCGACGGACGAGGTGCTCGTCGTCGACGCCGACCCGCCGCGGGCCTACCCCGTCCGGGTACTGAGCCACCACGAGGTCGTCAACGACCGCCTCGACGGGGAGGACGGCGAGGCGAACGGCACGCTCACAGAGAGTGACGCGGACGGCCGGCCGATCGCGGTGACGTGGTGCCCGATCTGCGCCAGCGGAGTGGTGTTCGACCGCCGGGTCGACGGGCGCACGCTCACCTTCGGCACCTCGGGGAAACTCGCCGACGACGCGCTCGTCGTGTACGACCGCGAGACGGAGTCGGAGTGGAAGCAGCCGCTCGGGCGGGCCATCGCAGGGCCGCTGGCGGGGACCGACCTCGACGTGCTCCCCGCCTCGCTCGTGACGTGGGAGCAGTTCCGCGACGAGCACCCCGACGGCGTCGTCCTGCAACCGGTGTACGGAACCGCCCCGGACGAGTCAGTAACGGAAGCGTACGACACCACCGGTTACGACCGGTACGACGCCGCCGACGGCTTCGGCCTGCGGGAGATGCGCGGCGAGGGACCCGAACGCACCTGGGAGCGCGAGGACGTCGACCCGAAGACACCGGTGCTCGGTGTCGTCCGCGGCGACGACGCCCGCGCCTACCCCCGACCGGTTGTCGAGCGCGAGAACGGCGTGGTGCGCGACACCCTCGGGGACCGCTCGTTCGTCGTGGTCGGCGACGGCGAGCGCCTGCACGCCTTCGTGGACCCGGAGTACGACCTCCACCTGGAGAGCGGGGAGTTGCGCGGCGACGGCACGACCTGGTCGGTCACGACGGGCGAGAGCCGGGACGGGCGCCGCCTGGAGCGGGTGCCCGTCCGGCGGCTGTACGCCTTCGCGTGGCAGGACGACCACGGTCCGGACAGTTTCTACGGGCTCTGAGTCGGGCGAACCGTTTTACCCCGCGCCGGCGGATCGAGGGACGATGGGACTGTTCGACCGGCTCCGGCGGCTGTTCGGGGGCGACGACGAGGGCGACGGCGGCAGCGACCCGCGAGCGGACACGACCCGGGACACCCCCGAGGGGAACGGGCGGACGGCCCCGACCGACCGACGGTCGTCCACCACGGGCGAGGACCCCGACGCGGACCGGCGCCCGGGGACGACTGTCGACCACGACGCGACGGGACCCAGTAGCGAGCCGCCGGACACGAGCACGGACGTCGACGGACCAGACGGACCCGGCGAGGACGGGGCGAGTGGAGACCGGGAGACGAGCGGCGGCCAGGTGGGCGAGGCGCCGGTCGCGGAGGCGGTCGGCGACGACCCGGAGGCCTTTCGCGAGCAGGCAACGGAACTCGCCGCGTTCTGGGAGGCGTACGACCTCGACTTCTCGCCGGCGTCGCTCGCCCACCTGGACGAGTTGCTGGCCGACCAGGCCGACGACGCCGGCCGGATGCGCATCGAGTTGGACGACGGCCGGGCGGCGACGGTCGTCCCGATCGCCGCCTCGACGGCGTGTTACTTTGCGAGCGTTCTCGTCCGGTCGTACGACGCCGCCTGGGTCGAGGACGAGGACTACCGCTGGGCGGTGGCGGTCGGGACGCCCGACGGCGGCGAGGTGCGGCTCAACCCGTTCGGGATCGCCCACGACAGTCTGGCCGACGCCCCGCGCTTTGCCGTGACCCACGACGCACTCGTCGTCGAGGTAGGGCTCGACGGCGACCCCGTGGCCGACCCGCAGGCCGAGGCGGCCGCCGGAGACGACGGCGTGGCCGACGCCGAGGCCCTCGAACGCGTGGCCGACGACGACCCCGAGGTGGCGATGGCCGCCGCCGCGGCCGGCATCGACGCGGGCGAGGTCGTCGACGGCTTCCGCGAGGACGCCGACGACTTGGTCGACGCCTGGCCGACGTACGATCTCGACTACACGCCCGACTCCTTGGAGCGACTCGACGCCCTCGTGCGAATGGAACTCGCCGAGGACGACTTCGGCGACGCCGACTTCGGCAGCGCCGACGACGAGACCTCCCTGCTCTTTACCGTGCGGACGATGCAGTGTGCGGGCTACCTCGCCGAGGTGTTCCGCCGGCACGCCGACGCCGACTGGAACACCGAGAACGGCGTCGCGCTGTCGGTCACGGGACCGGACGGCACCGCTACGGTCGAACCCCTGAGCGTCGCGAGCGACGCCATCCGCGAGGACACCTCGCTAGCCGCCACCTACGCCGACGTCGTCGGTCGCCTGGGGATCACCGACGCCGGCGTCGACATCGACCCCGACGACCCCGAGTTCGCGAGCGCAGTCGACGCCGAGGACGCCGCCCACGTCGACGCCGCCGTCGATGCGCTCGACGACGCCGGCGTCGGCCCCGACGAGAGCGACGGCGTCAGCGTCGACATGGAGGTCGACGCCGAGGACGTCGACACCGCTCTCGACGCCGAGGACTTGGACGTCGACGTCGCCCCGAGCGCCCGCCCGGAGACGGACGACGAGAGCGAGGACGACCGAGAGCACGACGCGGACGGGGGCTGACCCTGACGCCGGGTCAGAACTCGACCCGCGTGCCGACGTCGGGCGTGTCGGCGTCGCGGTACTCCTCGCGGGTTATCGTGTAGCGGTGTTGGTCGGTGATCCGGCCGTCCTGGTCGGCCATGAAGTTCCGCAGTCGCCCCTCGTGACGACCGCCGTGGCCCTCGACGTACTTTTCGATCGCCCGGCGGGACTTCTCGTTGCCCGCCTCGTGGGTGACCGCGACGACGTCGAAGTCGAGGTACTCGAAGGCCACCTCGACGAACGCTGCCGCGCGCTCGCCGGAGTAGCCACGCCCCCAGAACGGGCGGCGTAGCCAGGTGCCGAAGGTGGCCACCTGGCGGTCCCAGTCGGTGTGGATTCCCGTCGCGCCCGCAATCTCGCCGGCGCCGTCCTCGCCATCGCGGGGATAGACCGCGTACTCCGCCCCCTCACCCTCCTCGTACCGCCGTTCGACGCCCGTGAGGAACTCTCTGGTCTCTTTCGGGTGCTCGTGGGGACTCCAGGCGAGGTAGGCCGTCACCTCTTCGAACTCGCCCTCGTCGGCCTGCCCGGAGCAGATCCGGTAGAACTCGTGGACGTCGACGTGCTCGGGGGTCAACGGCTCGAACCGCAGTCGGTCCGTCACGACGCGGTCCGGAAAGATGTCGGCCATCGCGTTCGATCGAAACGAGCCACCGGCAAAAGTGGTTGCCACCGTGTGTCACATCGGGACACGGGGAAACGGTCACCACGCTCAGGGTGATTCGCGGCGGGAGCGGGCCGAGAGGGATTTGAACCCCGGTCGCTCCCGTTCGCGCCCGTGGCGTTCACCTCTCGCTCCCCGTTCAAACCCTCTCTGCCGGTTCGGTCGCCGCATCGCTGTCGCTCGGCGGCTCCCTGCACGGGCCGAGAGGGATTTGAACCCCCGTCCATCCGGTTAAAAGCCGGACGCTCTGCCTGACTGAGCTATCGGCCCTCACTCTTGTAAGGAGAGCGGGCGGCTTAACCCCTGTCATCGCGGGGCAACTCGTCCTGGTACGGGTCGGCGAGCACTGCCCCCGGGGGTCGGTTCTCCAGTACGGCACGACGACGAACGGTGCGGTAGGCGTCGGGGGGCAGGTCGACGGTGAGTCGCCCAGGCGTGACGCCGACGGAGCGCAGTGCCGCCGCGACCGAGGCGCCCGAACCCACCTCACCGACGACCGAGCGCACCTCGCGCACGCCGAGGTCGTTGTCGACGGCGGCGAAGGCGACGGTGAGACGAGCCACACCCTCCAGACGGGCGACGTGCTTGGCGGCAGAGGGTGCCAGGTGCCCGGCGGCGACCTCCCGGCGCACCGCCTCGGGGAGGTCGTGGACCCGCGCCCAGGTCCGGACGAACGGGACGCCCACGCCGGCCCGGGCCGCCGCCGCTCGGTACGACCCCTCGCCGCGGACCAACGCCGCGGCGGCGGCCGCTCCTCGGAGCATCGTCACGTTGTCTTCCGGGTCGTCGGTCGCGAACGACTGCACCACGTCGGCGGCACGCGCCCGGCCGTCGGGGTCCTCCGGGTCGAAGGCGACCGCCTCCTCGGCACGACGACCGGTGACCGACCGGTCGCCACGGACCACGGGCTCCCCGACCGGCGAGGCTCGCGTCGGCGGACGCTCGCCAGGAGTGACGGCGTCGGTCCCGCTCGACCGCTCGCCGTCGTCGGTGTCTCCCTCTCCGTCGGCGGTCATACGTCTACTACGTGATCCCGCGGCAAAAAGCACCGGTCGTCACGGGAGCAGTCACTACTCGGCCTCGCGGCGCTCGGAGAGGTGCTCCCAGACCTCGGCACAGCCACACCCGTCTTTTACGCCGGCAAGATGCGCCGTCTCGCTCTCCACGTCGGCGTCATCGGAGGAGTCGTCGGGAGCGACGTCGTCCTCGTGACCGGCGGTTTGCCGGTCGTCGTCTGTCATCAATTCACTGCACGGCGGGGGAGAGTAAAAGTCCGGTGGTGTACGTGACGATCCCCGGACAGGTCGACGGTCAGACGTCCTTTGAGAGACGAACCTCCTCGTCGGTGACCGTCGCGACGGCGTCGGCAGGCACCTCGATGTCGTCCTCGTCGGCGTCACCGAAGCCGAGCGACTGGATCCACGCCTCGGGCAGGCTGGGGTCGGGTTCGACGTGTGCTACGTCACCCTCGACCTCGGTGACGATGCCGATCTGCTCGCCTTCCGCGTCCATCAGGAACTTCCCCTCGTCTGACTCCGTGAGTACCGTCATAGCTGATGGTTGTCGGCCCTCCGGAATATACGTGTGGGTCCGGCGTCCCGGGGACCGGGACCCGGCCGGGTCGCTCCCCGCTCCGGAACCCGGCCGTCAGCCGTTCTCGCGGTCGGTCAGTGCGAGCGTCGCGACGCGGTTCCAGTCGCGCTCGTCGACGACCGCCACCTCGCCGGTGCCGAACACGTACAGGTAGTCGTCGACGTACGCCGCCCGGACCGCGCGGTCCCGCACCTCGACGCGGGTCTGGCGGCTGAGTGCCCGTTCGCCCTCGGCCTCGGTGTCGTAGGCGAACACGTGCCCGCCCCGGGAGCCGGGGACGAAGGCCACCCCGTGGCGCTCGTCCTGGAGAAAGGCGTGGTGACTCCGCTGAACCGCCGACCACCGGTCGTCGAGGACCTCGGAGTCCACGACGCTCGGGTTGGTCGGGTCGGAGGCGTCGAACACGACCGCCTTCACCTGGCCGTCCTCCTGGCCGATCCCCAGGACGCGCTGGTTCCCCAGCGGGTGGAGGTACTGCGAGAAGCCCGGCAACTCGACCTCGCCGAGTTCCTCCGGGTCGGCGGGGTCCGAGAGGTCGACGACGTGGAACGGGTCGACCCGACGGAACGTCACCAGGTAGGCCGTGTCGTCGACGAAGCGAGCGGCGTACACCCGCTGGCCCTCGCCCATCCCCTGCGCGGCGCCGGTCACCTCGAGGTCGTCGTCGAGAACGTACACGTCGTTGACCGAGGGCTCGCCGCCGAGGGAGGGAACCGTCGTCGCCACCCGCAGGCGACCCTCGTTCGCGTCCATCGAGAACTGGTCGAGCGGGTAGCCGGGCACCTCGCCGTGGGCCTCGACCGAGGGGTCGTCGCCGATGCCGACGCGGACGACGCCGGTGGTGACCACCTCGCGGCGGCGCTCGGAGAGGTAGGACTGGAACTCCTCGCCGACCCGCTCGCGGAGGGCGTCGTCACCGACGCGAGCGGCGTACGCCTGCAACGTCGCCTGCACCTCGACACGGTAGGCGCCCGGCGAGAGGTCGTACGAGCGGACCTCGCGGAGTCGCTGGCGGGTCTGGGCGTCGAGTTTCTCACGGGCGAGCGCGAAATCGACGAACAGGTCCACCTCGGAGCGTCGCTGCGTGTACGAGAGGTACACCGCGTCCTCGGAGACGTAGGTGACGGCGCGGCCACGAGAGCCGACGACGCTCTCGGTTCCCTCGACCGTCCCGTCGTCAGGGGCGAGCGAGACGACCGTGTACGTCGTCGGCGCCGACACCTGCCGGGTGGGGTGGTACACCTCGTCGCAGGCCACCGCCGGGCCCTCCGCCACCGGCTCTATCGGGCAGGCGGTGACCGCCGGGCGAGACTGCACGACGAGGTACACCTGGCCGTCGAGCAGTCGTGCCGTGGCGACGCTGCCGTTCACCGACCGCTCCCACACCTGTTCGGGTGCCGACGGGTCGGACACGTCGTAGCCGCGGACCGCCCCGTTCGAGAGCACGACCAGGCGGTCCTCGACCAGCAGCATCCGCCCGTTCTCGTCGACCTCGCCGATCACCGACGGGTCGGCGGGGTCGTCCACGTCGATCACCGTGGTGTCGCCACCCGTCTCGACCCCGCGCCTGGAGGGCTGCCGGGAACTGTAGTAGGCGACCCGCGCCCCGGCGTCGGTCTTCAACACGTCCGGTTCGTCGATCCCCTGGACCTGGACGTTCGTCGAGGAGACCCGCCCGGTGTCGCCGTCTCCGCCGCCGTCACCGCCACGGGCGGCGTCACCCTGTTCCCGGGCGACCGTGGTGCGGACCTGGTTCTGCCCGACGCCGAGACGGAGCGACCGCGAGGCGCGGACGTACCGCTCGAACGCCTCGGGCGAGTCGAACTGTTCCAGGCCGGCCTCGCCCGTCGGAGGTGCCGGCGGGTCGGTCTCTGTACCGGGGGTCGTCGGGTCGGTCGGGTCCTCCGCCGCCGGGCCACCGACGGTCGCGACCACCGCCGCGCCGAACAGGACGCCGACGGCGGCCGCGACCAGCGCGACCGTCGCGAGTCGTCGCCTCATGTGACACCGTACCAGGGGGTGATCAATCACGGTTCCGGTAGGTGAAGGGAGCCTTTGACCGGTCGCGATCCGGAGGTACTTCAGTCGCGGGCGGCAGTCGACCGCATGGACGAGACGCTCATCGACACCGACCGACTCTCGCCGGAGCGACGGTCGCTGTTGCCCGGCGCGGGCTTCTTTTACCCCGACTCGCTGGACGAGGACCGCGCCGACGAGCGGGCGGCCACCGCACTGGACGGCGCCACGACCGCCGTCGTCGCCGACCCCGACGCCGACGGCCTGGCCTGCACCGCACTCCTCCGCGAGGCGTTCGGCCGCCCGCCCGACGGAACCGCGATCGACCACCTCCAGTCGCGGATCGAGGACGACGAGAGCGAGGGCGACGACGCGGACGACGGCGACGGCGACGAGTGGACCCCCGGCTTCGTCTCCGACCGCGACCCGGAGGACCCCGTCGCGGCGGTCGTCGACGCCGTCACGGACGCCGACGAGTCGGAAGACGACGAGGACCCAGACCGCAGGACCCGCAGCGAGGTGGCACTGGTGCCCGCGGGACCGACGAGCATCGCCGAGGGCCTGGCGCGAGTCGTCGCCCACGCCGACCCCGGGATCGACGTGTACGTCTGTGACCTCTGTCCCGACACCTTCGAGGCCGTCGACGTCGAACTGGCGGCTCTCATACAGCGGGCCGGGTCCGTGCGGTGGTTCGACCACCACCAGTGGGACGACGAGGTGGCCGCGACGGTTCGGGACGCCGGCGTCGACCTCGTCGTCGGCGAGTCCGACGAAGAGTGCTCCGCCGACGTGACCCTGCGCTCACTCGACTACGACTTTCCCGCCCACCTGCAGGCTTTGACCGCCGTCAGCCGCGACCACGACCTCTGGATAAAGGCCGACGACCGCAGCGACGACCTCGCCGACCTCTCGTACTGGCTCCACAGCGAACCGTACGTCGAACTCGTCCGGGAGTACGGCCCCGACCTCCCGTCCGCCGCCGTGGGGTACTTGGAGGAGCGCCGCACCGAGAAGCACGACCGCATCGACCGCGCGGTGAACCGCGCCGACACCCACGCCGTCGCCGTGCACGGTCTACCGGCCGACGAGCGCGACGCCCAGGAGGACGACGGGGAGGACCCCGAGGAGTTGACCGTCGCCGTCACCTACGGCCGGTGCTCGCAGAACGAGGTCGCCGAGCGCCTGCGCGAGCAGGGCGCCGACGCCGCCGTCGTGGTCAAGGCCAGCGGGTCGGCAAGTATCCGTGGCTCCGAGGGGTTCCGGCGCTGTCACGAGGTCGCCCGCCAGGTCAACGGTGGCGGCCACCCACAGGCCGCGGGGTGCAAACCCGACGTGTACGACGACATGCTCGACTACGCCCACCACTGGGCGACACGGGGGGCCGTCGCGAAACGGTCGATTCTCGACGCGTTCGAATCGCTGGATTGAGCAGGGTCAGTTCTCGGTGTGGTTTCATCGGTCGTTCTCGGTCTCTCCGTGTGGTCCTCCGAAGCCCTCGGCGTGCTCTCAGGACCGGGAGGTATCAGTCCTGGTGGGGTGACCTCCGAAGCCCTCGGCGTGCTCGTCGGTTCTGACTCGCTGTGCTCCTCGCTCCGCTGCGGTGCTTGCGTCGTCAGAACGCGACCACCACGCCTCGCCCTTCGATTCCGCCAGGCCGCACGGCGGGTGGTCCCCACACCACCCCGCCCGGTCGCGGGAGTCGCTCGACTCCCTCGCTGTTCGCTCGGGAGCCTCGCAGGAAGGCGACCGGGCGCTACCTGGCCGTAGGGCGCGCGGAGCGCGACCGGAGGGAGCGGTTTCGCGCGAGGGACGAGCGAACGGAGTGAGCGAGGAGGCTGGGGAGGTGCGAGGCGGCGGTCGCGGCGGGCGGGACTGAAAGGGGCCGGCCCGGTGCGGGAGCGTCACGACGGAAGAACCACAGGGAGCACCGCGACCGAGGACCGCAGCGAGTGAGGCGACCGCAGCGGGGCGGGGGCTTTCTGGGCCCTCTCGTCAGTCGGTCCGTCGCACTCTGAGAGCAGCGG
>CAZQHW010000010.1:12819-28840 GCA_964593395.1 uncultured Halobacteriales archaeon
CAGCGGGACGAGGACGCTCGGATCCGGCACGACGACCCCGGAACACAGCAAAAAGCTCAGTCCCCCGACTCCGAATCCGCGTCCACCACCCACCGGTCGGAGTAGGCCACGCCACAGGAGCACTGTGCGTAGGCGTGGATCACGTCGCCCTCGGCGTAGATTCCCTGGCCGTCGGGCTGGTGGGCCTCCGCAAAGGAAAACAGGAAACGAAGCCGGTGGTCCGCCTCTCCGTTCTCGTCGTCCTCGCCGTCCGCGTCCGGGCAGGTGCCGCCGGTGAGGTCACGGTCGACGTGGCTCTCGGTGCCGCGGGCACGACCGGCGAAACTCATCGGGTCGGTGCCGGCGGCCGCGGCGAAGGCCCGCCGGCCGCGCTCGCCGTCGACGACGACGATCGCACCGGTGTCGACGCGCTCGCCGCCGTCCTGGTTCGCGAGGCGGTCGGGGTCGTCGACGGCGTCGCTCGCGAGGAACATCGCCACGTCCTCGACTCGGTCGCCGGCGAGGTAGGCCGCCCTGCGCTCGTCCATACCCATCGTCCGGGGTCGCGGGTGAAAAGGGGCCCGAGTCGTGTCAGAGGTCCCGGGCGATGTCGGCGAGGGTGTCGTCGCGCTCGCGGCGGTCCGGGTAGGTGACCGACTCGCCCGGTTCGCGCAGGCCGTACCGCTCGCCCGTCGCGAGAACGTCCACGAGAACGGGGTCGTCAGCGCCCACCCCGCGGTCGTCGGCCCAGGCCCGGAGACGGTCTGTGCCGCCCGAGGGGTCCCGGGCCAGGTCGGGCGTGTCGTACACACCCGGCAGAAAGGGGGCGCCGTCGGCGCTCTCCTGGGCGCGAGCGTAGCGGACGCTGCCGTCGAGAAACACGCGGACGACCTCGTCGATAGCGAACCACTCCTGTTTCACGGCGGGCGCGAGGAGACGGAGTCCGGGGCCGTACCGACGGAGGTGAGCCCGGACGGTGTCCACGGAGGAGTGGTCGGCGGGGATGCCGGTCACGGCGTCACTCGTCGCCGAGCAGTTCCGCGACGTCCGTGTCGCCGCGCTCGGTGATCTCGGCGTTTATCTGGCGGATGTCGTCGCTGACCTCGCTGCCGCGGACGGTGATCCGGCGGCGTTCGCCCTCCCGGTCGGGTCGGTAGCCGGTGCCGCCGGTGGCGAGCACCTCGTTCAGGTCCGGGCCGGCGACGTCCTCGCGCATCGGGCGCCCGGTGTCGTCCGAGCCGCCGGTGATCGCGAGCGTGTAGCCGTCGAGGCCCACCGCGGAGCCGTCGACCGTCTCGCCGATCGAGCGACCGATAAAGCGGTTGCCGTCCTGTCCCTCCACGTCGACCTGGTGAGCGGTCCCGCTGTCGGGATCGCCGATGACGACCGTGAACGTAGCCATACTCGCCGAGAGCCGGAGCACGGACAAAAGCACACCGATGAGTTCCCAAGCGACTTGTCACTCGCCCCCGACCGGCAGGGCGTGAGCGGAGACGGACCCCACGGGAGCCGACGCCGGGTGCTGGCCGCCGCCGCCACTGCCACGTTCGGCGGCCTGGCGGGCTGTCTCGACGTGTTCGGCACTGACGAGACCGAGGGAGACGGGCCGGGTCCGACAACGGACCGGACGACGGACACCACGGGGACCACGCAGACGACGGACACCGCGGAGACGACCACGACGACCGCGGCGCCGGCGACGCGGGCGGACACGATGTTTCGCGGCGGGCTCCGGCGACTGGGGTACCACCCGGAGCGAACGGTGCCGGACGACGCCGAGCAGCGGTGGGCGGTCGGGGGGATCAACAAGGGAGACCACACGGCGGCAAAGGCAAGCGCGGTGGTGGCGCCGACGGGCGACCTGGTCGTGCCGGGCGACGACGGCACCGTCTACGCCGTCAGCCGGGCGGGCGAGGTGCAGTGGGCGGCGGCCACCGACCCCTCGGCGTTCGGGATCCACGGGACCCCCGCGGTCGCAAACGGCACGGTCTACGTCGGCGCCTACGACGGCGCGCTGTACGCGTTCGACCTCGCGACGGGCGACCGACGCTTTCGGACGCCGCTGGGCGACGCCATCGGCTCCTCGCCGGCCTACCACGACGGTCGCCTGTACGTCGGCGTCGAGTACCTCGAGCCGAACGACGGGAGCCTGTACGCGGTCGACGCCGACGGCACCGTGGTCGCGGAGCGCACCGAACCGGACGACCACCCCCACTCGACGCCGGCGATCGACCTCGACGCCGGCTACGTCGTGATGGGGTCGAACGACGGCATGCTGTACGGCTGGGAGTACCCCTCGCTGGACCCGGCCTGGGAGTTCGACACCGGCGAGCCAATAAAGGGTCCCGTGGCGGTCCACGACGGCGCCGCCGTGTTCGGGTCGTGGGACGACGCCGTCTTTCGGGTCGACGTCGAGACCGGGAGTCCCGACTGGGCCTACCCGGTCGGCGAGGACGTGATGTCCGGCCCGGCGGTCGACACCGACAGCGGGGTGGTGTACGTCGGAGCACACGACGGGGGCCTGCACGCACTGTCGCTGGCGACCGGCGAGCGCCGCTTCCGGTTCGACACCGGCGGCTGGATCACCGGCTGTCCGACGGTCACCAGCGACCACGTCCTCGTCGGGTCCTACGACGGGCACTGCTACGCCGTCGAGAAGGCAACGGGCCGCAGAGCGTGGGCCGTCTCCTTTGACGGCTGGATCACCTGCGAGCCACTCGTTCTCGGTGACTCGGTGTACGTCACCGAGCGAGCGACCGGCACCACCGCCGGCGGACTGTACCGGGTCGGACCGGCATGACCGCACGAACGCCGGCACGGACACGGGACCCTGGGACCGCGAGGGACGCGTCCGGGCGGGGGGCGGTCCCGTGACAGCGGACGACGACGACGGTCTGGAGTCACTGCGAGTCGACCGCGTGGCCGACGCCCTGGCGACGTTCGACGGGAGCGACGGCGAGCGCCGGGCGGTTGCGCGGGCGGTCCGGGACCTCGTCGACAGCGGGCGCCTCTACGAGGACCGCGACACGGAGGCCGCACTCACCGTCGACGACCTGCTCGGGGAACTGCGGGACGCCCCGGGCGGCGGCCCCGCCGAGCGATGGAACTGGTGGGTCGGGTCACTCGACCTCGCCTACGGCGGCTACAACGAGTTCCGGGTCCTCCGCTACGACGCGACCGGGGACGGGGACGGGGAGTAGTGCGACTCGGCGGGTCTCAGTCGGGCAGGAGCATCATCACGCTCGTCGTGTTGTGGAAGCCGGAAGTCTCACCCTGTTGCATACAGAGTTCGCCGTACGTCTCCAGGCCCACCAGCGGAGCGTCGCCGAGTGCTTCGTCCATCACGTCGACCGCCTCGCCGAAGTCGTCGCCGAGGATCATCGACCGGCAGGCACAGTCGTACACGAACGCGCCCGCCGGGTCGCCGTCGAGTCGCTCGACGGCCTGACTGGCGACCGACTGGGCCGACTCGATCTGCTCGTCGGCCGCGCTGAACATCACTCGCAACTCCTCGCCCTCGGGGATCTGCACCGCGAAGTCGAGCGGTCCCTCGGCCGTCTCGGTGAGACCGGGCCAGCGCACGCGGTGGTCGAGCGGCCGCTCCGAGCGATCACTCACCACGCCGAACTCGAAGACCCCGAACATCGTTCCCCACGCTTCCGTTCCGGGTTCGACCTCGTCGACGTCGAGTCCGAGTGTCTCGACCGCCTGCTCGCGGACGGCGTCCTTCCAGACCTCGAACGCGGGACGCCCGTCCAACTCGTAGACGGTGCCACCTTCGGCCTTTGTCACCGTGTACACGTCCGATATCGGCTCGTTGCCGTGTTCGACCGACACCGTGATCGGCTTCTCGCTTGCGATAAACCCCATCGCCACGCCGTCGGTCGACAGTCGCGTGCCGTCGTCGTCCGAGACGAACACCGTTGTCTCCTCCATCTGCAGGTCGTCGGCGGCCGACCCGCCGGCACAACTCACCTCTCGCCCGAGTTTCCGCTGGGTGACCAGCGCGATGCGGTCGCCCGCCCCGGAGAGACCGTCGTGGAGGTTGATCGCCGCCAGGTGCGGTCGGTCGAAGTCACTTGGCATCTCCGCCAGTGCCGACTCGACGGTGCTCGTGACGTCATCGGTCAGGCCCTCACCCAGGCCCACGTGGAAGTCCATCGCGTCGCTGGTCACCAGCGACAGCGCCACGCTGCCGTCCTCGGCGGCTCTGTCGGTGAACTCGCCGTTTGTCGAACAGCCGATCACCACCGTCTCGTCGCCGACCACCTCGCGGACACCCTCGAGGACCGCGGGGTACTCGTACTGCGGGGAGACGAACACCTGGCAGAAGTCCGCCCGTTCGACCCCGAGGTCGTCGAGTGCCTGCTTCGCCGCCGCCGCGCCGACGCGGCGACTGTCGTCGCCGGTGCCGTGACCGGTGGCGAAGTGAGTCCGCCCGGTGGTCTCGTCCGCGGTCGGGGCCGCGGCGTGGTCGTCCCCTGCAGGCGCCCGGGCGCCGTTCGTGGTCGCGGCGGCGGCGCCGAGATCCGGGTCGGAGTCGGGGCCGGGGGCAGAGCCGGTGTCGAGGCCCGCACCGGAGGCCGACGCGGAGGCGGGCGACGCGGCGGACGGGACCGGCTCCTCCGCGGGGACTGCCTCGCTGTCGACGGCCATCGACGCCTCGGCGGGTGCGCCGGCGATGCCGGAGGCGTCCACGTCGGAACTGACACGGAACATCGAGAGCGTGTCGTCGAGCCACCGGGCCTGCTCCGAGAGGTTGTCGGTGCTGTCGGCGACGCTGTCGAGTACGCGGGCCTGGTCCTCGGCGGCCTCGACGACGTTGCGGGCGGTCGCGGCCGTCTCGTCGATCGTCGTCTGCGTGTCGTCGACGATGGCGACGATCTCTTGGGCGGCGGCGGCCTGTTCCTCGGTCGCGGCGTTTATCTCCTGGATACCGGTGTTCGTCTCCTCGGCGTACTCGGCGATCTCGTCGAGCGCCTCGATGGCGTTCTCGACGGCCTCGGCGTGGGTCTCGACCTCGGAGCGGGTGGCCTCGACCTTGTCGGCGGTTGAGTCGGTCTGCTCTTGGAGACGCTCGAGGCGGTTCTCGATCTCGTTGGCGGTGTCTTTCGTGTCGTCCGCGAGTTCGCGGATCTCCTCGGCAACGACGCCAAAGCCCTCGCCGCTGCCGTCGCCACCGCCGCGGGAGGCCTCGATGTTCGCGTTCAGCGCGAGCATGTTCGTCCGCTCGGCGATGCTGGTGATGAACTCGAGCAGTTCGTCGATCTGTGTCATCTCCTCGCGCAGGCGCTCGATCTCGTCGACGGCGGCGTCGGACTGCTCGCGGATCTCGCTCATCCCGTAGATGGCGGACTGGGCGGCCTCGCGACCCTCGCGGCCGGTCTCGGCGGTCCGACGGGACAGTTGGGCGACCTGGTTCGACGAGGAGGCGATCTGCTCGGTCATCGTCGACAGTCCCTCCATTTCACCGGAGACGGCGTCGAGACCGTCCTCGGTGGTGGTGACGACCTCCCGAACGGAGGCGGCGACGTCCTGGCTGGACTCGCGGACCCCCTGGGCGGCGCCGTTGACGTCCTCACTGGCGTCGGCGACGGTCTGGGCGAACTCTTGGAGGTCGACGACGGTCTCTTCGATCTCGTCCATCGTCCGGTTGAACTGCCGGGCGACCTCGTTCATCGCCTCGACGTCGCCGTCGGCGTCCATCCGGCTGGTGAAGTCACCGTCGGCACACCGGCCCGCGACCGCGCTGAACTCCCGGGCACGGGTCTCGACCTCGTCGGCGGCCTCTGTCGTCGCTTCGGTCTCGTCGTCGGCGTCGGCGTTGGTGTCGTCGTCGGTCGACGCCGGGTCACTCTCCTGCAGTTCCGTCCGCAGCGTGTCAAGCGACGTCGACAGTTGGCCCAACTCGTCGGAGCGGTCGAGGTCGACCTCGGTGTCGAGGTCACCGCGACTCACCGCTGTCGCCGTCTCCGCGAGGTCGACCAGTTGGCTGAGGTTCCGCCAGGCGAGGACGACCGCCAGCAACAGGGCCACCGCGATCAACCCGCCGCCAGCGAGCGCCGCCGGTGGGAGTCCGCCGCCGGCGGCGGTGCCGCCGACGTACAGTAGTACGCCGCCGGCGGCGACCGCCAACACGAGCAACAGACTCGCGACCGTGAACTTCTTTTGTACACTCAAGACCGGCGTCGCCGGACCCGACCCTGCACGGGTCCGCTCGTCAGTAGCCATGGTACCAGTACTCGGGATAGGGGCGTCAATATTTCTTACGGCACCGGACATAGAATTCACCGTCTTGGATAGTGAAACGTCAGTTCGCCGGCCACGGGGGACCGACGAACACATGCACGTCGGGGGCCCAGCGTGGACCGATGGAGGTGCGCTTTCTGGGCGGCGCCCGCGAGGTGGGGCGGTCAGCGCTGCTGGTCAACGACCGCCTGTTGCTCGACTTCGGCGCGAAGACCGGCACACCGACCACCTACCCCACGGGACTGCGGTCGGTCGACCCCGAGGCGGTCGTCGTCAGCCACGGCCACCTCGACCACGTCGGCGCGCTGCCGACGCTGATGGCCGGGGACAGTCGCCCGGACGTCCACTGGACACCACCGACCGACGAACTCGCCCGCACCCTCGCACGCGACACGCTGAAACTCCACGGCGACACCTACGAGTGCCCGTTCACCCGCGAGGACGTGCTCCGGCTCACCGAGGCGTCCGAACACCACGGCTACCGTGAGCCGTTCGAGGCGGCAGGCCACCGCGTCGAACTGTTCGACGCCGGCCACATCCCCGGCAGCGCCCACGTGGTCGTCGACGACGGCGACACCCGCCTGTTGTACACTGCCGACTTCAACACCGAAGACCAGGCGCTCCTGTCGGGGACGACCGCCCGTCCCGACGCCGACGCCGTCGTCGTCGAGTCCACCTACGCCTTTGACGAGCGCCCCCCACGCGCGGAGGTCGAGGAGGCGTTCGTCACGGAGCTACGAGAGACCTTGCGCCGGGGCGGTACGGTGATCGTCCCGGCGTTCGCGATCGGCCGCACCCAGGAGGTGGCCGCCGTCTGTGCCGATGCGGGGATCGACTGCTACGTCGACGGGATGGGCACCCGTGTCACCGAGACGGTCCGCCAGTACCCCGAGTTCATCGACGCCGACGCCCTCCGGCGTGGTGCCGCAAACGCCCGCGTCGTCGACGGCCGGCCCGGCCAGCGCGAGCGCATCGCCGACCAGTCCACCGTCGTCGTCACCACCAGCGGCATGCTCCAGGGCGGCCCCGCGATGACGTACGTCCCGGCGGTGCGCTCGAACCCGACGAACCTGATCGCCCTGACCGGCTACCAGGTCGATGGCACCCCCGGCCGCGACCTGCTTGAGACCGGCAGTGCCGAGATCGACGGCCGACGGATGCCGATCGCCGCCCGGACCGAACTGTTCGACTTCTCCGCCCACGCCGACCGCCAGGGGGTTCTGGACGTACTCGACCACTACCGCGACGCGACCGTCGTGGTCAACCACGGCGACCGGTGTGCTGACTTCGCGGCCGACCGCCGCGAGGACGGCGTCGACGCCCTCGCACCCGAGCGTGGCGAGACGGTCGAGTTGTGACTGCCGTGGTGTCGAGTGGTGACCGGCAGCGTACTCGGACGAAAGTCGAGGAGTGGAAACGGGAAGTGGGAGGCGGATTGGGGTCGCCGTCACCGGGAATGGCTGTCCGGACAGCCGGTGTAGGTGCGGGCGCGGGCTATGCCGACTGTGACGTGAAAAGCGTCGTCGCCGGCAATTATAGTTCAGAGCGTCACGCTACATAAACCCGGTGGCTCCGGCGACCGAACACGCTCAACGGCCGGACGGGGCCGACCGGTCGTTCTCGAGTCGCTCGCGGGCGGCGGGAAACGTCTCGCGGACGGCCCGCACCTCGGCGGGGTCGACGTTGGCGGTGACCAGCGCCGGGGCGTCGCCCGCCGTCGCGACCGGCGTCCCCCAGGGGTCGTACACCGCCGACCGCCCGAGCAGCGTGTCGTCCTCGAACTCGCCGACGCCGTTTGCCGTCGCCACGTAGCAGGCGTTCTCGATGGCCCGCGCACGGGGCAACACGCTCCAGTGCTCGACCCGGGGGTACGGCCACGCGCTCGGCACCAGCACACACTCCACGTCCCGCGCGGCCAGTCGGCGGTACTCCTCGGGAAAGCGCAGGTCGTAGCAGGTGGTCACGCCCACCGTCGCCCCCTGGACCGTCGCCGTCGGGAGTCGCTCGCCGGGAGTCAACAACTCCGGTTCCCGCGACCCGTAGCCGAACAGGTTTCGCTTGCGGTAGACCAGTCGGCGCTCACCGGCGGCGTCGAACAGGACGGCGGTGTTCGCGAGTCCCTCGTCGGCCGGGCCGTCCGGCGTCGCCGCGAGGTCCTCGACGACGGAGCCGGCGAGGACCGCCACCGACCGGTCGCGGGCGGTCTCCGCCAGCGCCGACAGCGTCGGCCCGTCGAGCGACTCGGCGGTGCGGGCGTACGCCTCGAACGCGAAGTAGCCCGTAGCGAACAGTTCGGGGAGAACGACTACATCCGCACCGTCGGCGGCGGCGCGCTCGACCGCGGCGACGGCGCGTTCACGGTTGTCGCCGACGCGACTCGGCCGCACCTCGAGTTGGGCGAGCGCGAGCGTCAGTCCGCCGGCCTCGCCGGCCGAGCGGTCCCCCCCGGGGCGGGTCACGGGTCGGTCCCCGCGTGCTCGTCCGGCGCGGAGCCGTCGTTCACGCCCGGGCCGTCCCCGGTCGAGGCGAGGTCCGCACGGAGCGTGTTCTCCAAGTTCTGCAGTTCGGTGTCGAGGTTACGCTTGAAAAAGCGCTCGACGCCCGGGAGCCGTCCCTCGACGACGAAGCGGTTCGTGAGACGGCTCCCCCCCTCGGTCGCCTCGATTTCGTGTTCGCCGGTGACGCGGAACACTTTCGAACGGCCGACGAACTCGACGTACTCCGGGGGTCGGCGCTGGACGTCCTCGGTGGTGACGGCGATCGCCTGGTCGAGTACGGGGATCGGCAACTGGACCTGCCAGGTCGCCGACTGGCCAGCCTCGTCGTCGAGTTCGTACTCGGTGACGACGCTTATCGAGCGGGCGCGGTTCTCCGGGTCGGCGATGAACTCCCAGACACGCTCCGGGCTCGCTGGCACCTCGACGACGCGCTCGACTCGGACGGTCATTCGGAGTCCGCGGCGACGACGCCGGTTGAGAACACGTGAGTCGGTTACTCGGGGTCGGGCGTGACCCGCCAGGTCGTCGAGCGCGCCCGACCCCACTTTTCGACGTCGATGTCGTCGGACTTCTCGCCGAGCTGGGGGAGCAACTGTCCCACCTGCTTTGCCGAGAGGTCCAGTCGCTCGGCGATGTTCTTCGAGCGAAAGTACTGCTCTCCCCGAGAAACGCTCTCGGCGAGGTACGCCAGCACCCGCCGTTCTTCCTCAGTGTAGTCGCTCATGCCTCTTAATGGAGTGTAGCGCTTTCAGCGGTTTAATCGTTTCCCGTCTCGGCGCCGTACACCTGCACCGCGACGACCGCGAGAGCCCCGAACACCACCGCGGCACCGAAGGCCCACGCCGCCGCTCGCTCGGGGGCGAGAACGTACATCCCGACCGCCGCGCCGGCGGTCAACAGCACGAACAGCACCGTCAACCCGACGCCCATGTCCGTGCCCGCCGTCGCTGTCTCGGCCATACCCGGCGCTGGAGCGGCACGCTGTTAAGCGACCCGGTCACACCGCCCCCCGTCGACCGCCCCCGACGCGCGTGCGAACGGACCGCACGCGACCGGCAGCCTCTTTTCGGTGGCGTCGCCGGTTCGAACCATGCGACGGAGCGCTGACGCTCCTGATCGGGTTCTCGACGGAGCGTGACGGCCACGGTGACTGCGACGACCGCCCCGCGAGCGACGGCGCCGGCGACGGGGCCGACGGTGGACCGGCGGGAGAGCGACCCGGCGAGTCCCGGCCACCGGTCGCCGTCGACGAGGGCGAGGGCAAGGGGACGGTGGTGCTCTCGGTCGGCGAGGCGACGCGACGGCTGACACCCGCGGAGGCGACGCGGGTGCGGGCGGCATTGGGCGGGGCGATCGCCGAGCGGCGGGCGTTCGTGCACACGGTCGGCGAACGCCGGCCGGACGGCTCGTACGTCGTCCGGCGCCGGGACAGCGATGCGACGGGCAACAGCGTCACCTTCGACGCCTTCGAGGCGCTGTGTCGCCTGTTCGAACGCCTGCCGGCGACGGTCGACGCCGAGACCGTCGGGGACGAGCGCGAGGGCGTCACCGGCTCCCGCCGCCACCTGGTGGTCTGGCACCTGGCCGAACACCCCGCCTTCGACGCCCGGGTGGAGTCACGGAGTCCGCTGCGCGTGCGAACCGAGGACGACGAGAACGACAGCAGGACGAGCGAGTCCGGGCGATCAGAAGGCAGCGGCGAACGGGCGACGGGGGACGACGACTGATCAGACCACCTTCACCATCCGGCGCTCGAAGCGGCCGACCCGCACCTTCCGCCAGCCACGCAGTTCCTCGTCAAGCTCGGGGTCGCCCGTGTCGACGCGGAGTACGCCCGTTCGGTCGAGTTTCGCGTCGGAGGCGACCACCTCCAGGGTCGACTGCCGGACCACCGCCGGGGACACCTGCTTGTTGCCACGCCCGAGAAAGAACCCCTGGCCGCCGATCGGCGAGACGACGACGACGTTGTCGCCCGGGGCATCGCGCAGCGCGGCCAGGATGTCCGACTCGGCGGCGTCCGCGTGGACGTCCCCGTCGCGGTACACGTCGACGCCAAGCGGCGTGCCCTCGAAGCCAAGCGCCCGTTTTATCGCCGCGAGCGTCGACCCGGGGCCGAGAACGTACGTCCGGCCGGACTGCACCTCGCTTGCGACACCGGCGGCCAGTCCCTCGACGCTGCCGCCGCCGAGTTGCTTCGAGGACTGGAGGTCGTCGCCGGTCGGGACGCGGACGACACCCCGGAGTTCGGTCTCGACCTCGCCGCCGCGAAAGGCGTCCTCGTCGATGTCGTTGACCTCACGCTCGGCGACCGCCCCGGGGTCGAAGCCGGCGGCGAGACGCCCGGCGGCGGCCGGCGTCGCGCCGAACACCCCCGAGTACACCTTCACGCCGGCGGGCACGCCGACGACGGGAACGTCCGCGACCGCGTCGACGTCGGTGAGCGCCTCGGCGGTGTCGACCGCGGTGCCGTCGCCGCCGACGAACACGACCAGGTCGACGTCGCGCTCGACGAAAGACAGCACCGCCGCCCGGGTGTCGGCGGCGCTCGTCTCGAAGGGGTCCCCTGGCGGGTCGGTGACGACCTCGGGGTCGAAGCCTGCCGCGCGAGCGACCGCGGCGCCCATCGGTTCGCCGGCGGTCACGAGCGTCGCGTCGGGAGCGCGGTCGTGGAAAGCGTCGAGTGCGGCCCGGGCGCGGGCGGGGCTGCGGCGCTCGGCGCCGCGCTCGCGGGCGGCGTCGACCTTTCCGTCGGTCCCCTTGAGGCCGACGCGACCACCCATCCCGGCGACCGGGTTGACGACGAAACCCACGCGCATACCACACGCTCGGCGACGGGCGGGCGAAAGGCTTCCGGGAACCGACGGGAAATTAAGCCCCTCGCCCGGTAGTCGGCGGTATGATCGTCGTCCTGTTGCAGGAGGACACGCCCGCGCTGCCGATCGACGCCGTCGGGTGGGCCGTGTTGCTACTGGGCCTCGTTCTCACCGTCGGCTGGCTACTGTACCTGTTCCGTTGACACGCGCGGAACATACGTGTCGAGGGGGCATCCGTCGTTAACTGTGTCTAGCGGCGAGCGCCTGCCGGAGGGGATCGGTGACCGGTACGAGCGACTCCGGGGCGCGCTGGCGGCACTGGACGACCGGAAACTGCCGGGGGACCCGGTCGTCGGGGGCGGCGTCGCGGTGGTCGTCGGGGGGGCTCGTCGCGTGGGGAGTCGACGTCCCCTGGAGCGTCGCGCGAACCGTCGGGACGATGCTGCCGTACCTCGGGCCGCCGCTCGGTCGGGGTGTGTCGCCGTCGGGGGTCGCGCCCTCGCGCGAACCGGGACTGGTCGCGGGGATGCTGGCGCCCGCAGTCACGCTGTTGTCACTGTTGCTCGGGACAGAAGCGGCGTACACCCGTGACCGCCGGGTGCTGTGCTGTACGCGGGTGTCGTCGCGCTGGTGCCGAGCACGCTGTTTCTGTTCGTGGTGAACGCCGCTGTTCCGGACGTAGTGTTCCCGCTGTCCGGTATCGAGACGACCGACCCGGGGCCGTCGGGTGGATTTGGTGGAGGGTACGCTTTCCCCGGGTCCGAGTCGGTCACCGTCCGGCGAGCGGTCGTCAGGTACCCGCCGGTCGTCGGGACGCTCGTGCCACTGCTCGTCGGCGTCGCCGCACAGAACGCCGCCAGCGAGACCGACCAGAGGCGGTCGTTGGGTGGCCTGTCACCGCGGTCGTCGGCGGCGGTCGCCAGCACCGTCTCGCTCTCGCACTCGGTGTCAGTGTCCTCGGGCCTGGAAAGTCGCCGCTGTGGAGCGCCGTCGCGGGCACCGGGGTCGCGCTCGCGGTCGGCACCGTGACGCTGACCGCGACGGACGACCACCGGGCGGCGGTCGCCGCCGCCGGCCTCGGGGCAGTACCGGGGATCCTCGCGATCGCGACGCTGGCACGGTCGACCGGCGCCGGCGTCGTCGTCGCCGTCGCGCTCGTCGCGGCGGTGGCCGTCGGCGCGGCGCTCGCCCGTCTCCGTGGCTCGTGAGTCGGCCGGCTACGACTCGTCGTCGACGGTGTCGACCCGCTCTCGCAGCCAGTTCGTCGCGCGGTCGAGTTCCGCTGGGTCGTCGGCGCGGACCCGGAGCCGGACGTTGTCGCCGGGGTAGGAGCCGACGGTCACGTCGAACCGGTCGCGCAGCGTCGCCAGCCGGTCGACGAGTTCGCTCTCGTACTCGTCGACGACGACCGCCTCACGGTGGCGCTCGCCCGCCGCGAAGTCCTCGGCGACGGACTCGAACATCGACTGCATCTCCTCGGGCACACCCGGGAAGACGTACACGTCGTCGACCACACAGCCGGGCGCGACGCCGACGTCGTTGTGCAGCGGGCGGGCGCCCTCGGGGAGCGCGGTCGTGCCGGGGGCGAGGTCGTCGGCGGCGTAGCCCCGCTCCTCGCGGAGCCACTCGCGTGCCGCCTCGTGGTCGGTCACGTCGCGGCCGAGGGCGGCGGCGACCCCCTCCATCGTGCGGTCGTCGTGGGTGGGGCCGAGTCCGCCGGTGACGACGACGGCGTCGTACTCGGCGCGGTACTCGTTGACGAGACGGGCTATCTCGCCCACCTCGTCGGGGACGACCACCACCCGTCGCACGTCCACGCCACGGCGGTCGAGTCGCTCGCACAGCCAGGCGGCGTTCGTGTTGACGGTGTCGCCGGCGAGCAACTCGTCGCCGACGGTGACGACGCCGACTTCCATACTGCCGCTGGCGTGGGCAGACACAAAAACGCGCCGTCCGGGGGTCGCCAGGTGAGTCGCGGGTGGGGGCGGCACCGACGACGGCCCCGGCGGCCGGACTCGACCGAACCACACTTGCCGGTTGGATCGGAAACGTGCACCTATGACAGAGGAGCGACCGATCGTCCCGGGCGCGGAGATGGCACACGAGACCGTCCGCGGTGACGGCGTCGACCTGCACGTCGCCTGCGCCGGGCCCGAGAACGGCGACCCGGTGGTCCTGCTGCACGGCTTTCCGGACTTCTGGTTCGGCTGGCGCCACCAGATTCCCGCGCTCGTCGAGGCGGGCCACCGCGTGTACGTTCCCGACCGTCGCGGCGTCAACGAGTCCGACGCTCCCGAGGGCGTCTCGCTGTACAGCCTCGACGACCTCGCGGCGGACGCCCTGACCGTGATGAACCACGCCACCGACGAACCGGTCGCGGTCGTCGGTCACGACTGGGGCGGCGCCGTCGCGTGGTGGCTCGCCACCGAGTTTCCCGAGCGCGTCGACCGCGTCGTCGCGATAAACGCCCCACACCCGGTGGCGATGGAGCGACGCGTGTTCCGGGACCCGCTGCAGGCGCTTCGCTCGGCGTACATGGGGCTGTTTCAGGTGCCGGAGGTGCCCGAGCGGCTGCTTGAGGCGGCGAACTGGCGACTGCTAGAGGCCGTTCTCACGAGCGGCACCCGCCAGGGCGCCTTCGACGACGCCGAACTGTACGACTACCGGCAGGCGTGGTCTCGCACCGGTGCCGAGAGCCTGCTCGCGCCGTACCGTGCCGCCGTCCGGGCCCCGCCGGAGCCGCCCGAGCCCCACGTCGCGCCGCCGGCGGCGATCATGTGGGGCCTCGAGGACCCCGCACTCTCGGACGCGCTGGCCGACGACACTGCCGACCTCTGTGCGGACGCCCGCACCGTCCGCTTCACCGGCGCCGGCCACTGGGTCCACCGCGAGGCGCCCGAGACCGTCAACGACCTGCTCGTGCGCTTTCTCGACGGCGAGTCCCTGCGCGAGGACGAACCTGAGACGGCGACGCCGACTACGGCCGCGACCGCGGAGACAGAGGGGACGGACGACGAGACCGGGACGGACGACGAGGCGGCTGACGTCGAGGCGAACGGCGAGAACGAGACCGAGGCGGACGCGGCGGAGTCGGAGTTCGAGTTCGAGGAGCCGGTCGAAGCCGACGGCGAGGCCGACGACGCGGAGACGGACGCCGACGACGGCACGGAGATGGACACCAGCGACGCGAACACAGACGCCGATGACGGCGCGAAGGCGGACGCCGACGCTAAAAAAGAAGAGACACCGACGACCGGCGAGGAAGAGGAGACGCCGACGACCGGCGAGTGAGAGGGTTCGGAGCGGGCGCGGGCCGTCGGGGCGTGACCGGGTGAGAGCGACCGCGGCCTACCGCATCCCGGGAGGCGGGCCGCCGCCGCCGACATCGTCGTCGTCGGTGTCCACGTCGAGTCCGAGGTCCTCGCGGCGCTTCTGGAGTCGACGGACCTGCCGGTAGAGGTACACCAGGCCGACGGCGCCGACGATGCCGACGACGACCAACAGGCTACGGAAAATAAACACGTCGCGCTGGAGGTAGTAGCGGACGAGAACGGAACTGCTGACGTCGTCCCAGAGGATGTGCAGGCGGTTCTGGTCGTCGACCTGGGTCTCGTACCCGCCGGGGGCAACGTCGCCAAAGAGGAGTGACCGGGTGCGGGTGTCTGGCGGCAGGACCACCTCGTACGACCCCTCCAGGTAGGCGGGCGTACCGAAACGCTTGCCGCCGGCGCCGGCAGTGAACGCGACCATGCCCGACCCGTTGGGCACCGTCACGTCGCGGGTGCTGCCCTGTCGCTCGACGGTGATCGCCTCGTTCGACCCCGAGACGACGGTGCCGTTGGGGTAGCGGTACCGCAGCGCCCGAAAGGAAAGCGGCGAGTTCGAGGTGAACCCGCGGGAGAACAGGTTCAGTTCGGTGGTGCCGTTCAGGTCGTACACCGCGGTGTACTCCTGGTCCTCGATGACTATCGTCACGTCACGGGTCGTGTTCCAGTCGTACCCGCCGCCGGGGGGCTCCTCGTCGAGGTCGTCGTCGCTCACGTCGTCGGCCAGAAAACCCGTACAACCGGCGGTCGCAAACAGCAGTCCGACCGCGAGCGCCCCCAGCAGTCGCCTGTTCATGGCACCACGCACAGCATCTCGGCGGGCAGGTACCCGCCGACACTCGAGAGCAGTCCCGGCGGGTCGGTTCCCTCGCGACAGACGATCGACTGCTCCAGCAGTCCGAGTCGCTCGATCGTGACGATGTCGTCGGCGTGGCCCGCGCGGTTCACCGTCGCCCGCACCTCGCTGCGGGTGGCGCTGTTGACGTTCACCCGGCCCGGCCCGCGGGTCCAGTCGTACAGGCGGTCCCGCTCGACCTCGGCGAGTTCGCCGACCAGCGGGGTCTCGGCGTCGTCCGCGGCGTCCGTCGTGTCGCCGTCGGACTCGTCGACGACGACCCGCATCGGGAGATGCTGGACGAGGCCGAACCGCTCGCGC
>CAZQHW010000011.1:0-16158 GCA_964593395.1 uncultured Halobacteriales archaeon
TGCGGACGTCCTCTATCTCGCCGACGAACACGCCGTTGTTCGAGTACACCTCGCGGCCGATCAGGCCGGTGATCTCCTGTGGTGGTCCCTGCATACCCACCGCGAGCGCACCCAGGGACTTAAGACTGCGTCAGACACACGTCTGACCCGCTCTCGCGGCCGTCCGTGCGGGTCCACCGGGTCACGAACGCCCGTCGAGTTCGCGGACCGCGACCTCGACGTCCCCGTCGTCGGGTGGGCCAAACGACACCGTCTCCGCGGGCGGTTCGTACTCCGTCCAGAACTCCCCGGCGCGACGGGCGGCGACGGTGTCCATCTCACCGGGCGGTTCGAGAAACCACGCCACGCCCCGCAACTCACTCGCCTGCGGGTCGAGCGTGCCGCCCGCGTACGTCGCGTCGAAGAACGTCCACAGCGTGTGGGCGGTGACGTCACGACCCGGCGCCGTCGTCCGCACCCGGAGCACCCGGAACGGTCCGTCGAGGTCGACCTCGATCCCGGTCTCCTCGCGCACCTCGCGGCGGGCGGCGGCCTCGTACGTCTCGCCGTTCTCGCGGCCGCCACCGGGCAGACCCCACGTCGGGCCCGGACTCCCGCGGTTGAGAACAAGCAGGACGTGTTCGTCGTCTGGCCCCGCCTCCTCGGGCATCGACTCGCTCAGGGCCGGCGCTGCCTCGGGTCGGCGGACGGTCCAGGCGTAGGCGCCGCCGGTGTAGCCGTCTCTCGCGGCCCCGAGCAGGCGGTCGAACCGCTCGCCGGGCACTCGCTCCTCGACGACCGCCACGGGCGGGTCGTACCGCTCGCGAAGACGCCCGAGGCGACGCTCGACCTCGCCACGGTTCAGGTCGGTCACACGCCGTCGTTCGACCCGTCGAAAAAGACCCTTGCGGTCGCCCGGACGACCGCCCGTGGTGTAAACAGGATTACAAAAAAGCGGTCCGGCGACCGCTTTTGTCGGTCGCTCCAGTTCCTCACCCGTGGACCGCACGGTCGCGAAGTACTACGCCTTCGAGGTGACCAGGAGTGCCCACCTGGCGGGGCCGGTGTGGGTGCTGTTTCTGCTCTCTCGGGACGTCAGCTACACCGGGATCGGGCTGCTCGACGTCGCGTTCTCGCTGACCATCGTCCTGTCGGAGGTGCCGACCGGCTACGTCGGCGACCGGGTCGGACGCCGACGAGCGTTGCTTCTCGGCACGGCCGGTAGCGCCGTCGGCAGTCTCGTCTTTGCCGTTGGCACCTCGCTGCCCACCTTCATGATCGCCTACGTCACGCTCGCGGTCGCCGAGACGTTCACCTCGGGCAGCGACAGCGCCTGGCTGTACGACACCCTCCAGGCCCGGACGGGCGAGGAGTCGTTCGCCCGGATTCGCGGTCGGGGTCGGGCGCTCGGACTCGTCGCCTCCGGCGCCGGGGCCCTCGCGGGCGGACTGCTCGGCACGGTCGACCTGGCGCTGCCGTGGGTCGCAAGCGGTGTCGTCACGGCACTGGCGGTGCCCGTCGTCGCCACGTTCCCGGCCCCCGCGGACGTGAGCGAGGACGACCCGACCGGTGACAGGGACGACCCGACCGGTGACGGAGACGACGACCGGGACGCACTGAGCGTCGCGCGGGACCTGTTGGCCGGCCCGCTGCGCTGGTTCGTCGTCTACACCGGCGTGTTCGGCGCCGCGCTGGCGGTCGTGAACTTCTTTGTGCAACCGGTGACCCGCGACCTCGTCGTGGACCTGTCGGCCCTGGTCGGCGTCTCGCCGGAGCCGGTCGTCGTGCTCGGGGTGGTGTACGCGGCGTTCACGCTCGTCTCGGCGGCGGTCACCGCCGGCGCCGGCCGGGTGCGCGAGGTCGTCGGCCTGGAGACGTACTTCAGGGTCGTTCCGCCGGTCGTCGGGGCGCTGCTCGCGGTCGTGGCCGTTCTCCCGGCCCTCGCAGTTCCGCTGTTCTTCGTCCAGCGGGCGACGACGAGTCTCACCGACCCCCTCCAGGGACAGTACCTCAACGACCGGACGCCGTCGGTCGGTCGGGCGACGACCCTGTCTGCCGTCTCGATGGCTCACTCCGTGCTCGCCGTGCCCTTTGAGGTCGGCGGCGGCCGTCTCGCCGACGCCGTCGGTCCTACCGGAGCGATCGCCGCCGTCGGTGGACTCCTCGCCGTTCTTGCCGTGCCGCTGGCCGTCGCACACTTCGGTCGCCCCGGTGAGACGCGGTCCACGTGAGACCCTGCCTCGCCTCGGCGGTACGTGCCGGTGGCCCGGGGATTGATGTGCCGGCCCGTCGCACTCGGGACGATGTCCGACCCGTTCGTCGTCGTCGGCGGTGACGCCGCCGGTCTCAGCGCCGCGAGCAAGTGCAAGCGCGAGGACCCCGACCGCGAGGTGGTCGTCTTCGAGCGCGGGCGGTGGGTTTCCTACGCCCACTGCGGGATGCCGTACTACGTAAAGGGTGAGGTGCCCGAGATAACGGACCTGTTGTCGCTGTCGCCGAGAGACGTCGAGGAACGCGGTGTCGACCTCCGACGGGGCCACGAGGTCGTCGGGATCGACACCGACCGCGAGACGGTTCGGGTGCGGGTGGTCGACGCCGTTGAGGGACCGGGTGCCGGCGAGCACCCCGAGGGCGCGACGTTCGAGCAGCCGTACGACGACCTCTTGATCGCGACGGGGGCTCGGGCGCGGGAGGCGTTCGACCAGTCACTCGCCGGGGCGTTCACGATGCACGACATGGACGCCGCCGCGGCGATGCGGGCCTTTCTCGCCGACCCGGCGACGTTCGACCCCGAGTCGGTCGACGACACCTACGTCGACCGCGAGTTGGTCCGGGAGTACGGGCAGCGACACCCGCCGTCGTCGGCGGCGATCGTCGGTGGCGGGTACGTCGGCGTCGAGACGGCGGAGGCGCTCGCGGCTCGGGACCTCGAGGTGGTGCTGTACCAGCGCGGCGAACACCTGCTGCCGCCGTTCGGTCCGGCGGTCGGCGAGCGCGTCGCCGAGCACCTGCGCGAGAAGGGCGTCGAGGTACACACCGGTGTCAGCGTCGACCGCCTCGCCGGCGACGGTCGCGTCGAGCGCGTCGAGTGTAACGGCCAGCGCCGCTCGGTCAACATGGCCGTCGTCGGTGTCGGTGTCGAACCGAACGTCGGCCTCGTCGAGGAGACGCCCGTCGAACTGGGCGAGTCGGGCGCCGTCGCCGTCGACGAACGCGGCGAGACGAGCGTCGACCAGGTGTACGCCGCCGGCGACTGCGCCGAGGCCGACCACGCGGTGACTGGCGACCCCGCCTGGGTGCCGCTGGGGTTGACGGCCAACCGGGCGGGCCGGGCGGTCGGGGCGACCGTCGCCGACGACCCGACGCCGGTCGGCAGCATCGCTGGAACGGCGGTGCTGAAGGCGTTCGAGTTGGGCGCCGGACGCAGTGGCTTCGTGAGCGAGGACCGCGCCCGCAAAGCGGGGTTCGACCCGGAGAGCGTGACGATAACTGCGGGGTCGCGGTCGGGCTACTACCCCGGCGCGGCGGAGACGGCGGTCACGCTGGTGGCGGACCGCGAGACGGGCCAGGTCCTCGGGGCGGCAACCGTCGGCGAGGACCGCGCCGCAAAGCGGGTCGACACCGTCGCGACAGCCCTCGACGCGGGGATGACCGTCGCGGAACTGGAGCGTCTCGACCTTGGGTACGCGCCGCCGTTCTCGCCCGTGTGGGACCCCGTGCTCGTCGCGGCGAAGGTGCTCGGCGGGTCGATCGACGCCTGAGTTCGGGCCGCACCGGCGCCAGGGTCAGTTCCCGGTGTCGCCCTCGTCTTCGTCCTGGTCCTCGCTCTCGGCGGTCGCGGTGACGATCGTCCAGTCGCCGTTCTCGGTGGCCGTCAGGACGGTGGACGCGCTGCTCTCGGTCCGTTCCTGCTCGCCAAGCGTGAGCGTCGCCTCGATAGTGAGCCCGACGAGGGCGGTGTCCCCGGCGTTCTCCGCGATGGCGACCAGCGTACCGAGTTCCTCCTGTGTGGTCCCTGCGCCCCCGAAGCGGTCTCTGATCGCCGCCACGGCGGGGTCCGCGTCGGCGGTCTCGGTGCTCGTGACCTCGTAGGTGATGTTCTCCGTGTTCGCCCCCGTTCCCACGGTCTCCTCGTCGATCGGGCGGTCCGGCGACTGACTGTGCAACAACTCGTCGTACCGGTCGACGTCACCGTCGATCGCGGCCTGGAACGCCCCCCGGACCGCGCTCTCGGGACCGCTGTCGTCCTCGAGAAATCCGAGACAACCCGCCAGGCCGACGGTCGCCGTCGCACCCGCCGTCGCGATGAGTTCTCGTCGTCTCACTAGATTCTGGACGACTGTGCCACATTTGGGCCTTGTGGCGTCTCTCGAACCGAGGACGACCCCTGCGACCGCACCATGTCGTGACTCGGTCACGCTCGGAGCCGTGACCGTGCCGGTGTCCCGGCCACGAGCGAGCGTCCTTGTTTCGCCGACTCGGTGTTTAGCGGCCAGGCGGCGTCAACGGAGTGACCGTGGTGTCTCAGTTGCCCCCGGCGGCGACGACCTTCCAGTCGCCGTTCTCGGTCGCCATCAGGTAGTTCAGCGTACTCGTGGTCGACGTCGACTCGCCGTTGGCCGAGAGCGTGATCTCCAGTTCGACGTCGACGATGGCGGCGTTCTCGGCGTCGTTCACCACCCCGACGATCGTGTCGATGTCCTCTTGTGGGGTGCCAAAGCCTCCGAACTGGCTCTCGATCGCCTCCCGGCCGGGGTTCTCGTCGGCGACCTCGGCGCTCTGGATGTTGATGTCCACCGACCCGCTCTGGCCGGCGCCGGCCCCGACGTCGGAGTCGTCGATCGGTTGCAGCGGCGACTCACTGTGGACGTATCCTCTGAGTTCGTCGGCGTTCCCGTTTGCGGCCGCCTGGACCGCCGACCGCGCGGTACCGGCGGCGCCACCGCCGCCGCCCAGGAATCCGGTACAACCCGCCAGTGCCGTCACCGTCGATGCACCTGCCGCCGCGAGTACCTCGCGTCGTTGCATGACCCCAGTCACGGTCGACTGCGGTTTTAAGTTTCTGCCCGACATCTCTCTCGGACCAGAAACTATCTCTCAGGCCAGGCGGAATCCTTCGTTCTCCCGCTCACCGTCGCGGTGTCGCCGGAGGTAGTAGGTCACGCCGGGGCCGTGAGCCGCCCCGACGACCAGGTGAACGGGGTCGTCGGCGTCGTGGTGGTGGACGGCGTAGTCGGCCATGCGGGCGTTGCGGGCGTGGGTAACCCACTCGAGATCGGGGTCGTGCCGGCGCACCCACTCTCGTTCGACTGGTTGGGGGAGAAACGCCCGGCGGTAGTACGCCTGTAGCGCCGGCAGTCGGGTGGGGTCGGCGGCGGCCCGCTCCCGCAGGACAAAGGCCTCGTACTCGTCGCCGGTGGCCCACCCGGCGTGGTCGGTCAACAGCGCCGACACCACCCCACCGAGGGCGCGTTCGACGCGCTCGCCGTACACGTCACTGTACTCGGCGATCAACCTGTACGCTCGCTTCCGGAGTCGCTCGGTGACCGCCTCGAAGCGGTCGGCCGGGCGAGGAAGGGGGTCGTCGAACCGGTTCTCGACGTCGTCGCCACACCGGTCCAGCGCCCACCGGTAGTCGTCCATCTCGCAGACCTCCATCCCGTCGAAGTACAGCGGCCGGATCCCCTGTTCGGCGTACACCGACGCTTCTGACTCCAGCAGTCGTCCGACGCGCTCCCGCAGGTACGACCGCTCGGCGTCGGTCCCGGCGTGTGTGATCCCGTGGACGTGGAAGTCCACGCCGTCGACGGTGACCCGGTCACCCGGTAGCGCGCCGTCGGGGTCGTCCCCGCGGTACCCGGCACGCTGCCACAGGTCGGCCCACTCCTCCTTCGCCGCGACGTAGGCGTCGTGTTCCGTGTCCGCGTCGGTCAGCCTCACCAGGTCCGCCAGGCCCTGCGCTCCCCGGAGCACCTCCAGTCGCTCGCGCTCGGCGGGCGTGAGGCCCCGCTTCTCGACGGGTGGCCTCGTGGCCGACCAATCGTCGGCGTCGGACACGTCGCTCATACGATTCGTACGCGCGGGCGGATTTAACCCCCTCGGCGGACGTGTAATCCGGTCACACACCTGGACGGTGGCGGGCGATTAGCGCGGTCGCCGCCGCACGAGAGCGCCCGACGACGGCGGGGGTGTGTTTCCGGCTACAGGCCGCCGGTGCCGCTGGCGGCGTCGGGCAAGTCGTGCGGGTCGACCTCGATACCGAGTTCGCGCAGCGCTCCCTCGAGGTGTTGCTCCTCGGCGTACTCGGCGCCGTCCTCCTCGCGGAGTCGCTGGGCGGTCGCCAGCACCTCGGCTTTCCGGTCGGCGGGGATGTCGTACTTGTCGGCGGTGAGTTCGATCACGAGTCCGTTGTGGTCGGTCGTGTAAATCGAGTGGAAGATGCCGCGGTCGAACACGTTGTACCGGTGGTCGGCGTCGTCGAGGGCGTCCATCACGGACTCGTACCGCTCGGGGTCAACCGAGAAGCAGAGGTGGTGCACGGCGCCAGTTCCGACCCGCTGGCCCCCGGCGTTCGACGGGCGGTCGCCGACGAACACCGTCAGGATGCGCCCGTCTCCGGTGTCGAAGAAGAGGTGCGTCTGGTCGGGGTCGTCCAGGTTGGGCTGGCGCAACACCAGCGGCATCCCCAGCAGGTCGCGGTAGAAGGCGAGTGTGTCCGCCTCGTTCGACCCCCAGACCGTGACGTGGTCGGTGCCCGTCGTGTGGATCGGTGCCTCCGGTCGGTCGGCGGTGATCGCCGGCGTGTCGGCGTCCGCGTTGGACTCTGCCATGTCGCACGTAGCGCGAGCGACGGTTTACGTCTGCCGACGGCGGCGATTCGCCCGTGCGGGCCCCGAGAGCGTCCCGTGTGCGACTCCCCATCCCGAGGCACCCGCCGTGTGCCGGTCCCGTCCGCCGTTATCGGAGCGCGAACCCCGTTCTCGGCGCTGATAACGCGCCACGGCCTTTCTTTTTAGGTCCGGCCGAGCGGCGCTCCTAACACGATAGCCGGACCGGTTATCACACCGTTCACCCATACCGTTCACAAGGGCCATCTGGAACCCCCAGGTGGAGAAACTATCAATGTCATCAGACACGAACCAGACGACGACGGACGACCCACCGACCCGGGACCCGCCGGCGGGCGTCGCGGGACTCGGGGCCGAGCACCTGCTCGACGAAGTGCTGGCCGGCGTCGAGGCCGCGGCGCTCGTCGTGGACGACGGTGGCGCTGTCGTCCACCTCAACGACGAGGCCGCCTCGCTGTTCGGCACGACGACGGCAGTGACGGGACAGGCGACCGAACTCCGCCCCAGTCCGTCCGGGACCGACCCACTGGAGGAGGTACTGCGGACGGGCGAGGCGGTCTCCAACAGACGGGCGACCGTGACCGTCGCCGGCGAGGAACGCACCGTCAGCCGGACGGTCACGCCGTTGCACGACGAGCGCGGCGACCTGGTCGGGGCCGTCGAGGTCGACCGCGACGTGACCGAGCAGGTCCAGGCCGAGCGCCGGGCGGAGGCGCTGTCGGACTACCAGGACCGCGTTCTGGCGGGGTTCAACGACGCCCTGGGCCGGCTCGCCGACGGCGACCTGACGGTGAGCACGACGGTCCCGGAGCCCGAGGGCGAGTCCGACGACCTCCGGGCGGCAAAGCGACAGTACGAGACGATGAGCGGCAACCTGGAGCGGGCGGTCCAGAACACGAACGACCTGGTCCAGAGCATCCAGCGCGTCTCCGAGGAACTCGCCGGCACGAGCCAGCAACTCAGCGGCAACAGCGAGGAGGTCACCAGTTCGATCGAGGAGATAAACGCCACCAGCCAGGACATGGCCGAGGGTGCCGACGACCTCGCGGAGCAGACCCAGCGCGCCGACGACAGCCTCTCCAGTCTCTCGGCGTCGATAGAGGAGGTGACTGCCTCCACACAGGAGATCGACGCCCAGTCGGACAACGCCGCCGAGATGGCGGCCGACGGCGTTGAGGACGTCTCCCAGGCGGTCACGCAGATCCGGTCGGCGATGGAGGCGGCGGACCAGATCACCGAGGAGGTCGACGACCTCGAACACAGCATGAACGAGGTCAGCGAGATCATCCAGGTGATCTCCGACATCGCCGACCAGACGAACCTGCTCGCGTTGAACGCCAACATCGAGGCGGCGAGAGCCGACGAGGGCGGTGACGGCTTCGCCGTCGTCGCGAACGAGGTGAAGTCTCTCGCCGAGGAGACCCAGGACTCCGCCGACGACATCGAGGCGATCCTCACCGAGGTCCAGGACCAGACCTCCGAGGTGGCCGACAGCATCGAGACCACAAACGACGAGGTGTACGACGGACTCAGCGCCGTCGAGACGGTCGTCGACACCCTCGAGGAAATCGAGGGCGCCATCGACCGGACCAGCCAGGGCGCGACCGAGGTGAGCCGGGCCGTCGAGAACCAGGTCGAGAACACGGAGGAGGTCAACGCAGTCGTCAACAACGCCTCCGCACTCAGCCAGGAGTTGAACGCCGCGATCCAGCAGATAACCGCGAGCGTCGAACAGCAGTCCTCCGCAATGGGCGACGTCGTCGAGATGTCCGAACAACTCAGCCGCAAGAGCGACGAACTGGGCGAGCGTGTCGGCCAGTTCGTCGTCCACGAGAGCCAGACCACGAGCCAGAGCTACGGTGACTGACAATGTCACAGACACAGCCACAGACCCACGACGAGCGAGTCCAGGTCCTCGAGTTCCGCCTCGGCGATGAGCGTTACTGCGTCGAGATCGGGCACATCGAGGAGATAGTCAAGAAAGGCGAAGACGACCTCACGGTCGTCCCGAACTCGCCGCCCCACGTCAGCGGGATCACCGACCTGCGGGGGCAGACGACGACGATCGTCGACCCCAAGCGACTGCTCAACGTCGCCGACGGCGAGGGCCGGGGCGACCAGATCATCGTGTTTGACGAGGCGGCCGTCGACCACGACGGTGTTCTCGGCTGGTCCGTCGACGAAGTGTACCAGGTGTCGACGTTCGACACTGCAGAGGTCGACGACTCCGTCGAGGACGCCTCGGTAAAGGGTGTCGTCAACCGCGACGGCGGCTTCCTCATCTGGACCGACCCCGACATCACTCCCTCCTGACGCTCCTGACGCGACCCCCTTCGCGACTCCCTCCCTCGACTCCCGTTTTTACCCCTGTCGGCGACCCGACGCCGTCACTGCTCCATCTGCTCTATCAGCCCGCGTTCGGCACGGCGGATGTGTTCGTGGAAGGTCGGCGCCGCGATGCCGAGTTGGTCGGCCACCTCGTCGCCGTTGGTCTCGCGGGGCCACTCGAAGAAGCCCGCCTCGTGGGCCGTCCGTAACACCTCCTGTTGGCGCTGAGTCAGCGACTCAAGCGGCGACACCCCGCCGGTGCCGTCGCCGATCGCGGTGTTCGACTTCCGGCTGACGAGTTCGACGTCGTCCCGGTAGTCGAGAACGGAGCGCACCCCGGAGGGGCGATCGCCCGTTCCCGGCGCGAACAGTTCGACCCGCGTCTCACGTGGCTCGTGACGGACGGACTCGATGACGGCGCCGTGGACGGCGAGCCTGAGCGGGAGCGAACTCGCAGACAGCGCCGCCTCGTGGTCGTCGCCGTCGGTCTCGACGCCGGACAGGCCGACGACCCCCTCTGCGGCCGCCCGCACCGTCTCGGGCGCCACCTCGGGCACCCGGAACCCGACGGCAACCTCGCCGTCGCCCGGGTCGTACGACGTCACCTCCACGGTGCCCTCCAGACTGCGGGCGAGGGTGGCGAGTGGCGACCCAGCCTCCGTCGCTCGCACCTCGAGTTCGTCGAGCGGCCCGGGCAGCGACACCGAGGCACGACCCAGGTCGGCCAGTCGTGCGCCGAGTAGCCGGGCCACGCTCTCGACCAGCGACCGCTCGGTGTCGCCGAAGGTGTTCGCGTCGTCGGCGTACACCGACAACACGCCCAGGCTGGCGTCACCGAGCGTGATCGGCACGGCCAGCACCGACTGGAACCCGTGTGTCAGGGCGGTCCCGCGCCACTCCGCCCGGCGTGGCGACTCCGCGACGTGTTGCACCTGGACGGTGCGGCCCTCGACGGCGGCCCGTCCGGCGGGTTCGAGTGACTCCCTCGTCAGGTCCCACAGCGCGGCGTCGAGGTAGTGCTGTCCGGCGCCGGCCCACGCCGCGGGCACCAGTTCGTCGCGGTCCGTGCGCTGTCCGACCCAGGCGAACTGGATGTCGTCGTCCTCGGTCAGTCGCTCACACACCGCCGCCAACACCTCCGTCGAGAGGTCGTCGCTCAGGGTCGTTCGTGCCACGTCGGTGAGCACCGAACTGAGCGTCTCCAACCGGTCGAGGCGGTCGTTGCGGTTCTCCAGGGTTTGTTCGCGCTCGCGCACCGTCTCCAACTGCGTGGTGCGGTCGAGAACGCTCTCGGCGGTCGCCGCCAGGATGTTCATCAACTCGATCACACCCTCGGGGATCACCGACCCGGAGCGGACCTGCAACACGCCGTGGCCGCCGACGGGGATCGCCAGTCCCGCCTCCTGGCTGGGACGACCCGCCGTGGTCTCCTCGGGTGCGTCGTCGACGTAGACGGCCGACTCGTCGATAAACGCCCGCCAGACGGGAGTGTCGCTGGGCTCGACGGTGGTCCGGGCGCCCCCGATGTTCTGCCCGCTGGTCGCGGCGGGGACGAGACTGTTCGCCGACCGGTCGTACAGGTACACCGTGACGCCCAGTTCCGACTCGACGTCGGTCGCTGCCGCCGCCAGCCGCGTGGCGATCTTGTCCTCGTCGGTCGCGGTCAACAGGTCCTGGCTCACCTCGTGGAGCTTCGTGAGTCGCTGCTCGTGGCGCCTGACCTCGGTGACGTCGCGGTGGATGACGATCACCGAGGCGCCGTCGCCGTTCGGCCTGACGTGGGGGATGCGGGTCGTCTGGAAGGTGCGTCGCTCCCCGTCGACGGTGACCTCGTCGCGGGTCTCCTGGACGCTGTCGCTCTCGAGCACCTGCTGTTCGTGGCGCCGGAACGTCGAGGCGGTCGAGGGGTCGTACAGCGTCTCGTCCGTGCGGCCGACGATCTCCTCCGGGGTCACCGAGAGGAGGTCGCTCATCGCCTGGTTGGCGAGGCGGTACTGTCCGTCGGCGTCCTTTATTGCGATCGCGTCGGTAGTGTTCTCGACGATGCGCTCGTACTCCTCCAGTTCGCGCTCGCGCTCGATGCGCTCGGTGATGTCTTGCAGGATGCCGGCGTAGCCGACGAACACCCCACCTTCGCGGACCGGCCCGAGCAGGATCTCACAGGGGATCCGCCCGCCCGTGGCGGTCGCGACGGTCGCCTCGACCCGGATCGGGGGGTCGTCTGCCCCCTCCAGGCGCTCGATCGGTCGGGACAGAACGTCGTCGTGGTCGGTCAGAAAGCGGTCGTAGTGACTGCCCAACAGGTCCTCGGTGTCGTAGCCGGTCATCTCGCTCAGCGACCCGTCGGCGAACACCACTTCGCCGTCGTTGTCGACGGTGAACGAGGGGGCGTCGAGCGCGTCGACGATGGACTGGTACTGGTTGGCGACCGTTTGGGTGCGATACTGGCGAACGGCGTTGCGGATGCGGTTTATCAACAGGTCGCGGTGCTGGCCGCGACCCTTTCGAACGTAGTCGGTGACGCCGGCGGAGATCGCCTCGCTGGCGACGTCCTCGCTGCCGGCGCCGGTCGCCAGAATGAACGGCAGGTCCTCGCCCGCCTGCTCGCGCATCTCGCGCATCAACTCGATACCGTCCATCCGGCCCATCCGGTAGTCGCTGATGACGCAGTCTATCTCCTGATCGGCCAGCACCTCGAGTGCTGCCTCCGGGTCGACCGCCGTGTGCGCGGTCATATCCTCCTCGAGTTCGAGGTGCTGGCTGACGACGTCGACGTACTGGCGCTGGTCGTCCACGACCAACACGGATATGGTCTCGCCTGCGGCCGGCGTCTCGCGATCCCCCTGGCTGCCCGCGTGTGTGGTGTGTTGTCGCATGATGTGGGCGAGAACCGTCCTTCTACGTACACTGGCGGGGGAGACCATTTAGGGGTTATTGCAGACGTATCACGGTAGCGGAACGTTCTGCCGGGCTCGCACCCGGTCTGTGAACAGTATGGGCCGTCCTCTCAGTTCTGCGACCGGATTTCAGCCGTGAAAACGCCGGACGTGAATCAGTTAGGGACTGGATTCGCGTCGACCTATTCTGTTTGCCAGCACTACTAATAACTGATGTTCAAGTATTGAATACATGGCTTCGAAGACCCAGGCGTCGACCGAGGTGCTGGACGTTATCGGCAACAAGTACGCCGCACAGATCCTCGCGGCCGCCGAGGAACCGCTCTCGGCGCGGGAACTGGAGGACGACTTCGGCATCCCGATCGCGACCGCATACCGGCGGATCGAGGAACTGACCGAGGCCGGACTGCTGGAGAAGGACGGCCAGATCCTCACCGAGGACAGACAGCGGTCGAACATCTACCGGCGCAGCGTCGAGGAACTGTCCGTCGAGTTCGACGAGAACGGTGTCGTGGTGTCCACCGAGGAGAACGAGGAAACCGACAACAGCCTCGACCGGATGTGGGGCACCATCTCCTCGGACTGATCGATTATCAGCGCTAAGATTTCTGCCGTAGTTTGATACCCGTCCGTGAACACTCTGCATCTACACGGATGGCACTGATATCACAGCTCTACCTGCTGACCAGCGGGGTCCTCGTGCTGGGGGGACTCACCGTGGTCGGGCTCAGCACCAGGGCGTACATGGAGACGACACGACGGGCGATGATACACCTGAGTCTCGGGTTCACGCTCGTGGTCGCCGCGACGCTTTCGACCGCGATAAGCGGCTACCTCACCGGGTTCACCAGCGCCAGAACGCTGTTGTTCGTCAACACGACGTTCAACGCCGCCGGCTATCTCTTTGTCGTGTACAGCCTGCTGACCTACGAGTAGTTCCCCGCCGTGAACTCCGCGACGGGCGGTTCACTGGCGACCACCCCCGTCCCGGCCCAGTGTGTGCAAATTTTAAGTGTGCATGACTGATAAGCCACGCACGAACCATCTGGTTGTCTGCATGAACACGAGAGACGCACCCGACGAGGGTGACGCCGGTCTGCGCGTACGAGTCCAGCGCTGGGAGTGCCCGTACTGTCGGTCGTACTCCGACGCCTCGGTCTCGGCGGTCAGAACACACGCCGGGGAGACGGACGACGAGACCCACTCGGCCGACGGTCTCGACCGTCACGTCCCCGGCTACGACGAGGACGGCGCCCTCGTGGCAGTGTGGCCGGCGGACGGCGCTGACCCGGTGCCAATCGAGGCGGTCGACTCCGTTCCCGGCGCGACGGAGGTCGTCGCCGACGCCGGCGCACAGCGGCTCGGCGTCGACCACTGGGTCTGCCCACACTGTGAGTACACGAACGACACGGAACAGGGCATCCGCTCGCACGTGACCGGCACAACTGACCCCGCGCACGCGGGACAGTCCGGGTGGAACCCCGACCGCCCGATCGAGGGCTACGACGCCGACGGCGACCTCGTCGCGAAGATCACCCCCTCCTCGGGTGGTGAGAGCGTGGTGGTTCCCGCCGGTGAGAGCCCCGACGAGGGGACGACGGCGTACTCCTCCGGTGAGGGCATCCGCGGCGAGAAGAAAGTCCGGCTGATAAACGCCTGGCTCGCCGACCCCGACGCACACTACTCGGAGTTGGCCGACGCCGCCGGGACGACCCCCCGGTACGCCCACCGCGTAAAGAACAAACTGGAGGACGGCGAGATCGCCCAGGGCGCGGTCAGGGAGGTCGCCGACGAGGCTCTCCAGGAGACGTTCACGGCGAAACTGGCCGCTGACGCCCCCGACACGGACGAGCGACAACGACCCTCCGACCCCGCACAGGCGCTGGCGGCGGCCGGCGTCGACCCCTCACAGGAGACGGCGACAGGCGGCGAACCGACCGTGCCGCTGTCCGAGGTCGAGCGCGTCCGCGACATGATGGAGATGTACCGCCGGGAGGCCGAGTTCGAGGCCGACTCTACCGCGGCCGACGACACCCTGGCCGCACGCGCAGAGACGAAGGAGTTCGTCGCCAGCCAGGCCATCGAGATGCTCGAGGAGGCGATCGAGGCCGCCGACCGACCCGAGCGGTGACTGTTCTCCGGGTCAGGTCTCCGTTTCCGGCAATCCTGCCACTCGAAAACAGCCCGACAGCGGCGACCACCCAATCATATTAGGTCCGGCCGGCGACCGATCCCACAGTGGATAGCCACGTCGCTTACTCCCCATGTTGTGTTAGAGAGAGACGAGATGGTCTCGGAACAGCCAGCCGACGAGAACGGTGCCGTCCCGGGCACCGGCGGGGACGAGAGGGACGCCTGGGGGGTCGGGCGGCAGACGACTGCACGCGACGACGCCGTGGGGACGGCGCCGAGTGACGGGTGGTTCTACCACGTGACCTCGCCCGAGCGAGCGGGATCGATACTCGAAGAGAGCTTCGACCCGGACGCCGCCACGGTCGCCCGGCGTCGCTTTGACGACCAGCGCACAGAACAGCGCTACCGCGACCTTGAGGCGCGGGCGATGGCTGCCGACGCGTTCGACCGCACCCGGCGGCAGGTGTTCCCAGCTGCCCCCTCCAGGGCGGACTGCACCGCCCTGTGGCCCACGCGGCGGGCACTCGAGTCGCACCTCGCGCTGTACGACCGGGAACTGAGTACGGTGCGGGTGCGGTCGCGGGAACTGTTCGACGCCGGCCCGGTGCTGGTGGGTGACTTCAGGCTGGCGGCGGTCGCACGGCAGGCCGCCGAGCAGACCGTCGACGACCCCGAGGGCGACCACGATCTGGTCGGCGTCACCCGGCAGTACTGGGAGTCCGCCGAGGTGTGTCACTCGCTCGCGGCGGCGACCCGCGTCGCCGCCGACCACGACTGGCCCGAGGCGCTGGTCCCGGGACACGTCCCCCGGGACCTGCTCTCGGCCACGGCCGTGACGCCACAGGAGGAGCCGTCCGCGGCGCGGCGCTCCGCGGCGACCGGATCTCCCGCGTACAACCCATGAGTTCGAGCACCGACGACACGACGGCGAGCGGACACGCCGGGACGGTCGCCTCCGGCGTGTCGGGGTTCGACACGCTCGTCGGGGGAAGCCTCCCGAGGGACCGCCTGTACGTCGTCAGCGGCCCCCCGGGCAGCGGCAAGACGACGTTCTCGGTGCAGTTCATCACCCAGGGTGTCAGGCAGAACGAGCGGTGCCTGTACGTCAGCATGCACGAGACCGAGGCCGACCTCGTGACCGACATGTCCGGCTACGACATGCCGTTCGAGCAGGTCGCCGCCTCCGACCGGTTCCAGTTCATGGACCTGATGTCCTCCCAGGGCCAGCGGCTGCTCGGACTGAAGAACAACTCCGCCGGTAGCCGCTCCGAGATCACGAACGCCGCCAACCGGTTCACCAACTACGTCGACACGAACGACATCGACCGCGTGGTGATCGACTCGACGATGGTGCTCGAGCACTACTTCGGCGACGAGTCCGACATCCTCGTTGCCTTTCTCACGGCCTTGAAAAACGTCGACGCCACGGTGTACCTCATCTCCGAGATGACCGACCCGTCGAGCTACGCCGACGAGCACTACCTCTCACACGGCGTCGTCTTTCTGCACAACTTCCTCGACAGGGACGGCTCCGCCTCGAAGATGGTCCGCGGCGTCCAGGTCATAAAGATGCGCGGCCGTGAGGTCGACGGCCAGATCAAGCGCGTCGAGTTCAGCGACGACGGCCTCGAGGTCTTCCCCAACACCCCGGTGTCACCGTGACATGTACGACGACCACTTCGACCCGGTCGAGCAACCCGCGACACTCTCCGTCGACGAACTGCTGACTCGGGCGTACGCCCTCGGCGTCGCCGCCTCGATGGGCGACCGCCACCCGGACGAGTTGCCCCGCCTGATAGAGGGCACCGACGGCGCCTACGAGCGCAACCTCGTCGAGGTGGCCCACCAGGAGGGCAAACAGGAAGCCCGTGACGTGGTCGCCGACGCCGAGGACGACGGCCCCTCGCCGTGGTCGGTTCTCGTGACCGAGACGGCGTCGCCGCCAGGTGAGAGTGCCGACACCGACCCCGACG
>CAZQHW010000011.1:16258-26316 GCA_964593395.1 uncultured Halobacteriales archaeon
CCGACGACCGCGACCCCGCCGACCGGCAGACCGCCGTCGAGGGGCCCCCAGCCGCGGTCGAGCGAATAATGGCCACGGAGTTTCCCGACCGCGACCCGGAGATGACCGACCTGCCGGACCTTCTCTAGCCGTCAGGTTCCTTAGCGTCCACCCCCAACAGACAACAGATCGTGTCCAAAAGCGTCGTCGCCGACTTCACCGCTCGCGTCGGAGGCCGTGGCGAGACCCACGGCGAACCGATGCGTTGTCGGGTGGTGATGAACGAGAGCCGCCTGGTGGTCGCCACCGAGGACGACCGCCATGTGATCCCACTGTCGTCGGTGTTCGACGTTGTCGTCGGCAGCCCACCGGGCGACGTCGCGGAGTTCTTCGACGACTCCGTTACGCTGGCCTACCGCGCCGACATGGCGAGGGCGGCGACGAGTGACGTGCCGTCCGACCCCGAACTGCCCGGGGACCGCGACGGCGAGCGGACCTCGATCACGGTGCTCGCGGAGTCAGCCACGGTCGACCGCTTCACGACGGTACTGTTCAAGGCAATCTTAGAGCGCACCGCGGCGCTGGTCACGTACCGTGCCCGCGCCGGTGGTCGCGTCACCGACGACGTGGCGACGCGGTGCACGCTGCATCTTGACGACCGCACCGTCGTCTTCCGGGCTGACGGCCGTACACAGCGGATCGGCGTCGAATCCGTCGTCGACTTCGACCGTGCCCGAAAGGAGTTCGCCGGTGAGACGCGGCCCGTGATATCGGTCCAGCACGTCGACGGTCGGGACGCCGTCACCTCGGAGATCGCGCTGCCCTCGGACCGCAAGTTGAACGTGCTCGGCCGGTACCTCCGACTCGTTTACAGCGACCTCGTCGAGGACCTGGCCGACGTCGAGATAACGGAGCCGGAGTCAGAGGTGCTCGTCGCCCGGTACACGAGCGGCGGAGACGTCAACCTCGCGAGCGTGCTCGGCATCGACGCCAGCCGGGCGACGATGCTCTTAGACTCGCTCGTCGAAAAGGGCCTGCTGGCCGACGACGACGAGCGCTCGTTCACCAGTCGCGGCCTGATGCTGGTGAACCGTCGCCTGGAGTCGGTCAACTGACCGGTCACTCGTCGTTCATCGCGCCGCTGGCGAGGTTACGTCCGCGGGCGGTCAGCCCCACCTCGCGGCGCACGCGGACCTCCTCTAGGACTTCGAGTTCGATGAGGTTCTCGTAGATTTCCTCGACGCGTTCGACGGGCAGGTCGACGAAATCGCCGATCTCGAACGGGGACACCCCGGAGTACAGCGCCATCAGCACCTCCTTTTCGTCCTCGTCGAGGTCGAGGTTCGCCTTCGTGCGGGACTCGCTCTTGCGAAACAGGCCCTCTAGGTGCACGCAGAGCCGCCGGTCGCCGGAGACGTACGTCTGGACGCTTGTTTGCTCCTCGGTGTGTTCGACCTCGATAACGGTGCGTTTGTCGTCGACGACGGTCCGCTCGGTCGTGTCGATGGTGCCGATGTCGTCGAGTTCCACCTCGACGAAACTGCCGTCGGCCACCGCCAGCCCCACGGCGTCGTCCTCGACGGTCGCGCGGGCCTTCTGCCAGTCGGTGTCCCGCACGACGCCGCCCTCGACCGCCGGGTGCCGGACGAGAAAGGTCCCGTGGTCGAGTAGGGCCTTGTACAGGGCCGCCTCGAACTCGTCGTGGTCGGCGGGCCGCAACAGGACCACGTCGTCGTCGTACCGCAGCGAGATGTACTTCGACACCTGTTTGCACGCCTGGTTGACGTCGACCCGGTCACGGAGACTCCCCAAGTCCGACAGCTCCAGGGTGCGCTTGCCGGCGTTGCTGACGAGGACGATCCGCTGGTTCGACAACAGCACCCGGCCGGTCAGCCAGTTGCATCCGGACACCTCCCGGCCGTCCTTGACCGCCTGGAGGAACTTCCCACGGGTGTCGAGGATCTTGTGTTCGCCCTTGCTCATGGGTGGTCACCCACGGGTGTCACGAGAGTCATCGTCCCCCCAGTCGCGAGAGTGCGGTGAACGCGCGCTTGCGTATCTCCTCGTCCTCGGTCTCGTCGACGAGGCTGTCGAGCGCCGTCCGCGCGGGTTCGCCGCCGACTTTACCCAGCGCGAACGCGGCGTTTGCCCGCGCTCGCGACGACCGCTCCGAACTCTCGACGACCGTGATCAGCCGTGACTCGGTTCGCTCGGCGCCGAGTTCGGTGAGGCTAGTGGCGGCCATCTTCGCGGTCATCTGGTCGTCGTCGCCCAGCGCGTCGGCGAGCGCGTGGAGCGCCTCGGTGCCCTCTCCGGATGCGACCCGGCCGATCAGCCAGGCGGCGTTGCGCCGTCGGGTTGGCTCCTGGGCCTCGTCGAGGATCTCCGTCAGCGACGTGACGACGACCGAACCGGGGGCCTCCCGCAGTTCGGCGAGCACCTCCTCGCGCACCTCGTGACTCCGGTCGGCGGGGGCGTTCGCCATCAGCGACAACAGGGCGTACACCGCTGCCCGGCGCACTCGCTCGCTGTCGTCCCCGAGCGCTCCGGTGACCGCCTGGACCGTCGTCGGGTCACCGACCTCGCCCAGCGCGGTCACGGCGGCTCGCCGGACCCCCGACTCGGGGTCCTCGACCGTCTCCGCCAGCCCCGACGCGGCCGCGTCCCCGCCGATCGACCCCAGGGCCGTGGCGACCTCTCGCCGGACGGCGGCGACCTCGTCGTCGATCTGCTCGAGCAGTGGTTCCACGGCGCGAGGGTCCGCCAGGCGGCCGCAGGCTCTCGCCGCCCGCGCCCTGACGCGGGGGTCCTCGTCGCCGAGACAGTCGACGACAGCGGGCGCCGCGGCCGCGTCGCCGGTCCGCCCCAGCAGCGTCACCGCCGCGATCCGCAACTCGGGCACCGGCTCGTCGAGCACCTCCGCGAGCGCCTCCGAGCGGACCCAGGAGGCGCCGTCGGTCGTCGCGTCGACGGCGTCCGCGAGGTAGCGCTCGATCGCCTCGTCGCCAAGGCGGTCGAGAGCGTCGATCGCTGCCGCCCGGACCGCGCGGTCGTCGTCCTCGTCGGCGACGGTCGCGAGCACGTCGACGACGTCGCTCTCGGCGTTGACCTCCGCCAGGGCGGTCGCCGCCCGCTGGCGCACCGCGGGGCTGTCGCTCTCGACGACCACGTCGGTGAGTTGCTCGACCTCGTTGTCCCGTTCGAGTCGGTAGACCGACATTGTTACTGTGTCGACGGGCGGGCGGCCCACTCGAGGTCGACGAGCACCGTGCACTCGCCGTCGTCGCGGTGGACACCCTCGCCGTCCGTGCTCACCGCCTCCATGGCCGTCCCTCCGAGAGTGCACCCGGTGCCGGCGCGGGTCGAGGCGACGATCGCTCGCGGTTCGATACCATTCTGTTCGTAAACTGTACTCGCCCCCGTGACTTAAACGTGCCTCCCGTTACGACCGCTGATAACCGTCCGAACACGGCCGAAACGGCGCTACAGGCTCTGATAATCGCCGGTGTGTTTAACCGCTGGAGGCTTGAACAGTACGATGAACGATCTGGATGCCAGCAGAGGAACCCACAACGGAGTCGACCGGTCGCCCCCGCACCGGGGCCACGGGGCCGACGAGCGAGCCGGTCCGGGCGGTCGTCGCCGACGACTCGCAGTTCATGCGAGCGTCGATCGAGACGTTGCTCGACCGCCACGACGTCGAGGTCGTGGCCACCGTCCCGGACGGACGGGCCGCCGTCGAGGCGGTCCGCGAACACCGCCCCGACGTCGTCACGATGGACATCGAGATGCCCCGCGTGGACGGCATCGAGGCGACCGAGCGGATAATGGACGAGGTGCCGACGCCCGTGGTCGTGCTCAGCGCCAGGGCGGAGGACGACGCCGACGTCACCCTGGAGGCACTCCAAAAGGGCGCCGTCGACTACTTCACGAAGCCCGGCGGCACCGTCTCGACCGAACTCCAGGCACAGGACGAGGCTCTCGCACGCACCGTCCGCACCGCCGCGACGGCGGAGCCGACGGTCGCGGACACCGCCCGCGAGACCGCCTCCGGCCCCTCGGCGCCCCGTGGGTTACCGGCGAACCCGTTGCTCGTGGTCGGTGCCTCGACCGGCGGCCCGCCGGTCGTCGAGCGATTCCTCCGTGAGTTGCCGGTCGCGGCCGACTTCCGGGTGCTCGTCGTCCAGCACATGGCCCCCGAGTTCACCGGTGGGTTCGCCGACCGCCTCGACCGCGCGAGCGACTACGACGTGCGAGAGGCGGCCGACGGCGACCGCATCGGCGGCGGCGAGGCGCTCGTCGCTCCGGGCGGTCGTCACCTGGCGGTCGGGAGCTACGCCCGCGGTCGACTCCGGGCCCGGCTCACCGACGACCCGCCGGAACACGGCGTCCGTCCCGCGGTCGACGTGACCCTGCGGTCGGTCGCCGAGCGGGTGGGGGCGGACGCACCCGTCGTCGCGGCGGTGCTGACCGGTATGGGCGAGGACGGCCGCGAGGGTGTCGAACGCGTCGCCGGCACCGGCGGCGTCGTCGTCGCCCAGGACGAACCCACCTCGGTCGTGTTCGGTATGCCACAGGCGGCGATCGACACCGGTCATGTGGACCGCGTGCTCCCCGAGGACGGACTCGCGAGCGGACTGCTCGAGACACTACAGGACAATGAGTGAGGACAACTTCGACGTCTTCGTCCGCGAGGGCGAAGAAGAGATCCGCGCGCTGAACAGGGACCTCCTCGCGCTGGAGGACGACCCGGACGACACCGAGGTCATGGACGACATCTTCCGGAGTGCCCACACGCTAAAGGGCAACTTCGCCGCGATGGGGTTTGCGGACGCCTCGGACCTCGCCCACGCCGTCGAGGACGTTCTCGACGCCATGCGCGAAGACGAGATACCCGTCACGACCGAGTCGATCGACCTCGCCTTCGACGGCATCGACCGCCTGGAGGCCGGACTCGGCGACATCGACGAGACGGGGACGTTCGACCAGCCGACCGACGGTCTCATCGCCGAACTCCGCTCGCACCTCGAGACCGCCCTGGCGGGCGCCGACGGCCCCGGTGAGGACGCGACGGACGAGACGGAGACCGACTCCGGGCACGCCCCCGACGACGTGGACGACACCGCCGAGACGGGTGCGGCCGACTGGCCGGTCGCCGGCGACGGTGGGTTGCTCGCCGGCGTCGACCCCCACGATGTGCGGTCGGCTCTCGACGACCCCGACGCCGTCGAGGGCGTCGCCCCCGGCGCACTGTTGCGGGTCCACCTCGGTGACCCCTCCCTGCCCGGCGCTGAGGGGATGCTGACGATGGAGAAACTCTCCGAGGAGTTCGAGATCCTCGGGACCGTCCCGGCCCCCGACGCGGTCCACGACGGGGAGTTCGACGAGCACTTCGACGTGTTCGTCGCCGCCGCCCCCGAGACCGTCGTCGACTACGCCGAACACGTCCAACCCGTCAGCGACGCCGCCGCCGTCTCACTGGGTGCCGGCGGCTCCGCCCCGAGCGCGGACGCCGACCCCGAGACGGCCGGGAGCGACACGGGCGCCGAGGAGACCGACGCGGACACCCCGGCCGAGGCCGGTCCGGCGGCCGAGACTGCCGCGGAGCCGGACGAGACCGACGCCACGGCCACGGACGGCCCGGAGCCGGACGCCGAGGCCGGCCAGACGGTCGAGGCGGCGCCCGACACGGAGCCCGCGGACGACGTCGAGGCGGGCAGTGACGAGGCGGAACCGGCGGCGGCCGACACCGGTGGCCCCTCGCTCGACGGCATAAAGTCGGTGAAGGTCGACGTCGACCAACTCGACGAACTGTACGGTCAGGTCGAGCAACTGGTCACGAGCCGCATCCGCCTCCGCAAGACGATCGAGGAGGCAGGGATCGACGCCGGCCAGGACCTCGACGAGTTGGACAAGACAACCGCGAGCCTGCAGGACACGGTGATGGACATGCGGCTGGTGCCGATGGACAAGGTCGTCGGGCAGTTCCCCCGGGTCGTGCGTGACCTCTCGCAGGACCAGGGAAAGAACGTCTCGCTCGAACTGTCGGGCACCGACGTCGAACTCGACCGGACGATCCTCGACCGCCTGCGGGACCCGCTGATCCACGTCCTGCGCAACGCCGTCGACCACGGGATCGAGCCTCCGGAGGAACGGGCCGCCGCCGACAAGCCCGAGACTGGCACCGTCGAACTCGCGGCACGACGGGAGCGTGACCGCGTTCTCGTGGAGGTGAGCGACGACGGTCGCGGGCTAGACGTCGGGGCGATCCGCGAGCAAGCCCTCGAGACCGGCATCCGGTCGGAGCCCGAACTCGACCGGATGAGCGACGAGGAGACGTACGACCTGGTGTTCCACCCGGGCTTTTCGACGACCGAGGAGGTGACCGACGTCTCCGGACGCGGCGTCGGGATGGACGTCGTCCACAACACCGTCACCCAACTCGACGGCTCGGTTGACGTCCAGAGCACTCCCGGCGAGGGCACGACCGTCACCCTCGAACTCCCGGTGTCGGTCGCCATCGTCAAGGTGCTGTTCGTCACCGTCGACGGCCTCACCTACGGCGTCCCGATAAAGAAGATCGACACGGTGGACCGGTTCGGGGGCGCCGAGACGATAAACGGCCAGGAGTTCGTCGAGCACGACGACGACCTCGTCCCGCTGGTGCGTCTCGGGGAGGCCCTCGACGTCGACGCGGCGACTCTCACCGGCGACGGCGACGGTACTCAGACCGCCCGCGCCGACGGCGGGACCGTCGCCGACGACGCCGTGACCGCTCGCGGGGGCGGCGGCGGCCACGGGATGGTGATCCGCGTCACGAAGAACGAGCGGCCGGTCGCTCTGCACTGTGACGGCGTCGACGACCAGGAGGAGGTCGTCGTCAAGCCCCTCGAGGGCATCCTCAGCGGCACCGAGGGCCTGAGCGGCACCGCCGTTCTCGGCGAGGGCAACGTCGTCCCGATCCTCGACGTGATGACGATATGACCGCGACACACGTGGCCCGCTGTGGACCGCGGGTCGCCGACCGGGTATGGTGAGCGACTCCTTCGACCCCGAGGACACCCCGCGCAGCGACTCCGAGTTCGACCGGCTCCGTGAGGTGTTGCGTGACGATCTCGGCTTCGCCGCCGACTACTACAAGGGCGACTACCTGCGTCGCCGCGTCAGAGCGCGGATGCGCCGTGTCGACGCCGACACCTACCGGGCGTACCGCTCGCTGCTGGCGACGGACGACGCCGAGCGGGCCGCCCTCGAGGACGCTCTCAGCGTCAACGTCACCCAGTTCTTCCGGAACGAGGACGTGTGGTCCGACCTCCGGCCCCTGCTCAGGCAGCGACTCGACGGACAGGACCGACTGCGGGCCTGGAGTGCGCCCTGCTCGGACGGCCGGGAGCCGTACTCGCTGTCGATGGTCGTCAGTTCGGACCCGCAACTGCGCTCGGAGGCGGTCGACATCCTCGGTACCGACATCGACGAGTCCGCCCTGGAGACCGCTCGAAAGGGACGGTACCGCTCCTCGAACACCACCGACATCGAGGCCGAACTGTCCCATCTCTCCCGCCCGGGAGAGCACGTCACCGTCGAGAACGGCCGCCGGTTCACCGTCGCCGACGAGGTGCGAGAGCGGGTCCGGTTCGAGACACACGACCTGATCCAGGACGACCCGAAGTCCGGGTTCGACCTGGTGCTGTGCCGGAATCTCCTGATCTACATCCAACCGTCGTACGAACACAGCGTGCTCGAGACGCTCACGCAGTCGCTGTCTCCGGGCGGACTGCTCGTCGTCGGCAAGACAGAGCGGCTCCCGCCGGCCTTTGAGGACCGCTACGAGACCGTCCACAACGGCACCCGCATCTACCGTCGGACCGGAGACTGACACCGCTCGCCCTGTGCGGTCGAGCCCACTGCTTGTGGTCCCCGTTCATACCGATGGCGACCCGCGATCACTGTCCAGACGGCGGGGAACCACGGGGTCGCCGGTCACCCGACGTTGAGAAACAGGCCGACCATCACCTTGACGACGACGGACACGACGCCGCCGACCCAGACCAGCAACACGAAGTGCACAAAGGCGTTTGCCTTGTGACCGCCGTCGGCCGTCCGGATCATCAGCGAGGACAGCATCGCGTTGAACAGCACCACCGCCAGGATGAGAAACTCGATCACGGGGATGTCGTAGGTACTGGTGTTGATGAGTTCGGTCGCGGCGGTGCCGCCGGCGTCCAAGTCCCCCGAGATGTTCGCGAGCACCCGGACGACCTGCAGGCCGATGTAGAAGGCGAACGTGGCGGCCGCGGTGATCCCGTACAGCAGTCCGATCAGCGTGACTGTCGCCTGGCGACGGCGCTGGCGCAACTGCAGGATCTCGTTCATGTTCTCGCTTATGAGTTCGCCGAGTTCCTTCGGGTCGCCGCCCATTCGCCGGCCGACGAGGTACATCTCGCTGTACTTCTGGATGAGGAACGACCGGGTGTCGGCGGCGAAGTTGGCCCACGCGATGCTGGGGTCGATCCGCATGTTGAGTCGCCGGTAGAGGTCGTCGATGTTCGGCGTGAGCACGCCGAAGTCCTTGCCGCGCATGTCGGCGAGCACGGCCGAGGTCGTGCTCTGTTTTGCGCTCTCGGTCGCCCCCAGTCCGCGGATGAAACTGGGAAACTCCTCGTCGCGTTTGCTTATTTTCTTACGCTCGACCCGGAGCACCAGCCCCGGAACGACCATCGGCGTCACCGCTATCGCGGCGTACATCGCGAGCGCCGGCGTCTCGACCGGCAGGACCGTCTCCAGGTTCACCGGTAACAGGCCGAACAGCCCCGCCGCCGCCAGCACCGTCGTCGGCACCGTCGCGACCGCTCCGGCGATCATCGCCCGCTTGACCCGGCGCTGTGAGTCGGTTGGGAACTCCGCCGGGTGGAACCACACCGGGTCGTTCGGCGCGACCGCCCGGATGGCGACGAAGAACCCGATCTGGACGAAAATGAACAGCACGATAACGGCACCGACGGTCACGGTGGGGTTGTTGCCGGTGAGGATCGGCAACACGGTCGCGAACACCAGCGCGAACGTCATCGAGAGGATCATCGACAGGTAGAGATCCTGCATCACGTCGAGGTTCTCCAGGGTGCTCTCGTAGACGGTCTTGTAGTCCCGGAGGATCACCTCCTGTTCGCTCTCTAGAAAGTCGATGAGCTCCTGTCCCGAGGCCAGCGAGTACGCAAGGCGGTCCAGAAAGTCCGACATCATGTCACTGGGGATCTCCCGGCTGCGCCGCCGGCAGGCGTCGTCAAGACTCTGGTTCCAGATGTCCACGAGTTGCACGAGGCGGTCGATCTCCTTTGAGAACTCCTCGTACTCCGCTTCCTTTGCGAGACTGCGAAACACCTCCATGCGGCTGATGTTCGTCGTCGCCAGGACCGTCAGGTGGGTCACCGCCATGTGAAAGTGGTTGTCGATGTTGCGCTGGACCTGGTCGCGGCGCAGTTTCGGGTAGACGACCGCGGTGGCGGCCCCGAGCACCGACAACAGCGCCACCGGCACGGTGACAAAGGTCGGCAGTCCGACGATCAGGAGCACGGGCAGACCGACCACGACGAACAGCACAGACGGCAACACGACGAACAGGAGGTACCGCTCGGTCGGCGTCTCCAGGCGGTCGTAGGCGTCGAGCAGGTCCTCGAGCAGCGCCGAGGCGACCACGCTCTGGTCGTGTTCCTGTGTCCCCGACATCGTCACATCACGCTCCTACTCATGTCGAACGGCAGGCCCTCGACGCCGTCACGCTGGAACGCCTCGATGGCGTCGTTGACCTCGTGGTACCCCAGAATGTCCTCCTGGATCATCCGCTCTATCAGTTCCGCGCGGAACTCCAGGTCGTCGTAGATCTGGCGGGTGTCACCGTAACCCAGCAGGTTCGCGATCTGCTCCTCGAGAACGTAGGAGTTGTTCATCCCCTGGAACTCGATGTTGTCCTCGACGGGGTCCCAGTTGAACACCTGCCGGGTGACGACGCCGTCCATCTCCTTTGAGTACCCCTCGATCTCCTGGACGCTCGTGACCCGGCGGAGCACGTCGTCACCCTGCTT
>CAZQHW010000012.1:0-7966 GCA_964593395.1 uncultured Halobacteriales archaeon
CCGCGACCGTTCACCCACGACCTCACGCTCGACATCGTCGAGGAACTCGGTGGCCGGGTCGACCGCGTGGTCGTCGCCGCCGTCGAGGACAGCACCTACATCGCCGACCTCCACCTCGACACGCCGCGTGACGGGGTCGTCGTCGACGCCCGCCCGAGCGACTCGCTGGCGCTTGCTGCCCGCACCAGTGCCCCCGTCGAGGTCACAGAGTCCGTCTTCGAGAACGGCCGCAAGTCACCCGAACAGTTCGCCGACCTCAAGCGACTCCGCGACGTCGAGGAACTTCCGGAGGAGTAGGATGACCGACAACGACCCGGCCGCCCGCTCTGACCCCGACCGTGACCCCGACCGTGACGACGTTCTCGACGACCTGTTTGCCGTTATCGAGGACCGCCTACAGCGTCGCCCCGACGGGTCGTACACCGCCTCGCTCGTCGACGGCGAGAAGGGTGCCGACGCTGCCCTCGAGAAGGTCGGCGAGGAGGCCGTCGAGGTCGTTCTCGCCGCGAAAAACGACGGCGACGCCCTGGCCGCCGAGAGCGCCGACCTCGTCTACCATCTGCTCGTCGTACTGGCCGCACACGACTGCGACCTCGAGGACCTCCGTGCGGAACTCCGCGAGCGTCGCTGATCCACCTCGTCACCGTCCCCGCCCGTCACACGCTGGACAGCGCAAGCACTCGCCAGTGACGAGTGTCGCCCGCAGGAGTGTCGCCGGGGATCAGGAGAGCGCGGCGCCGACTGCCCCGCCGATCGCGCTGTCCAGCGCGGCGATCGCGCCGACGACGAGCAACGACCCGGCGGCGCCGACGCCGGCGAGAGCGCCCACCGGCTGCAGGGTCAGCAGGCTCAGTCCCGAGGCGAGGAGCGCGATGGCGGCCCCGACCAGCGCCCAGGACATCCCCGCGAGCAAGCCGTTCCAGGCCCCCTCACCGGCGCTACCGGTTGTAAACACGCCGGCGGTACCGCCGGCGACCAGCCCCGCCGCGAGGCCACCGAGTCCCGGAACGACCGAGAACACGGCACTCGCGACGACTCCTACTACGACGCCCGCTCCGACTGCAAGCCAATCAGTCATACATAACGGAAGAAGATTTCAAAATATAACTCTGTTGCCGGTACTGGACCGAACAACGTCGCGTCCGGCGGCCGCCGGTCAGGACAGGACGGCCCCGACGACGCCGCCGACGGCGCTGTCGACGGCGAAGACGAGCGACAACACGACCACGACGGCGGCGGTCCCGGCGCCCGCGAACACGCCGAACGGCGCCCCGACCGCGACGCTGGCGACCGAGATCAGCAGAAACAGCGCGACCGCGAGGAGGAGCCCCCCGAGCGCGCCGGCAAGCAGGCCGTGCCAGAGACCGCTGACGACGCTCCCGTCGGCCAGGTAGCCGGCGACACCGCCGCCCACGAGTCCGGCGAACACGTGACCCACCCCCGGCACCGCCGAGGCCGCCAGGCCGACGACGATCCCGGCCAGGACGCCGCCGAACACCGCTGCCCAATCTGTCATGTCCGTCCGTAGGGCGCGGTCGCGCTTCAATCTGTCGCTCTTGAGAGGTCAGTTCACACGAGCGGAAGGGAGCGCCTTTCCGTCCGTGCCGCCCACCGTGTGTATGACCTTCGAGGACCTGCCGTACGCCCCCGACGCCGAGGGGTTGATAGACCAGGCGTTCTCGCGGGCGGCACGGTCCGGGCGGGCGAAGTCCGGCCGCGACGCTCAGGAGTCGATGGTCCGCACCGCCGGCAACGTCTGTTCCGACAACCTCCAGAACGTCGTCACCGAGTGGCCGGACTTCGACCGGATCGACCCGTTCTACCGTGACTTGGCCGCCGCCGTCGTCGACGTAGACGCCGTCCGGTCGGCGCTCGGCGACGTCGACTGGGCCGCCTCGAAGACCGACGAGATAAAAAGCGACTATCTCGGACGCGTGCGGACCGCCGACGAGGACCTCGCCCGTGCCCACCGCAAGCAGGCGTTCGCCCGCCTGGCCGACGTCGTCCGCGAGGTCGCCGACGACCTCGAGACGATCGACAGTGCGGCCGCCGACCTGCGCCCGTTGCCCGACCTGCGTGCCGACGACCCCGCGGTCGTCGTCGCCGGCTACCCGAACGTCGGCAAGTCCTCCTTTGTCAACCGCGTCACCCGCGCTTCGAACGAGACGGCGGGGTACCCGTTCACCACGACCGGCGTCGCCGTCGGCCACGTCGAGCGCGACCGCGTCCGCTACCAGGTCGTCGACACGCCCGGCCTACTCGACCGGCCCGCCGACGAACGCAACGACGTCGAGGCCCAGGCGGTGTCGGCGCTCACCCACCTCGCCGACGTCGTCCTGTTCGTTCTCGACGCCAGTCTCGACTGTGGCTACCCGCTCGACGACCAACTCGAACTGCTGGCCGACGTCCGCGAGCAGTTCGACGTGCCGGTCGTCACCGTCTGCAACAAGTCGGACCGCTCACGGGACGCCGACGCCGACCTCTACATGTCCGTCACCGAGGGTGACAACGTCGAGGGCGTGCTCGACGCCGCCGTCGAGGCGGCCGACTACGAACCCGAACTGCCGTTCGAGAGCTAGTCGAGCGTCGCCGCGCACTCCCCACAAAAACGGAACGCGGCGCCGTTCTCGGCGCCACACTCCGGGCAGCGAACGTGGGTGGGCCCCTCGTCCGCCGCGGTGGTCACGCTGTCCAGTCCCGACGGCGTCTCCGGCAGGTCGTACTCCTCGGGGTCGAACCCGGGCGACCCCTCCGCCGCCGGACTCGCCTCGTGTTCGGTCCAGTGCTCGCGAACGTCCAGCGTGGCGGGTTCCTCGTCGTCGTCCAGCGCAAAGTAGCGGCCGATCCACAGCACCAGGGGCACCTGGGCCAGCGGAAAGAGGACGGCGAGGGCCACGACCCACCACGAGACCATACGCGCGAGAGGGCCGGCGGCGACTTATCGGTTTGGGACTACAGGGGGTACTGCTCGACGGTCGTGTACGTCGGTCCGTCCTCCAGGTGGCTCTCGGTCAGGTGGACCGCCTCCACGGTCGCGGTGCCGACCGTCGGCGACTGCTCGCGCACCACCTGCTGGACGTGTTTCTTGCCGCCGCCGTGGTTCATCCGCGCCAGGGTGACGTGGGGCGTGAACTCGTGGTCCTCGGGGTCGACACCGACCGCCGTCGCCTCCGCCTCGATCGCCTCGTGTAGTCGGGTCAGCGACTCCCCGCCGTTCTCGACGCCCAGGTACACCACCGAGATGTACTCGAGCGATGGGAACACCCCCAGGCCGCCGTAGGTCACCTCGAACGGGTCGACCCCGGCGCGTTCGACGCCGTCGGCGACCGCCTCGGTGACGATTTCGGCGCGCTCCGGCCGCACCTCGCCGACGAACTTCAACGTGACGTGGGCCTGTTCCGGGTCGGTGAAGTTCAACCCCGCCGCGGGGCGCAACTCCGCTTGAACGTCGGCGACCGCCCCAGCGAGGTCGTCGGGCAGGTCGACGCTGACGAACAGCCGCATACGCCGCGATCACCGCGGGTCGAGTTCAATCGCTCGGAAAGAGGGTGACCCCACCGACGTCCCCATCGGACAGCGGGTTGTCACCTAATGGAGGGCTGACCACGCGAGACTGTGTGGGGTCGTCTCGTGCTTTCCGCTCGCGGGTAAGTGTCTTCTGGGGCCTGCAATCCGTCGACACGCGGCCTGGCGTTTATAAACCAGGGGGCGACCAGCGCGGCCCATGACCGCCGTACTCACGGTCGTCGGCGACTGCACCGTTCGAGAACGCGACGGCACCGACACCCGCGAGCGGCGGGGTCGGGTGGTCGTCCTCGTCAAGCCCGACGACACCGTCCTCGTCCACGACGTCGACGGCTACCAACCCGTCGCCTGGCTCACCCGCGCCGACGGCGTCGCCTGGGAACACTCACCGACCGACACCTCCGAGGCGGACGCCTCCGATCCGGGGGCTGACGGAGCGGACGACCCGGTCCCCTCGCTGACCGGCGAATCTGACCCGGACGACCCACCGTTCACACTCACCGCCCGAAAGGACCGGCGAGTGCTGTTCGTCACCGCCCACGGCGGGGTGTCGGTCGCCCACCACGACGCCACGGCGGCGGGTCTGCCGGTCGGGGACTGCCGCTGTGACGGATCCCTCGTCCGGGCCGACGGCCGCGCCCGTTGTCTCGACTGTGGGGAGACGTACGGCCTCCCGCGGGACGCGACGGTCACCGACGCGTCGTGCGCGTGTGGTCTGCCCCGCATCGCCGTGTCCCGCGGCGAGCGGTTCGACCTCTGTCTCGCCCGGGACTGCGATCACTCCCGGTCACTAGACGAGGCCCTTCGTGCGGCGTTCGACCGCGCCTGGGACTGCCCCGAGTGTGGCGCCGACCTGCGGGTGATCCGTCGTGGCGGCCTCATGCTCGGCTGTGAGCGCTACCCCGACTGCGAAACGGGCTTTGCGGTCCCGGTCGGCACCGTTGACGGCGCCTGTGACTGTGGCCTGCCCGTCTTCGACACCGGCACCGCCCGACGCTGTGTGGACTCCACCTGCGACCGGCCGCTCCCCGAGTCCGGGGACGACCCCGCCGTCGCGCAGGCCGACGGAGAGGGCACCTGACGGGGCCGTGACCACAGCCTCTTTGTCCCGAGGCGTCTCCGCCGGCATATGGACGGACACCTCCGTGACGGCGTGGTCTACGCGGGCGAGGACGCCCGTCACCGCTTCTACGACAGTCGCGGCTACGGTCGTCCGCTCACCGACGACGAGCGCGAGGAGTGGGGCCCGTCGGGACTTGCGCTGTCCCGCGTCGAGGCGGCCCACCTACTCGGCCGTGGCGACCTCGACGCCGTCCGCTCCGGCGGGGACCGGCTCTCCTTTCGTGCCTTTCTCGCTGACGCCGAGGGCGCGGCCACGCTGTTGGGGTACCTGGTGTACGCCGACCTTCGCGAGCGGGGCTTCTACCTCTCGCCCGCCCGCGACGGGTGGCCCAACACCGCCGGGTGGGACACCGAGAGGACGGACTTCGTCGTCTACCCCCGCGGGAGCGGTCCCGGCGACGGCAACATCGGCTACCGCGTCCGCGTGGTCGGCGAGCGAACGCCCGTCGCAGTCGCCGACCTGCCCGAGGTACTCGCCGTCGTCGACGAGGAGTCGGACGTCACCTACCTCGAGACCACGCGCCCGGACCTCGCGGGCACCGCCGACGCCGCCCCGCCCGCCGAGACGACCGGCGTCCTGCTCGCCGACCGCGCCGTTCTCTGGGACCCTCCGGGAGCGCTGTACCACGACGCCTTCTACGGCCAGCCACTCCCCGGTCGTGACCCGGACGAGGCGCTCCAGTTGTCGCTCGTCGAGGCCGCCTCCCTCGTCGGACGGGGCGCGGTCGCGCTGGACGTGGACGTCGACGGCGCGCCGGGCGTCCCGCCCGAGGTCCCGGGACACGACCCGTCGCCGGAGTACGCGGCGACCGTCGCCCGCGGTCGGGCGGTAGAGGGCGAGCGGTTCGACCGCCGACTCAGGACCTACGCCGCCCTGCGCGAGCGCGGTCTCGTCCCGAAAACCGGCTTCAAGTTCGGCGCCGACTACCGCGCGTACGACGAGTTCGACTCCGTCGACGACCTCTCGCACTCCCAGTTTCTCGTCCGTGCCCTGCCCGGCGACGTGACTCTCACCCCGCGTGACCTCGCGCTGGACGTGCGTCTCGCTCACGGCGTCCGCAAGCGGATGGTGTTCGCGCTGGTCGACGCCGACGGCGACGCGAACGGGACGACGGCGTGGCGACTGGTCGAGCGGATGACGCCCTGACCGGCCACGCTCTCACTCCTCGGCGGGCGTCCGGGCGGCGAGAACGAACGTCTCGGGCCGGGTGCGGGCCGCGTCGACGGTGAACCCGGCCTCGCGGTGGTGTGTGACGGCGTCGGCGAGGGCGAACCGCTCGTCGGTCGGCGGGCCGCGGTCGCCGCTGCCCTCGCTGGTCCAGTCGACGACGGCGTGTACCCCGCCCGGCCGGAGCGCACGCCGGATCTCGGCCAGTGTCTCCTCGCCGGCGTACTCGTGGTAGGTCATCGTCGAGTAAGCGGCGTCCAGGGCGCCGTCGGGCATCGGGAGGTCGCCGACCTCCGCGGTGACGAGTTCGACGCTCCCGGGGACGCCCTTCTCGCGGTACCGGTCGTGCATCCCCGACTGCACGTCGACGGCGTACAGGTGGTCGACAAAGGGGGCGACCTCGTCCGTGTAGAACCCCGTCCCCGACCCCAGGTCGGCGGCGACGGCGTTCGGCGAGGGGTCGACCAGGTCGACGAGTTCCTCCCGCGAGCAGAACCGGTACCGGGTGGGGTCCTCCAGGGCGTCGGCGTTCTCCAGCGGAAACGTGTGGTAACCCATACGTCGCTTAGAGCGCCGCGGGTGATGAATGGCGTGGGGTCACCGCTCCGCCGCGGAGCGCGACCGGTCGGGACCCGCGACTACTGCAGTTCGGGTGCGACCGCATCCCCCAGTCGCCGGATACAGCGTCGCATCGCCCCCGTGTCGGTGCCGGGGTGGTAGGTGCGGAAGATGACGTGAACGTCGTCGCCGAGTGCCTCGCGGTACTTTTCGAGGTCGGCGACGACCTGCTCGGGCGTGCCGAATATCGCCCGCTCTTTCATGCCCTCGCGCTGTTTCTCGTCGAGTTCGTCGACGGACTCCCCGGAAAAGATCTCCTGGTAGCGCCGCTGCAACCAGAGGTAGCCGTCGCGCATCTGCTCCCACGCCGCCTCGCGGGAGTCGCCGACGAAGCCGTGCTGGATGACGTAGGTGGTGTATTCGCCCTCCACGTCTTGTTCCTCGCGGAGTGAGAGGATGTCCTCGTGGCGCAGGCGCACCCCCTTCACCGACAGCGACGAGGGTGCACACCACGCCGAGGCGTGCTGTCCCGCCCGCCGCACCGCGGGCTTTGCCTTTCCACCGAGCATCACGGGCAGGTCGCCCTCGGGCTTGGGCGTCACCGACACGTCCGCGTCGGGTCCGATCGGGTGGAAGTCGGCGTCGTACTCGATCGGTCCGGGCGACCAGGCGTCTCTGAGCACTCCCACCGTGTCCAGCAGGCGCTCGACCCGCTCCTCTCGTGGCACGCCAAAGGCGTCGAACTCCCGCGGGTTCGACCCGATCGCCAGTCCGAGCCGCATCCGGCCGTCAGAGAGCAGGTCGAGCGTGGCGGCGTCCTCCGCGAGTCGCACCGGGTCGTACAGCGGGGCCAGCGCGATGCAGGTGCCGATCTCCAGGTCGTCGGTCTCGGCGGCGATCGCTCCGAGGGCCGGCATCGTCCCCGAGAGGTAGGCGTCGTCCTGAAAGTGGTGTTCCGACACCCACACCGAGTCCAGGCCGGCGTCGTCCGCCGTCGCCGCGAGGGTGGTCATCTCGTCGTAGATCGCCGACAACGACCGGTCGTCGTCCGGTCGTCGCTGACAGGTGAACAGTCCCGTGCCGATCTCCATGGCGTCGCGATCCGTCGCTGGTGGGTAAGTCGTTCCGGTCCACGTGCCGGCGGGTCTGTGGCCGTCACCGCGCCCGCCAGGTACTCACTCGTTCAGTCGCCGCTGCCACTCGCGGACTCGCTCGGCGAGTTCCAGCGGCGGCGTCGCCTCGGGGTCGGCGTCGCGCAACTCCTCGAGAACCGACTCGACCGTGGGGTCGACCTCCGGCCCCCCGTCGTCTTCGTCCCGGTCCGTGCTCTTTCCCTCTCCGCGCCTGAGTTCTTCGCTGCCGACGTCGAAGACGACCTGGCGGTGCCCGCCGCCACCGCCGCGGGCCTCGATGGCCTTCTCGCGACGCAGACGGTCAAGCACTTCGCGGGCACGGCCGACGACGGGGTCGGGGACGCCAGCGAGGTCGGCGACGTGGACACCGTACGAGCGGTCCGCGCGGCCCTCCCGTACCGTCCGCAGAAAGGTAACGTCGGCCTCGTCGTCGGGGTCGCCCGCGACGGCGACGTGGACG
>CAZQHW010000012.1:7976-23150 GCA_964593395.1 uncultured Halobacteriales archaeon
ACTCGGTGGCGGCCCAGGCGATCGAGACGCCGTCGAAGGTGGCGGTGCCGCGGCCCACCTCGTCAAGCACCACGAGCGAGTCCTCGCTCGCGGCGTGGAGAATGTTCGACAGTTCCTCCATCTCCACCATGAACGTCGAGCGCCCGCCGGCGAGTTCGTCGAGCGCGCCGACCCGGGTGAAGATCCCGTCCACGAGACCGACCGTCGCCGCCTCCGCGGGGACGAAACTGCCGACCTGGGCCAGCAGCGTGATCAGTGCCGTCTGGCGCATGTACGTCGACTTGCCCGACATGTTCGGTCCGGTGACGATCAGAAAGGTGCGGTCGTCGTCCATGCGGACGTCGTTCGGCACGAAGTCGGTCGTCTGCTCGACGACGGGGTGTCGCCCGGCGCGCACGTCGACCGTGTGGTCCGCCCGCAGCGTGGGCCGGGTCCAGTTCTCCTCGACGGCGTGGACCGCCAGCGAGGCCAGGGCGTCCACCACCGCCAGCGCCCGTCCAACGTCCTGTAGCAGTTCGGCGCGGGCGGCGACGGACTCTCGCACCGTCTCGAACGCCGCCCGTTCCAGTTCTTCGCGTTGCTCCTCGAGACGCAGCGCCTCCCGTTCCTTCTCATCGAGTTCGGGCGTGGTGAACCGCTTCGAGTTCTTTAGCGTCTTCACCTGCTCGTAGCGCTCGGGGACAGAGTCGGCCTCGCTCTTTCCCACCTGGAGGTAGTAACCGTCGGTCTTGTTGCGGCCCACGCTGAGGTGGGTGATCCCGGTCCGGGCGCTCTCCCGGTCCGCGAGGTCGTCGAACCAGTTCTCGACCGCCTCGTGGCGCTCGACCACCTCGTCCAGTTCGGGGTCGTAGCCGCGAGCGATCACCGCGCCGTCACCAACCGCGGCGCTCGGGTCCGGCGCCAGCGCGGTCTCCAGTTCCCCCCGCAACGCCGCCGCCGCCCCCCGGTCGGGCCGGTCGAGCACCGCCGACAGCGGTGAGTTCGCCAGTCGTTGCCGGTCGCCCGGTCCCGGTGCCGCCTCGTCCGCCGCGTCGGTGTCGTGACCGTGGGCCGACGGACCGTCGCCCGACGCCCCCGTGTCGGTCCCGTCGGCCACCTCCGTCTCCGTGCTCTCGTCTTCGGTTCCGTCGTCCACGTCGTCCGTCCCTGTCCAGGCGTCCAGGCCCGGTGTCTCGGGCGTCGATCCCTCGTCGTCCGGGCCGGTGCCGGTGTCGTCCTCGTCCCGGTCCGTGTCGTCGTCCCCGCCGGCGTCCAGGTCCGCTCCCTGGCCGCCGTCGGTGGCCGCCTCGGGGGGAGCAACCGGGTCGAGGCCGACGACCCTCGCGAGGTCGGGCAGGGCGGCCAACGTGTCCCGCACCGCGGCCAGGTCCCGCGGGCCGGCGCTTTCGCTTGTCGCGCGGGCGGCGAGTCGCTCCAGGTCGTAGACGGCGTCGAGGTGGTCCCGGACCCGCTCGCGGTCCATCGCCGCCTCGGTCAGCGCCTCGACGGCGTCGTGGCGCTCCGACAGCGTCGTACGGTCACGTGTCGGGCGGGTGAGCCACTCCTTCAGGCGGCGCGCACCCGGACTCGTCACGGTGTGGTCGACGACGTCGAACAGCGTCGGGCCGTCGCCGGTCATCGGTTCGACGACCTCCAGGTTGCGCTGTGTGGTGGCGTCCAGGGTGACGTGGTTCTCGCCGGCGAGCGGTTGCAGGCGGGTCATCGAGGCGAGTACGCCCGTTCCCGTCTCGTCGACGTAGTCGAGAACGGCTCCCGCGGCCCGCAGCGCCGCCTCGCCGTCCACGCTGTCGGGTGGCTCGCCGAACTGCTCGCGAACGCGGTGAGTCGCCCGCCCCGGTTCGAAGGCACGGGTCTCGTGGAGGGTGAGCGCGGCGTCGGTCCGGTCCCGCACCCGCGAGAGCAGGTCGTCGTCGGAGCGAACGTCCGGTCCCGGCAACACCTCGGCGGGGTCGAACCGGTACAGTTCGGAGAGAACGGCCTCGCGGGCGTCCTCGCCGGCGACCCCAGTGACGAGAAAGCGGCCGGTGGTCACGTCCGCAAAGGCCACCCCGAAGCCGCCGCCGACCGCCGTCGCCCGCACCACACTCGCCAGGTAGCGGGCGTCGGCGTCGGTCGTCGACAGGAGCGTCCCGGGCGTCACCACGCGGGTCACCTCGCGAGCGTGGCCGCCGGCGGTCTCGTGCTGGTCGGCGACGCCTACCCGGTACCCCCGCTCGACGAGCGCCTTCAGGTACGGGGTGAGTTCGTCCACCGGCACCCCCGCCATCGGGTACGACTCGCCGCCGGAGCCCTTCTCGGAGACCTTGAGGTCGAGTTCGTCACCGACGGTCTCTGCGCTCTCGCCGAAGAACTCGTAGAAGTCGCCCACCTGCATCGCCAGCAGGTCCGCGCCGCTGTCTTCGAGCAGCGCGAGGTACTCACCGACGATGCCCTCTGCCATACCGTCGGGTGGCGCGAGACCGAGTAAAGAACTGTGGATCTCGGCCTACTCCTCGCTGCGGGCCGTGAACACCGGCTCGTCGTCGATCGCCGGTGCCGCCTCGATCTCCGTGCCGGTCGCAGGTGTCTCGATCTCCCCCGTCGTCCCCGTTTTCGTACTCGTCGATCCATCCCCGTCGTGGGCGGCGGTGACTGGGTCGTTCAGGTCGTCCCCAGACGACCCGACGAACCCCAGGAGTGCCGCACCGAGCCAGTCACCCATTGCGTTAACTACACGGGGCGCCTGTCTTATAATACTTGGTGTTAACTCGTTCAAGTAAGACGAGCCGGCCTCTGTAACGGACGGCCCCGAACCCCGTGGTCAGAGTGGGTCCAGCAGCGCCCGGAGCGCGGCGGCGGGGTCCTCTGCGGCGGCGACGCCACTCGCCAGCAGGACGCCGGTCGCGCCCAACTCGCGGGCGGCGAGGACGTCCTCGCCGGTGGCGATCCCGGCGCCACACAGCGTCTCGACCCCCGCGTCGACGGCGTCGACGGCCGCGACGCTCTCCTCGACGACCGCGGGGTCGGCCCGACTGACTGGCGTGTCCCCGCCGATCAGTGCCGGCGGCTCGACGGCGACGGCGTCGGGGCCGAGCGCGGCCGCGGCCCCCGCCTGGGCTGGCGTGTTCGCACAGACGACCGTCTCGAGGCCCGCTCGCTCTGCCGCCCGCACGCCGCCGTCGATCGCGTCGAGGGTCAGTCGGCGCTCGGAGTGGTTCAGTAGCGTCCCGTCGGCGCCGGCCGCGGCGGCGGCCTCGGCGAGGGTGGTGCCGGTGTGACTGCCGTGTGCGACGGGGTCGACGTGCTGGGCCCAGACCTCGACTGGCGTCCCGTCGACCGCCGCGGCCGCGGCCGCCAGACGGGCAGTCTGTGGGGCGACGGCGACCCTGGCGTCGGTCGACACCTCGGTCGCCGCCCGCGCGACGGCGACAGGGTCGGCGTCGTACGCCTTCAGGTTCACCAGAACGAACATACCGGGGCGGCGAGCGGCCCCGACTAAAGACTGTCGAGAGCCCCGTCCCCCGTGGACGCCGTCACTCCGCCCCAGTGTCGCGCCGTTGCGTCCTCTCCGGCCCTATCGCCCCGGTGTCCACGTCGGTGAGGGTGGTGCTCACCCGCCAGAGTCGCCGCGCCAGGTCGGGGTCGCGGGCTGTCGGCGACGGTCGCGCCCGGCGGCAGTCCGCCCAGTAGTCACCCTCACCAGCGTCGTCCGCGACACAGAGGTACACCGGCGTCGCCGCCCCCGCCGCGACGCTGGTGACAAAGGGCCCGGTCAGGGCGTCCGGCAGCGCCTCGACGGCGTCGGTCAGCGCCTCGACCGGCCCGGGCATGTGCCGGGCGAACCCCGTCCCCGGCACGCCACCGGGGTGGAGCGCGTCGGTCGTCACCGGCGACCCTGCCGCCCGCAGACGGCGGTGCAGTTCCCGGGTGAACAACACGTTCGCCAACTTCGACTGGCCGTAGGCGGTCCATCCCGAGTGCGAGTCCACCGAGCGAAAGGACTCGAAGTCGATCGTCGCCGGGCGGTGGGCGTCCGAGGAGACGTTCACCACGCGGCCCCCTGCGTCCTCCAACTGGGGAAACAGTTCGTGGGTCAATAAAAAGGGCGCGAGGTGGTTCACCGCGATCGTGTGCTCGACGCCGTCCTCGGTCACCCTGCCCTCTGCAAAGAACCCGCCAGCGTTGTTCACCAGCGCGTGCAGTTCGTCGTGTTCCTCGCGGACCCCCCTCGCGAGGTCGCGCACCGCCGCCTGCGAGGCGAAGTCCGCGAGGCGGAGGTCACCGCTGCCGGGGGTCTCGGCGAGTCGGTCACACACCGTCTCGCCCTTCTCGCGGTCTCGACCGTGGACGACGACGTGAGCGCCGAGTCGACCGAGCGCGAGGGCGGTTTCCCGGCCGATCCCGTCGGTGGCGCCCGTGACGAGCACCGTCTGCCCGGAGAGGTCCGCGTCGGCGACGCCGGCGATCGTCTCGGGTCTGTCGCTGGTCACGGGAGCGGTAGTCGAGCGGGAGCGAAAAGCGCCGTGGTCGCGGTCGTCTCAGTCCTTGCGCTCGACGACGTCACCGAGCGTCCGAGTGCCGGCGTCGGTGTCGGACTCCCAGTCCTCGTCGCTGACGTCCCCGCCGGTGAGGTTGATGTCGAGAAAGCCCTCGAGTTCGCGCTGGACGTCGTCGCTGGGTAGCGTCTCGCCGCGTTCGAGCTTGCGGATGAGACTGGCCTTCTCGTTCAACTGGTCGGCCAGGTCGGCCTGGCTCATACCCCGGGACTCGCGAGCGGAGCGGATGCGCTCACCGTAGTCCTGGACGATGTCGTCCATCTGGTCGAACATGTCTGACCGGCGTGTCGAGCCACCGCCACTGGAGCGCGACCCGGATCCGGATCCGGATCCCGACCCCGACCCCGAGGAGTCGGACCCGGAGTCCGAGGAGGTGGAGTACTTCGTCGAGGTCGAGGACGAGTCGGTAGTCTTGACCTCGGTTCCGAAGGAGGCACACTGGTCACACACGTCGAGCTCGGCGCCCTCGACCTTGACCGTCTTCGGCGACGGGGTCTCGGTGCCGCACATCTCGCACTGGACCATACTCACCCGTTGCGCGTCGACCCGCATAAAACGTGTGCCGTGTGGCTGCGCTCCCGACCGCCGTCACTGCACGAGGTTTCCCGGTCAGTGTCGGTCTCTCGCCCTCGCGAGCCACCCGAGCCTCGGACGTCCGGCGGGTCACCCACTCAGGTCGGCCTCGACATCGGTCCAGGTCCCACCGGCGTTGTACGCCGAGATCACCGCGAGCACGTCCCTCGCCGCGAGGGTGGTGTCGTGGCCGTTGTACGCCGAGATCACGCTCAGGACCTCCCGTGCCTGGATGTCGCCGTCGCCGTTGCCGTCGTACGTGTTGGTCGCCGGCGTCTCGAACTCGACGACCCACCCCTCGTCCCCGGTCGCCGAGGACACCTGCCCGACGCCGAGCAGACGTCCGTCGCCAGCGGGGACGACGTCGAACAGGCGGGCGTCGCGCGTGTCGGCGTCGAGGGTGGCACTCCGCCGGATCTGGCCGTCGGGGGAGACCCGCACCACCCACGGGTCGCCGGTCGCACGCTTTCGGGGCGGCCGGATCCCGGCGCTGGCGTACGCCGTCGGTTCGTCGGCGTCGTACTGGCCGACCGCGACCACGTCGCCGCCGGGAGTCCGGGCCAGTCCGTGGAGCGCGTCGGCGCCGGCACTCCCGGGACTGCGCTGCCACCGTTCGGTGCCGTCTCGGTCGACGCCGACCAGCCACCCGGAGTGGCTGTCGTTTCCGGCGGCGCCCGTCTGTCCGGCGACGACGTAGCCGCCGTCGACCGGGACCACCGCCTCGAACAGGGCGTAGTCGTCCGGGTCGAAGAAGTACGTCCACTCGCGCTGGTCCCGGCGGTCGGTCTTGAACAGCCATCCCTCGACGACGTAGCCGTCGCCGCCCACGGCGCCGTAGTAGCCGCCAGTCGCCACGAACCCGCCGTCGGGCGCCGCCGTGACGTCGGTGAGCCAGTCGGCCCGGACCGACGGCTTCTGCTCTAGGGACGCCTCCGACAGGTCGCCGTTGAGGACTGCCACCCGGCCGTCCCAACTGTCCGAGGCGTCGCCGCTGTACCCCCCCACCACAAAGTAGTCGTCGCCGTCCCGGGCCACCCCTTGGAACGTGTTCGCGTCTGTCCGGCCGAACCGCAGGCGATCCCCGAGCGTGCCGTCGGCGCCGATCTCGACGCCCAGCGCGTCGACCGGGTACGACGGCCGGGTCTGACCGACCGCAAAGAAGCCGTTCTCGGTCGTGACGACGTCGAACAGGCGGTCCTTTCCACCGGTGTCCTCGACCGACCGCGCAAAGCGCTGGCCGCCGTCGCCGTCGACGCCCACGGCCCAGGCGACGTCGGCGGCGCCGTTCTCTGTGTCGACGGTGCCCACCGCCACCGCGTCCCCGTTGTCCCGCCGGGCGACGGCCTTGAGGTGGCCGCCGGTCCCCACCGACGGCGTGACCCGTCGCGAGACGGTGACTGTCGGTCCACCCGCTGACTGCCCGACGGCACCGACTCCGCCGCGTTCGGCCGTCGAGCGTCCGACCGTTGGCCCGGCCAGTCCCGCTCCGAGACCGGACAGCAGCGTCCGTCGGTCGACGCAAGCGTCCGGGTCCTCGCTCACCGTCGCCCCCCGTTCCGCTCGTTGCTCGCCCGGTCTGGGTGGGCGGTCGTCCGTGCCCCCCCCGCTCGCGGTGCCGGTGCCGCGGTCGTCCGGGGCGGTCGGCCTGCCATCGTTTCACACGCCGTCGAGGAGACACATAACCCTGTGGGGGGCCAACGGCCGCCGTTCCGTGGTACGGGTGTGGCGGCTTCCTCTCGGGTTCGGGTCCGTGCCAGGAGCGGGCGGTGGCGGGAGCGGTCGGCATTTAGGTCGGCACGCGCAACAGGGGCCATGAGTACGCCCGACGCGGACGACCCCCTCGCCAGGAACCGCCTGGACGAGGAGGCCAGTCCGTACCTGCGACAACACGCCGACAACCCGGTCAACTGGCAGCCCTGGGACGACCGAGCGCTGCGGGCGGCCCGCGAGCGCGACCGACCGATCTTTCTGTCGGTCGGGTACGCCTCCTGTCACTGGTGTCATGTCATGGAAGAAAAGAGCTTCCAGGACCCGGAGATCGCCGCCGTTCTCAACGACGAGTTCGTCCCGATAAAGGTCGACCGCGAGGAGCGCCCGGACTTGGACAGCGTCTACCAGACCGTCTGCCAGACGGTCACCGGCACGGGCGGGTGGCCGCTGTCGGCCTGGCTCACCCCCGACGGGGAGCCGTTCTACGTCGGCACTTATTTTCCGCCCGAGAGCCGCGGCGGTCGTCCCGGGTTCGGGGACGTACTGGAGCAGATCGCCGGCTCCTGGGCGGACCCCGAGGACCGCTCGGCGATGGAGGACCGCGCCGAGGAGTGGACCGCCGCCGCTCGCGGCGAACTGGAGGAGGTCGACGTCGGCTCCGGCACGGACACAACCGGGTCGTCGCTGACCCAGGTGGCCGACGCACTCGTCCGGACCGCCGACCGCGACCACGGCGGCTTCTCCCGGCGCGGCCCGAAGTTCCCCAGTCCGTGGCGGATCCAGGCCCTGCTCGCCGCCCACGAGCGTACCGGCACCGACCAGTACCGCGAGGTGGCCCTGGAGACGCTCGACGCGATGTACGAGGGCGGCACCTACGACCACCTCGGCGGCGGCTTCCACCGGTACGCGACCGACCGCACCTGGACCGTGCCCCACTTCGAGAAGATGCTGTACGACAACGCCGAACTCGTCCGCGCCTACCTCGCGGGCTACCAGGTCACCGGCGAGCAGCGGTACGCCGACGTCGCACGGGAGACACTCGCCTTTCTGGAGCGGGAACTCACCCACCCCGACGGCGGCCTGTACGGCACGCTCGACGCCCGGAGTCGCCCGCCGGAGGGTGGCGACCCGGAGGAGGGCGCCTTCTACTGCTGGACGCCCGAGTCCACTCGCGAGGCTCTGGACGACCCCGACGTCTCGCTGTTCGAGCAGCGGTTCGGCGTCGACGAACACGGCAACCACGAGGGCCAGACGGTGCTCACGCTGGCGAAGACCGTCGAGGAGGTGGCCGAGACGCTCGACGACCCCGTCGACGAGGTGCGCGAGCGTCTCGCGGCGGTCGAACACCGCGCCTTCGAGGCGCGCGCCGAGCGCCCCCGCCCGGCCCGCGACGAGAAGGTACTCGCGGGGTGGAACGGCCTCGCGATCGGGGCGTTCGCCGAGGCGGCCCGCGTTCTCGGCGACGACCACTACGCCGACCTGGCCCGGGACGCCCTCGCCTTTGTTCGCGAGCACCTGTTCGACGAGGAGACCGGCCGCCTGCGCCGGCGCTACGCCGAGGACGAGGACGGCTCCGACGTGAAAGGCGAGGCCTACCTGGAGGACTACGCCTACCTCGCCCGCGGGGCGCTCGCGCTGTACGGCGTCACCGGCGAACACGAGCATCTCGACCTGGCACTCGGGTGTGGGGAGACCGTCGTCGCGGAGTTCCACGACGACGACCGCGGAACGCTGTACTTCACCCCCGAGAGCGGCGAGTCGCTGGTCACTCGCCCGCAGGAACTGCGCGACCAGTCGACACCGTCCAGTCTCGCCGTTGCCGTCGACGTACTCGCCGCGCTGGACCACTTCCGGCCGGACGACCGCTTCGAGAGCGTCGTCGAGTCCGTTCTCGAGACCCACGCCGACCGCGTCGAGTCCCGGCCCACCGAGCACGTCAGTCTCGCCCTGTCGACGGACCGTGTGCTCACGGGGCTGACGGAGGTGACCGTCGCCGCCGCCGACGTGCCGGCGGAGTGGCACGACCGTCTCGCCGACCGCTACCTTCCGGACCTGCTCCTTGCACCCCGTCCCCCGACCGCAGACGGCCTGCAGGCGTGGCTCGACGACCTCGAACTGGCCGCGGCGGGACCGATCTGGGCCGACCGTGACGCCCGAGACACCCCGACGCTGTACGTCTGCCGTTCGTTTACCTGCTCGCCGCCACAGACCGACGTCGAGGACGCGCTGGAATGGCTCGACGACCTCGCGCCCGGCCAGGACGGCGAGGAGAGCACGGACGCCGCCGAGGACTGACCGACGGCAGGTCGGGACACGGGGGTCGCGCAACCCCGACGCCGTCGTGTCACCGCGGTCGTGGCGTCCGGGTGTCGCCGGTCTCGTCGACCAGCGGCAGCGACCCGAACCGGTCGGCGGCCAGTTTCGCCACCGCCTCGGACTTCGGCTTGTCGTCGAGGGCGGCGAGGTACGCCTCGCACGCCGCTTCCCCGTCGGCCACGGGGACGTACCGGACCGTCGTGCCGGCGGGGTCAACCCGGAGAAGCGCGTAGCCCTGGGGGAACGAACACAGCGGCGGCATCACCAGTTCGCGGACGCCGCCGCCGGGCCGTGCCACCGTCGGCACGTGGAGGTGAGCCGACAGGTACAGCGGGGCGTCGCTCTCGGTCATCGTCTCGTGCAGGGCGTCGGTGTCCCGCAGCGGGACCGACGAGCGCCACTCGCCGACCGGCAGGTCGGACGCGTCGGTGCCCGTGAGGGGGTGGTGGCCGACCACCAGGGGCGTCTCGACCTCGGGTAGTGTCTCCGCCAGCCAGGACAGCGCCGGCGGCGAGACCGCCCCCTCGTGCGTGTCGGACAGCGACCCGTCGGGCGCCGAGGCGGTGTTCAGTCCGACCACGTCGACGCCGCCGACCCGGGCGTGAAAGGGAAACCCTCCGGGTGCGAACCGCCGCTCGAAGGCGCCGACCGGCGGCGTCTCGTGTGGGTCACCGGCCATCGGCACGTCGTGGTTGCCCGGCACGGCGAGTGCCGGCGGCGCGAGGTCGCCGAGTAGGTCGTGGACCCGCTCGAAGTCTGCCGGGTGGCCGTTCTCGGTGAGGTCGCCCGCAATCACGACGGCGTCGACGCCGCGACGGTTCACGTCGGCGACCGCCGCCGACAGTCGGCGCTCGGTCTCGTGAAACCGTTTCCAGGTGCCTACCTTCCGCGTCGAGAGGTGCGGGTCGGCAAAGACGGCGAGTGTCGTCGGCGTCGCACACCGTGGGCGGGCGAACCGCGCCAGCAGCGGGCCCGCCGTCTCGTCTTCCTGCGACCGCTCGACCCCGACCGAGGCTACGTCGCGCTCGCTCATCACCACAACCCTGGACGCCGACCGGCTTAAATCGCGCTAATTTATATATATTCAGCTCCATCAGATATATAGAATGGCGGGACGCGGGCAGCGTTGCGGGAGGCGCCACCGGTTTAGGTGCGCATCGCCTACGGGTCGGCAGTGAAGCAGAGTGTCTTAGAGACGATCGGGTCGCCGCTCGTTCGGGTCGGGTCGCCGGAGGGAGCGACCGTGGCGGCGAAACTGGAGTCCCACAACCCGGGGGGGTCGGCAAAGGACCGACCGGCGGTCGCGATGCTGCGGGCGGCACAGCGAGCGGGCCACCTGACCGAGGGCGACCGCGTCGTCGAGCCCACCAGCGGCAACACCGGTATCGGCCTGGCGATGGCGTGTGCCGCGCTGGACTACGACCTCACCGTCGTGATGCCCGCCTCGAAGTCCGAGGAGCGGCGCCGCCTGATGCGAGCCTACGGCGCCGACATTCGCCTGGTCGAGGGCGAGATGACCGACGCCCGGGCCCGCGCCGAAGCGATCGCCGAGGAGACCGGGGCCGTCCAACTCCGCCAGTTCGAGAACCCCGCGAACCCCGAGGCGCACTACAGCGGCACCGGCGCGGAGATACTGGAACAGGTCGGCGACCGCGAGGTCGACGCGCTCGTGGCCGGCGTCGGTACCGGCGGCACGCTGACCGGTGTCGGGCGCCGCCTGCGCGAGGCGTTTCCCGACGTGGACATCGTCGCCGTCGAACCTGCCGCCAACCCCGTCCTGTCGACCGGCGAGGCCGGCGTTGACTCGTACCAGGGAATGGGACCGGGGTTCGTCAGCGAGAACACCGACCGCGACCTGATCGACCGCGTCGAGACCGTCCCGCTCGCGGACGCGGAGGCCGAGTGTCGCCGCCTGGCCCGCGATGAGGGGATCCTCGTCGGCCAGTCCTCCGGGGCGTCGTCGCTCGCCGCCCGCCGGGTCGCCGCCGAGATCGCCCGGCCCGAACTGCAGTGCCCGCCTGCCCCCGAGGCCGACGTTGACACCGACCCCGAGGACACGGCCGGCGCGGGCGGCGAGTCCGACGCCGACCCCGCCGACGCCGAGGGCGCGGCCCGCGAGTCCGTCGGCACTGACGGCGGCTACGACGACTGCCCGCTCGTGATCACCGTCTTCTGGGACAGCGGCGAGCGCTATCTCACGACCGGCACGTTCGACGCCGAGTGACAGTCGTTCTCGCCCGGTGTGGTCACACGAGCGGTCACCGCTCCCCGTCGCGCCCGTCGCCGCCTGCCGTGTTGCTCGTCTCCGTTCTCGTCGCTCCCGCACTCCCGGCCGTGTCGCCCTCGTGACGTCGCAGCCGCGTTAGCTCCGTCCTGAGCGCCGCTCGCTTCAGCAGGGCGAACCCCACGAGGATCAGCAGAAATCCGACGAGGGTGTACGGTGACGGTCGCTCCCCGAGCCAGACGAGTCCGGTCACGGCGGCGGCGACGGGGGCGGCGTACGACACGAGGTTGATCTCGATCGGGCCGAGCCGGTCGAGCAGCGTGAAGTAGATCAGGAAGCCGAGCGAACTGGCGACGACGGCGAGGTAGCCGAGCGCGAGCACCGCCTCGCCGGTCCACTCGACCGACCGCACGGACTCGCCGAGTCCGAGACTGGCCACGTGCATCAGCCCGGCGCCCAACAGCATCGACCACGCCTCCATCGTCTCGATTGGCAGTTCGGTGTCGATCCGCCGGGTGAGCACGCTGCCCAGCGCAAAGCAGGCAACCGCAAGAAAGACCAGCGACAGCGAGACGGTGCGGGCGTTGAACAGGTCGTTCGGGTCGGGGTTGCTGAGCACGCCGACGCCCAAAAAGCCGACCAGCAGACCGACCCCTCCGACGATGGTGAGCCGCTCGTCCGGCAGAAAGGCACGAGCGAAGCCCGTCGTCAGGATCGGCGAGAGACTCACCACGATGGCGGCGGCGGCACTCGTGGTCCCCTGCTCGCCGACGAACAGAAAGGCGTGGTAGGCGGCGATAAGCAGGGCACCGCCGACGAGAACGAGCCGCCACTCGCTCCGCCCGCGGGGTCGCCAGCGGTCCGTCGCGTACACCGCGTAGCCGAGCATCGCCACGCCGGCGACGTCGAACCGGAACGCGGCGAACAGCACCGGCGGGAAGTACGCCAGTCCGGCCTTTATTCCGGTGAAGGCCGTGCCCCAGACGGCCGCCAGCGCGACGAACAACAGCGCGTTGTTGAATCTCATCGGTGTTCCACCACCCGCGGCGCCCGTGCCGGATTCCCGTCCGTTCCGGTGTTCGACCCGCGACAGAGCCACGACACGAACCGGCGGCGGTCGTCGGTCGGCGCCCCGTTCACGTCGGAGGCGGGGTGGCGGCGGGCTTGAACGCGTCGGTCGCGGCTACCTGATCGCGTACACCCGGCCTGGCTTCCCGTCGGACCCGGACGGCGCTCGCTCGGCGACGTACACCGTCTCTCCGGCCGGGCGAGGGGAGGCTGTCACCCAGCCGTCGAGGTCGACCGACCAGACCCGGTCGCCCGTCCGGTCGACGGCGTACAGTTTGCTGTCGACCGACCCGACGACCACGCGGTCGCCGATCACGCTCGGACAGCCGGTGATCCGGCGACCGGTGTCGAACCGCCACTGTCGCTCGCCCGTCGTGGCGTCGATCGCGTGCAGGTAACTGTCGTGGCTGCCGACGTACACCGTCTCTCGTCCCGGGTCGATAGCGGGCCCGGACATCACCTTGCCGTCCGCCTCGTACCGCCAGTCCGTCGACCCCTCGGCGAGGTCGACGCGGTAGAGGTGTTCGTCCCACGACCCGGCAAAGGCGGCGCCGTCGTAGGTCGCGACGGGGCCCTTTATCGCGTCGCCGGTCTGGACCGCCCAGGCCGGTTCGCCGTCGGAGAGCCGCCAGGCGTACAGGCCGCCGTCGTTCGACCCGACGACGACGCGGTCCGCCTCGGGCGCCAGCGCACACGTCGAGTGGGGGTGGTCCGTCGGTCGTGTCCAGTCTCGCTCCGGTTCGCCGGTGCGGGCGTCGACCGCGAACAGGCTGCCGTCGGGGTCGGGGTACTCGACGGCGATGTACACCCGCCCGTCGTGGTACCCCGGCGAGGAGCCGATCGAGCCGCCGAGTCGCACCCGCCAGCGACGCTCGCCCGTCTCGCGGTCGAGGGCGTACAGCGCCCCGTCGTAGGCGCCGACGTACACCGTGTCGCCGGCGACGGTGGGCGTGCCGTGGATACCTCGTGAGGGCGCCTCGGTGTCGGCGGTCCACAGTTGCTCGCCGTCCGACTCGAAGGCGTACACCGACCCGTCGTCGCCGGGAACGACGACCGCGTCCGACTCCGCTCGCGGGAGCGACACGGCGCTCGCCTTTGCGGCGCTGTGGTCGCCCGTGTTCAGCGGGTGCGACCACGCCGACTCCGGGGTCTCGGGCGTCGAGTGGTCCGGGTAGAAGCCCCGGCGGGCCAGGCCACCGCGGAACGTCGTCGACTCGCCGGTCGGGTCCGCCGGTCCCGCGGGGCCGGACTCGACCGAGTCCGGCGGCCGGTACGAGACTGCCGCAGAGCAGCCGGCGACCCCGGTCAGTGCCGCCGTCCCGGCGGCACCGACCGCCCGGAGCAGGTCACGACGAGAACTCGCTCTGGTCACGGAGCGGTGGTGCGAGTCCGCGAACAGGTGTCTTTCGGTGTCTCTCAGCCGGCGAACTCCGCCGCCGTCACCCGCACGACGACGGTGTCGTCGACCTCGCGGAGGTCGTACGACGGCCGGTCGCGGGTCGCGGCGGCACCGCCTTTGTCGTCCCCGTCTCCGGCGTTGAGGTCGCTGCCGTCGCCGTCGTCGTCGCCATCGCCCCCGCTTGCGTCGTCCGGCGTGTCGCCCTCGACACTCGGCGTCCCCGGGGAGACCGGGGCGGTCGCGTCGGGTTCGGTGTCGGCGGCGCGGTCGGTCGCGTCCGAGCGGCGGACGTACATCGGCTCGACGAGACGGCCGTCGTCGATGCCGTAGACGGTCAGCAAGTCGCCAGTGTCGGCGGGGTTCACCTCGCCGTCTCGGACCGCCGTCGCCAGCGCACGCGAGAGGTACTCTGCTCCGTCGATCGAGGGCTCGCGGACGAAGGCGGCCCGGACGAAGCGGGCGAGATACCAGTCCAGGTCGTTCAACAGCGCCACCGCCGCCCCCAGGCTCACCGTCTCCACGGCGAGGGTGTTCTCGTACGGCTGGCCGGGTTCGTAGGTGGCGAGTGCCTCCCGGGCGGTCTCCCGGGAGAGCAACTCGTACTGGAGGTTCACGTCCTCCTCGCCGACCAGACAGACCCGCGTCACGCCCCCGACTGAACGGCGCGCGCGACTAAGCGTTTCGCAACCGTCCGACGGACGGCAGACCGATCAGGCGTCAGGTCCGCTCCACGCCGCGAGCACCGCGGACTGGCCGCCGCTCGCCCAGACGACTTGGAACGTCTTGTCCTCGATTTCGGTGAGCGAGAGAGGCGGGCCGTTGGGCGGTTCAACGAGCACCGAGTCGCCTGCCACCACGTCGTCCCCGGCGTCGCCCAGGTCGGCCCAGGACTGTCGGTCCGCCGGACTGAGCGACCCACCGGCGTCTTTCACCTGCACACTCGCCGTCACGTACAGATCGTCGTTCCGAACCGTGTCGCCACCGACGTGGGCTATCTCCAGTTCGTCCGGGTTACTGGATGACGGCCCCTCCTTCACCTGCTCGAACTCGAAGGTTGCCCGTGGCGTCTCCTGCGTGCTCGTGCCGATGCCGAGGACGAACGTGCCGATCACGGCCGCGAGAATCACGGTGATGGCGACCATCAGGATCACGCCGATCACCGGCGACACCGCCCGCCGGTCTCGCAGCACCGTGCTCGGCTGCATGGACTACAAAGGGTCTGCCCGGTAATAAGCGCCCCGAGCGGCCACACACGGCGAGACCGCTCAGTCGGTGACCTCCTGGCTGACGATCACCACCCCCCTGTCCTCCTCCGGCGTGGCGTAGACGAGTTGCAGCGTCTCGCCGTC
>CAZQHW010000012.1:23250-25944 GCA_964593395.1 uncultured Halobacteriales archaeon
CCACCCCCCTGTCCTCCTCCGGCGTGGCGTAGACGAGTTGCAGCGTCTCGCCGTCAAGAGTGCCACTCGACACCGTGTGGTCGACCGCCGACGCGGGCAGGCTAATCATTGTGCTGTTGGCGACGACGAACGTGTCACCCACGGTCACTTCCGACGTCGGATTCCAGGTCGGCTCGTCGCCGGCGACGCTCACGGTGAGCGTCCCCTCCTCGAACGCCTGCCCGCCGGCGTGCGTGACGTTTGCCGCCTCCACCACGCCGTCGCCGTCGGTGTCCACCGTGTCGACGGTGAACTTCGCCTGTGGCACCGTCTCCTGACTACTCCCAACGCTGAGCACGAACGAACCGATGATCGCCGCCAGAGTGACCGTCACCGCGACGACCAGGATCACGCCGATCACCGGCGACACCGCTCGCTCCGACCGTACAAACGCTATCATTTCCCCCATGCTCGCCAATAATGTGTCGTGAGAAATGAAATTCACGAGAAAATTCACGATTTGAAAAAGCCGTGACTGCACAGTGGACTCTACCGGGCGGCGAGACGACGGCGAGTGGGATCAGAACGTGTCGAGGTCGCCCTCGATGACCCGCTCGGTGATCGAGGTCACGTCCCCGAGTTCGCGGTCGACGATCTCCCTGATTGCGGGGCGGACGTCGCCGACGGCGACGCCGTCCTCGGTGACGACCTGGGCGTCGGCGACGTGTGGCTGGTCGATCGGGCGGCCGATCTGACTGAGCAGGCGTACCCGCAGGTCGCGGATACCGTCGACCTCCTCGACGACCGAGGCGGCGGTCTCGGTGGCGAGCAGGTTGTATATCTTGCCGATGTGATTGACGGGGTTCTTGCCGCTGGTGGCCTCCATCGACATCGACCGGTTGGGGGTGATCAGGCCGTTTGCGCGGTTGCCCCGGCCGACTGAGCCGTCGTCGCCCTGCTCGGCGCTGGTGCCGGTGACGGTGAGGTACACCGACCCGGCGTCGATGTCGTCGGCGGTGTTGACGTAGACGTCGACCGAGCGGTCGGTGTGCTCGGCGGCCACGCTCCCGACGAACGACTCGACGTCCTCGAGAACGGCGCGGTAGCCGTCCAGGTCGTCGACGTACTCGTCCACGACGGCGGCGGCCACCGTCAGGTCGACGTGGTCGCCCTCGCGCTTGCCCATCACCTTCACGTCCGGCCCGACGGCGTCGAACTCCCGGTAGAGCCGTCGTTCAGTCTCAAGCACGACACGCTCGGTGTCGGACAGCGGGGCGTGGCCGACGCCGAAGGAGGTGTCGTTGGCCATCGGCACGCCCGAGCGGCCGAACACGCCCTGCAGGTCGCCCGACCCCTCTCCGAAGGCCACGTCGACGACGATGTCTCGACCGAACTCCAGGCGTGGAACGTGCTCGGCGAGGTACTCGCGGGCGGCGTCGATGGCGACGGTCTCGGTCGGGATGCGGACGCCGTCGTACTCCTTTGTCGCCCGGCCCACGATGGTGAGGGTGATCGGGCGGATCATCTCGCCGCCGCCGAAGGCCGGCGCCGACTCGCCGGCGACGAGTTGTGCCTCGTCGGTGTTGAAGTGGAGGTACTGACCGACCCGCTCGCGGTAGGTCCGGGCCAGCGCCCGCGAGACGGCCTCGGCCACCCCGTCACAGATGGAGTCCGGGTGGCCGATCCCCTTTCGCTCGACGATCTCTATCTCCTGGTCCTCGACTGCGGGCGCCGCGGCGTCCTGCACCCGCACGTTCCGCTCGGTCATTGCACACCGCTTCCCGGTCGGCGGTTCTATAACTTGTGGAAACAGCGCGCCGCCGATAAATAACTACGACGCATCAGCGGGCGGCACAGTCGGTTCATGCCTCCAGCAACAGGCCGAGATAAGAGGTACGGATGCTGTCGTCGGGGTCGAGGCCGAGACGACCCAGCAGATCGACGAGGTCGTCGCGGGCGGGGGGGACCGCCGCCTCGTCCTCGACGGTGGTCTCGACCTCGACGAAGGTGCCGAGGTCGGCGACGGCGTCCAGGGTGACGTGCCCGGCGGGAACGGCGTACCGCTCGCGGGCCTTCTCGACCGTCGCGGCGGGGTCGTAGCGCAGTCCCTGGAGAACGGCGTCGGTCGCCGCACCGTCACCCACCGTCGTCTCGTGTTCGACGCGGGTCTTCGACGACTCGTCGACCTTCGGTCCCTTGTACGTCAACTCGACGGTGGTCCACTCCTCGGGGTCGTCGCCTGCGGTGCCCACGGTCACGGGCGCCTCGGCGGCGGTCTCCCGGCGAACCCGGAGTGCCTCGTCGGTCTCGGCGAACGACCGGTCGGGGGCGTCGTAGTAGGTGTCCACCTGCCGGACGACCCGCTCGCGTTCGGCGTCCAGGTCGGCGAGTCGCTCGCGCACCGGCCCGTGGTCGGCGGGAACCTTCAGTTCGACCTCGTACATACCGGGCGGGCGAGAGCCGCTCGAATAGCCCTGTCGGTCCGTGGGGCACGAAACGCACATCCTTTATCCCCGGCCCCGGTACGGACGGTTATGACTGACGACGAGCACGACCACGACCACGATCACGAGGAAGAGGGTGACCACGACCACGATCATGAGGGTGACCACGACCACGATCACGGGGATGACCACGATCATGACCACGAGGAAGAGGCGGAAGACGCGGCGGACGCCGAGGGACTCCAGCACGGGGACTTCGTGCGCCTGGCGT
>CAZQHW010000013.1:0-4042 GCA_964593395.1 uncultured Halobacteriales archaeon
AAGGAGGCGAACCCGAACCTGCCGGAGACGCCCAGCGAGGTCGCCGAGGCGGCCCGGGAGTGCGAGCAGGCGGGGGCGTCGATCGTCCACCTGCACGCCCGCCGTGAGAACGGCGAGCGGGCCTTCGCCCGCGAGCGGTTCCAGGAACTCACCGCGGCGGTGCGCGAGGCGACCGACGACGTGGTGGTCCAGCACTCCACGGGTGGGACGGGGGCGCCGCCCGAGGTGCGCCGGCAATCGCTGCGGACGGACCCGCCGCCGGAGATGGCCTCGCTGGACATGGGGCCGTTGAACCGCGCGCGACATCTCACCGCGGAGAACACCCGCGGGACGATCGACTCGCTGGCGGCGGAGATGGACGAGCGAGGGATCGTTCCCGAGATGGAGGCGTTCAACTCCGGGCACCGCAACGAGGTGCACCGTCTGGTCGAGCGCGACGCCGTCCCCGACCCGCCGTACGTCAACTGTATCTTCGGCCCCGGGACGCTGGAGCGGCCACACCCGCGGAACCTGTTGAACGCCGTGAGTGACCTCCCCGCCGGCGCCGAGTTCAACACGCTGGCGTTCGGCCCCCACCAGGTGCCGCTGACGACGGTCGCCGTGGTGCTGGGCGGGCACGTCCGCGTCGGCATGGAGGACAACCTCTACTACCGCCGTGGGGAGCCCGCCGAGTCGAACGCACAACTCGTCGAGCGGACCGTCTCCGTGGCGGAAATCCTCGGACGGCCGGTCGCGACGCCGGCGGAGACGCGAGACCTGCTCGGACTGCCAGGACGGTGACGGTGCCGGGCGACGACGGGCGAGCGGGGCGTCGACAGACCCCCTACCAGAAGGGCCACCAGCCGTCGTCGTCGTCGTCCTCAGACTCCTCGACGGTGACGGTGTGGCGGGCGGTGTCGGTGGCGCCGTCCTCGTCGGTCACCGTCAACTCGACGCTGTGCGTGCCGGCGCTGTCGAAGTCGTGGGTGGCCCGCCTGCCCGAGTCGGTCGTCCAGTGGCCCAACTCCCAGTCGTAGTCCAGCCCATCACTCCAGAAGCCACCGCCGTCCGGGTCGTACGAGTCCGACCCGTCGAAGGTCACCTGCTCGTCGACCTCCACCGTGCTCGGCCCGTCGATGCGGGCGACCGGTTCCTCGTTGTCCTCGACAACGCTGATCGTGTGCCAGGCGGTGTCCGTCGCCCCGTCCTCGTCGGTCACGGTCAACTCGACGCTGTACGTGCCGGTGCTGTAGAAGCTGTGTCTCGCGCGCCTGCCGGAGTCGGTGGCCCAGCGGCCCAGGTCCCAGTCGTAGTCGAGGCCGTCGCTGAACCAGCCGCCGCCGTCCGGGTCGTACGAGTCCGACCCGTCGAAGGTGGCCGACTCCCCGACGCCCACCTCTCGTGGGGCGTCGATGCGGGCGACCGGTTCCTCGTTGTCGTCGACTACGCTGATCGTGTGCCACGCCGAGTCCGTCGCCCCGTCCTCGTCCGTGACGGTCAGTTTGACCGTGTACGTGCCGGGACTGCTGTAGGAGTGGGTGGCCCGCTTGCCGGTGGCGTCGGTCCAGTCGCCGAGGTCCCAGTCGTAGTCCAGCCCGTCGTCCCAGAACCCGCCGCCGTCGGGGTCGTACGAGTCCGACCCGTCGACGGTGACCGACTCGCTCAGGCCGACCTCGTCCGGGGCGTCGATGCGGGCGACTGGCGTCTGGTTCTCGACGGTGATCGTGTGCCAGGCGGTGTCAGTCGCGCCGTGTTCGTCGGTCACCGTCACCGAGACGGTGTAGGTGCCGGGGTTGCCGTACGAGTGGCTCACGCGCCGGCCGGAGCCGGTGTGGCGGTCGCCGAGTGACCAGGCGTAGTCGAGGCCGTCGTCGAACAGGCCGCCGCCGTCGGGATCGTTCGAGTCGGAGGCGTCGAACACCACCGAGTCGCCGGGCTGTACCGTGTCGGGACCGTCGAGGCGGGCGACCGGCTCCTCGTTGTCGTCGACGACACTGATCGAGTGTGTGGCCGTGTCGGTCGCGCCGTCGGTGTCGGTCACCGTCACCTCGACGGTGTACGTGCCGGGACCGTCGTAGGAGTGAGTCACGCGCTGGCCGGCGGCACTCGTCGAGTCGCCCAGGTCCCAGTCGTACTCCAGCCCGTCGCTGAAGAGGCCGCCGCCGTCCGGGTCGGTCGAGTCCGACCCGTCGAACGTGACCGACTCGGTCATTCCCGCCCGGTCCGGCGCGTCGAGGCGGGCGACCGGCTCCTGGTTCCCGACGGAGACGGTGTGGAGCGCGGTGTCGGCCGCGCCGTCGGTGTCGGTCACCGTCAGTTGCACCGTGTACGTGCCGGGACTGTCGTACGTGTGAAAGACTATCCGGCCGGTGTCGGCCGTGCCGTCTCCCATCTCCCACTTTATCGTCTCGATCCGGCCGTCGGGATCCTCGGCGTCGAAGGCCTGGAAGGTGCCGAACTCGCCCGACCGCAGGGTGTCCGGGCCGCCGATACTGGCCGTCGGGGCGCGGTTGTCGTCGGTGACGGTGACCGCGTGTTCGGCGGTCGCGGTCGCGCCGTCGGCGTCGGTGACGGTGAGCCGGACGGTGTACTCGCCCGCCTGCCGGTACGTGTGGCTGACGCTCGTGCCGTGTTCGACGGTACCGTCACCGAGTTCCCACCGGTAGCGTTCGATCGTCCCGTCGGGGTCGTCCGCGCTGTCCGCGTTGATGTAGGCGGTTTCGCCGACCGTGACCGTGTCGGGAGCCTCGAGTTGGGCGACGGGTGGCTCGTTGCTGTCGCCGATCCTGAGGCGACGCTGGGCGGTGTCGGTCTGGTCGTCGTCGTCCGTGACGGTCAGTTCGACCGTGTACGTGCCGGGACTGTCGTAGCTGTGCTCGACGGTCGGTCCGGTCGCCGTGGTGCCGTCGCCAAAGCGCCACTCGTGGCTCTCGATCGAGCCGTCCGTGTCGTACGAGACCGAGCCGTCGAACGCGAGCGTCTCCCCGGGAGCGCCCTCGGTGGGCGTGTCGGTCGCGAACGCCGCCTGGGGTGCAGGGCCGACCCCGGGGTTCTGTTCGACGGAGACGTGGTACTGTCCGGCGCCACTGAACGCGTAGACCATCAGGCCGATGTCCTGGTCCGCCTGGAGAGACCGCGTGAGCGTGATCGTCTCCTCGGCGTTCGCGCCCTGTGCCACGCGGTCGTAGTCCTGCCGGGTGGGGTCGCGACCGTCGAGGGTGAGAAACAGGTCGAAGTCGTCGCTCTGTGGTCCCGAGAGCGACACCTCGAGGGCGTCGACGTCCGAGTCGAGGGTGTAGGTGTGTGTCGCCGACCGGTCGAGGACGCCGCCCAACTGTCCGGAGAACTCCCCACGCTCTCCACAGGGCGGGTCGTCCGAGTCGAGTGTCAGCCCCGGGACGCGGTCCTGTTTCGTGTACTCGACTGCCCGCTTCGTGCACTCCGAGAGCGTGAACGTGTCGCCGTCGTCCGAGTCGACGGGAGCGGTACAGGCACCCTCGTCCCAACTGTCGGGGCCGGACCCGAGCGGCGTCTCGTAGTACCCCTCCGCACCGTAGTCGTCGTTGTACTCGTAGATGGCGTTGCCCAGCGAGTGTTCGCCGCCGTGGTCGTCGTCGTGGTCGTGTGCGCCGGAACACTCCTTCACGGGGTCGAGGTCGTCGTCGACCATCGTGTGCAGCATCTCCATCGCGGCCGTGTGAGCGAGCGATCGATCGCTATAGGAGTCCCGCATACCCGCCCACCCCTGGGCGATCGTGTCCGAGTCGAAGGGACTGCGGCCGCCGGCAGACCCCAGGGCACCAGGAGCGGCTTCGTCGATCGGTTGCCACTCGAACTGCTCTTCGCTGTCGTTCCATATCTTCGCCTCCCCGGTGAACCAGACCGCCACGTCCTCGTCGGTCCAGCCCTCGTCCTCGAGGACCTGGTGCAGGTCGTACGCGCCCCACTTCCCGTCGTCGTCGCCGTCGTCGTTGTCGTCGTCGGTCTTGCGGTCTGTCGACGCCCGGTCCGTGTCGTAAACTGTCACCCGCCACCCCGTGATGATCCCCTCCTCGCGGAGCTG
>CAZQHW010000013.1:4142-6831 GCA_964593395.1 uncultured Halobacteriales archaeon
CGCCTCGTGAAGCGCACGGTCAACCACGACGACACCCGCACGCACCACCTCTACTTCGGCGACGGGAGCGGGACACCCGGCACGGCGATGACCGTGTTCCCCTGGGGTGTGGACGGTCGCGAGGGGACCGTCGGCACTGGACAGGTACGGACAACCGCCTTCGCGGTGCCGCCGGGGTCGCTGGACTACTGGGCGGACCGACTGGCCGAGACGGGTGTCGCCGTCGAACGCGGCGAGCGCGCCGACGAGACCTACCTCGCCTTCGAGGACCCCGACGGGGTCCCACTGGAGTTGGTCGCCGCGGAGACCGACTACGGAGAGCGGTGGACAGAGTCGCCGGTGCCGCCCGAGCACCAGGTCCGCCGGTTCCACGGTGTGCGGCTGGCGTTGCGGGAGACCGAGACGACCGCCGCCCTCCTGTCGGACATGGGGTTCGAGTCCACGAGCGAGACCGGGGGCCGCCAACGGTTCGTCGCGCCCGGACCGCACGGCCGGGTCGTCGACCTGACCGCACCGGACATCGAACCAGGCGTCGGCGGGGTGGGGACGGTCCACCACGTCGCATTCGTCGCCGAGGACCGTGAGCAACAGGCCCACTGGCGAACCCTCGCCCGGCAACACGGTCTCAGGGCGACGGACGTTATCGACCGGACGTACTTTCGGTCGGTGTACTTCCGCACCGACGGTGGTGTGCTGTTCGAGATGGCCACGCCGGACCCGGGGTTCACCGTCGACGAGGACCGCACGGCCCTCGGCGAGCGGCTGGCGCTGCCGGACTGGTTGGAGGACCAGCGCGAGGAGATCGAAACCGAACTTCCGTCTATCGAGGACCCCGTCACCGGCGGGGACGACTGACCCGGTTTCTGCGCCGAACGGGCGGGTGTGAAACGCGGCGGCAGAGTATTGTCAGTCGCAGTCCTTCCGTCCGGTATGTGGCGACTCCTGCTTCAGGACGGAGCGCAGCTCACCGTCGAGGGGAGCATCGTGGTGCTAGTCGTGAGCCTGCTCGTCGGGGGGCTCGCGATATACCTCGGGGCGCTGTTCGCACTCTCGGCGCGAAACTACACGCACGCGGTCGTCACCGCGGCGCTGGGGGCGCTGGCCTGGTGGCTACTGGGACTCGGCCTGGAGTCGCTGGACGCCGACCTGTCGGGGCGGATCGTCTCGGTCCTGGGACTGCTCGTGTGGGTGCTCGTCCTGCGCTGGCGCTACCGGGCCGGGTGGATCCGGGCGGCGCTCATCGGCCTGTTCGCGTGGATCGCGGCGCTCGTCGTCCTGGCGCTGCTCGCCGAGGTCGGCGTCGGCGGGATCGACCCGTACGGCGTGCCGGTGTGACTCGCTGGCGGCGACACGCCGACGCAACGGGCGCCGTCAGTCCGCCTCGACCGGCGACTCCGAATGCACCGCGTCGGCGAGGCCGAGTTCCTCGTTGACCAAGTTGACCGCGCGGCTGATCGCGCCGACCTTCGAGAGGTAGCCCGCGCCGACGACGGTCTTCGCCGCGGCGGCCGGCACCCCGCGCAACACTGTCGGTCCGATCTGTGCGACGGCGTCGTCGCCAATGCTGACGACCCATCCCAGCGACTCGTACGTGTACGAGTCCAGCCGTGGCCGGAAGCCACCCCCGCCGTCGCGCTCGTGGTCCACGAGACGGGCGACGTTCTCCGCGGCGACCGGCGCCTGGCGGATGGCCGTCTGTGCGGCCGCCGGAACGGGTTCGCCGTCGACGTCGACGACGCGGACGGCGTCGCCCGCGCCGAAGGTCCGCTCGCCGAGGCGCAGGTCGCGGTTCACGACGGGGCGGTCGCCGGCGAGGGCGTCGTCGCCGCGGATGCCGCCGGTCCAGGCGAACTGGTCGTACTCGACGGTACCGCGGTCGGTCTCCACCGCCGCCTCGTCGGCGGACTCGACCCGCCACCCGGTCCGGACCTCGACGCCGGCGTCCGCGAGGGCGTCTCGCACCGCCGACTGGAACCGCGCCGGGAACGACGGGGCGACGCTGTCGGCCATCTCGAGAACGAGCACCTCTCGGTCGAGGTCGCGCTCGTCGGCCAGCGCGGCCAGTTCGCCGGCGAGTTGCACGCCGGACAGACCCGCGCCGCCGACCACGACACGGTCGCCGGACGACAGCGCGAGAAACGTCTCTCGGATCGACTCGGCGTCGGCGACGGACTTCAGCGGGGTGGCGCGGTCGCGGACCCCCGGCAGGTCATAAAAGGCGGTCTCGGAGCCCAGCGTGGCCACGCCGTAGTCGAAGGCGAACCGCTCACGGTCGGCGTCGTCGGTCCCGGCCCCGGGTGGGTCGCTCTCGTCGGCTTCCGGTTCGTCCGCAGCGGCGCTCGGCTCCAGAACGGCGACACCCTCGTCCGGGTCGAGGTCGACGACGCGGGCGTGGCGGACGGTCGCGCGGGAGAGGAGGTCTGCGGCGTCGAACTCGATGACGTCGGCGATGGAGGGGCGCCGGACGACGCGGTGGACCTCGTGTTGGACGAGGTGGCGGCCGTCCTCGTCGACGACGACGATCTCCGCCTCGTCCGGCAGGCGTGACTCCAGGCGACGGGCCGCCTCGACCCCCGCGTACCCGGCCCCGAGAACTGCGACTCGCATACGCCCAGTAGCGCACGCAGCGGGGTAAACAGCGTGGTCCCACGGACCACGAACCCGGAAACAGCGTGGTCCCACGGACCAC
>CAZQHW010000013.1:6931-25407 GCA_964593395.1 uncultured Halobacteriales archaeon
AACAGCGTGGTCCCACGGACCACGAACCCGGAAACAGCGTGGTCCCACGGACCACGAACCCGGAAACAGCGTGGTCCCACGGACCACTCTCTCCGCAGTTCGGGGGACCACGCGGCTCCTGAGTCCGTGGCGCCACGCACTTCCCGTGGCCCGTGGCGCCACGCCGCTCAGAACAGCGCCTCGTCCTCGTCGATGACGCGGGCAGGACCGCCGACCTCCCAGACGTTCGTGGTGACGCCGGTGTCGGCGACGGCGCTCTCGACGCGGTCGACGTGTTCGGCGGTGGTGTTGACGTAGACGCTGGCGCCGGTGTCAGTCGAGAAGTACACCGGCACGCCCTCCTCGCGGAGGTCGCGGACGGCGTCGAAGACGGCGAGTGTGCGGGGCTTCCAGTACACCCACCCCTCGGGGCCGGTCATCGTCGTCGCCGCAAGCGACAGCGAGTCGTGTTCGGCGAGTTCGAACGTCCGCTCGAAGTCCCCCGCCTGTACGGCGTCGCGGCCCTCGGCGATCTGCTCGTGGATGTGTGCGAGGCGAGCCTGGAACATGTGGCTCTGTGCGGCCTCCTCGTGGGCGCTGTCGGTCTCCTTGTACGACGGCACGAGCGCGGAGACCACCCGCAACTCCTCGGAGAGCGGCGAGTCGAGCCGGTACGAGCGACAGTCCTCGTCGCTCAGTCCGGCCCGCAGGTGGGAGAACCCGCCCGTGACCGACCGCGCCGCCGAGGCGGACCCCCGACGGGCGATCGCCGAGATCGCGGGCCGCGAGAGGTCCAGATCGGCCGCCTCGGCGAGCGCGACCGCCGCCGCGGCAAAGCCCGACGCCGACGACCCCAGACCGACGTTCGAGGGAAACGAGTTCCGGCTCTCCAGGCGGACGGGGTAGACGGTGTGGGCGGCGTCAGAGAGCTCTCGCACCCGCTCGACGACGCTGTTGACGCGGTCGAACGCCCGCCCTTCCAGTTCGTCGCCGTCGACCACGTAGGTGTCCTCCTCGTGGTCGATGTCGAACGCGACCGTGGTGCGGGTGTGACTCGGCGCGGTGCAGACGCTGATGCTGTCGTGGTACGGCAGCCTGAGTCGCCGGTCGCGCATCCCGTGGTACTTGACGATCCCCTGGATGGGATGGGCCATGGCGGTCGCCTTCATGCGCTGGTCTCCCGGTGAGAGCGTCTTAAAACCGCTGACTCCAGGTTAGTCGCCGACGGAGCGGCCGGCGACCGGGTGTTCGTGCTCGTCGACGTACGACAGCGCCGCGTCGAAGGCCGCTCGAACGGCCTCGAACTCGCCGCGGTGCCGCCAGTCGGTCGCCTCGGTGTAGGTGTACACGTCGAAGGCGCCGCCGCGGTACTCGTGGGACTCGACGTACAGTTCCTCCGCCACCGCCGTGGGGTCGTCGGGGTCGACCAGGAGCCAGACGCCGAGTTCCTTTCCCCCCTCGAGGTCGCGTCGTCGTACCCAGTGCATACCTCAAGGAAGAGCGGCGGTCGACAAGGCTCTGGTGGACTCAGTCCTCGGCTTCCGGCCCGGTCTCCGTCCCGCGGTCGCCGGGCACCTCGAAGACGGCCAGCAGTTCGGTCTCGAGTCGCTCGACGTACTCCTCGACCACCGAGGTGGCGTGGTCCTCGTCGACGAGGACGCCCGTGGCGGCCAGCCGCGCGACCGGGTCCTCGGGCAGTTCGACCCGGAAGCCGTCGTCCTCCCAGAACGGCTCGGACTCGGCGAGCACCCCCTGGTCGATCGCGTGTATCAGTTCGGAGTCGTAGCGGTCGTTCATCACCTCGAACGCCTCGCGGTAGGCCGTCTGGAGCTCGGCGAAGTAGTGCTCGTACTTGTCCTCGAACTTCTCCGGGTCCAGTTCGGTCATGCGCTCACTGGGGTGGCGCCGACTAAAAGCGGGGCGGTCGGCTGGACGGCTAAAGCGGGCGTTTGACTCTGGGATGCGGGTTTATCAGTCGAGACGGATCGGAACACATGGTCAGCGTCGACGAGACCAGACGACGACTGCTGTGTGGCACCGGCCTGGCGGCACTCGCGGCGCTCGCTGGGTGTGCCGGGACCGGCGAGGAGTCGACCCCACCCGGGACGGACGACCCGAGGACGGACGGCCCTGACGGGCTGGTGGACGACTGGCAGTACGAGCCAAGCGACAGTGGAGACGGTGGCGCGAGCGGCGCCACGAACCAGGCCCAGACGGCGAGCGCCGACGCCGGCTTCGCGGTCGGCGGCGCGAAGGACGCGAACAACTTCCGGCAGAACGTCGCGGAGGGGTACCTGCCGCTGCCCACCGACGTCTCGTACGAGGGGCTGTTCTACGACTACCGCTTCGACACGACCAGCGGGGACTGTTCGTCGCTGTTTTGTCCGCGGTACGCGACGGCGACGACGGCCGACCCGCTGTCGGGGGAGACCGAGCGGTACATGACCGTCGGGCTTGATTCGAATCTGGACGAGTTCGAGCGCCCGCCGCTGAACCTCGTCGTCGTGCTCGACACCTCCGGGTCGATGGGGTCGGGCTTCGGCGAGTACTACTACGACCAGACGGGCGAGCGAACGGAGATCGAGAACCCGGAGCAGTCGAAGATGGCGGTCGCCCGCGGGGCGCTCGCGGACCTCACCCGCCAGTTGCGCCCCGATGACAGGTTCGGGATCGTCACCTACAACGCCACCTCGCAGGTGGCAAAGCCCGTCCGTCGGGTGGAGAGGACCGACATGGCGGCGATCCGCGGACACTTCGAGGAGTTGACCGCCGGCGGCGGGACGAACCTCGACAGCGGCCTGAACGACGCAACGGACCTGCTGTCGGAGTACGGGACGAACCCGACCGAGCGGGAGACGCGGATGGTCGTCCTGACGGACGCGATGCCCAACGTCGGCGAGCGAAGCGAGTCGGGACTGCGCGACCGTTTAGAGCGCCAGGCCGAGCAGAACCGTCACGTCACCTTCGTCGGCGTTGGCGTCGACTTCAACACCGAGATAGTCGACGCCATCACCGAGGTCCGGGGGGCGAACTACTACGCGGTGCGTTCGCCGGAGGGGTTCAAGCGCCGCCTGGGCGAAGAGTTCGAGTACATGGTGACGCCGATGGTGTTCGACCTCTCGGTCGAGGTCGAGGGGCCGCTTGAGATCGAGCGAGTGTACGGCACGACCGCCGCCGACGAGGCGACCGGACAGGTGCTGTACGCGCGGACACTGTTTCCCTCCCCGACCGACGAGAAGGGGACCCGCGGCGGCGTGATCCTCGCGAAGGTCAACCGGACCGGGTCGGGCACCGCGCGGCTGACCGCCGAGTGGGAGGACCGCGCCGGCGACCGGGGCCGCACCGAGACGGGCGTGGAGTTCCCCGGAGGCGGCCCGGAGCGGTTCGAGACCGCGGCGGTGCGGAAGGCGGTGGTGCTGTCTCGGTACGCCGACCTGGTGAAGTCCTGGACGATAGACGAACGCGAGCGCGACGGCGAGCCCCGCACCGACGGCGTCCGTGTTCCCGAACGCGACCTCGGGAAGTGGGAGCGCCAGTCCGTCGACCTCCGCGTCTCACGGGCGTACCGCGAGCGGTTCGGGACGTTCGCCGAGCACTTTGCCGCGGAGATGCGGGCACTAAACGACGACGACCTGCAGCGCGACCTCGACGTTGTGCGGCGACTCGCGGGCGAGGGGGAGCCGTCACCGGCCGTCGAGGGCCCCGCCCCGGGCGACTGACTCACCCGCGGGGCATCGGCTCGCAGACGTGGTCGTCCTCTCGGTCGGTGTCCCCCGGGGCCTCGATCGCCTCCGAGCCCTCGACCGTCCCGAGGTCGTCCGTGTCCGTCGCTGACCCGCTACCGGCAGCGCCGGCACCGGTCGGTGTCCCGGGTGTCCGCAGTCGGCGGAGTTCCCGCCGGAGCACGCTGCGCTCGACCAGCCCGAACGCCCCGGCGATGAGCAAGAACCCGGCGACGACGCCGGGCTGGACGGTCTCCCCGAGCGCGACGACGCCGACGACCGTGGCGACGACGGGGATGACGAAGGCGATGAGGTTCGCCCGCGAGGGACCGACACGGGCGATGAGCGCGAAGTAGGCGGGAAAGGCCAGGGCGGTAGCCGGCACGCCGACCCACAGAACGGCGACGACCACGCCCAGCGCGGGGTCGGCGGGCGGGGACTCGCCGGCGAGCAGACTCGCGGCGTGCAGACAGACGGCGGCGACGGCCATCGACCACGCCACGAGTTCGAGATTCGACAGGCCGTGGTCGACGCGGCGCAACAGGACGCTGCCCGAGGCGACCGACAGCGCCGCGCCGGCGACCAGCAGTTGGCCGACCTCGACGGCGGCCAGGGCGGCGGGGTCGACGCCCGCGACCAGTCCGACGCCGACCAGCGCCACCAGCGTGCCGACGACGCCGACGGCGTCTAACGGTTCGTCGAGGAGGACGACCGCGAGCAGGGGGGCGACAACGGGCGCGAGACTGTACGTGACCGCCGCCGCGCCACTCGTCACGGTGCGCTGGCCGAGAAACAGCAACGCGCCGTTGAGTCCCAGCAGGAGCACGCCGCCGACGGCGACCGCCGCGGCGTCCGCACGGTCCACTGGACAGCAACGCCGGCCCCGCCGCAGGAGCAGCGTCGACACCAGCAACACGGCACCGACGTCGAACCGCAGACTGGCGAAATAAAGCGGCGGCAGCGTCTCCAGGCCGGTCTTTATCGCCGCAAAAGAGGTGCCAAAGCCAAGCGCCGGAACGACGAACAACAGGGCCGCCGAGCGTCTCACCGGCGCACACCCCCGGGATCGGCGGTCGATAACCGAGAACGGCCCCCGGTCGAACGGGGGTCGGAGGGGCCGGGCCCACACGACCGGCGGGAGTGGCGGGGAGTGAGTCGAGCGGTCGGTGGTCGTGTGGGTCGCACGGTGATGCTACGGGGCGGGCGGGGTCAACGGTGTCGGTGGCGCCCCGTGTTGCCGGGGGCACCCGGTTCGTGCGTCGAGAGACGGGGCGACGGGGCGAGGTCGCGGCCCCGCGCCACGGGAAATTGATTTATCGGGTGAGGCAGAACGCTCGGTACGCGGGATGTCTGTCACGCTGCGCGTCGGGGACGGCGACACCCTCGATACCGAGGACGGCGCCGTCCACATGGACGAGTCGACGATGGAGGAGTTGGACGTCGGTCCGGGAGACGCCGTCGAGTTGCGGGGCCCGGGGGCGACCGTCGCCCGGGTCGGCTCCGCGTTCAAGATCGACGGCGCCAGTACCGCCGACGGACTGGACCGGGTGTACGTCAGCGACGACGTCCGCAGCAACGCGAACGTCGGGTCAGGCGACGAGGTCACGCTGAAGGGGGTGACGCCGACGACCGCCGAACGGGTCGTTCTCGCCCCCACGCGGTCGGTGTCGCTAAAGGGCGGCGCGGACGCGGTTCGGAGCGTGTTGCGCGAGCGGCCGCTGCGCGAGGACGACACGGTCCGGGTCCAGTTGTTCGGCGGCAAGATGAGCGTGGTGTTCGAGGTGCGGGAGACGATCCCCAGCGGTGCGGTCGTCGTCGGCGACGACACCGAGATCGAACTGCTGGAAGGACCGGACGCGGCCATCGGCGACCTGCGGAAGTTGCCCGACGTCGACTTCAGCGAGATCGGCGGCCTGGACGAGACAGTGCTAGAGGTGCGTCAACTCGTCGAGGCGCCGCTGAACCGCCCGGAACTGTTCGACCGTCTCCAGGGGCACTCCCCGAACGGCGTCCTGTTGTACGGGCCGTCGGGAGCGGGCAAGAGCCGCATCGCCGGGGCACTCGCGAACGCCGTCGACGCTCACGCGATCGCCGTCACGGACCCAGGCACACTGGAGGAGTACGGCGACGGCGACCTCTCGCTGGACGAGGTCGTGGACGTGGCCGTCGAGCGGGCGCCGACGCTCGTGATCCTCGACGACCTCGACGCGCTGGCGCCGCCCCGCGAGGACGCCAGCGGGCGCCAGTCCCGTGCCGTCTCGAAGCTCATCTCGACGATGGACCGCCTGGCGGACCACGACGACATCGTCGTTCTGGGGACGACGAACCGCCTTGACGACATCGAGGACTCGCTGCGCCGGGGCGGCCGGTTCGACCGCGAGGTGGAGGTGGGCGTGCCCGACCGCCGCGGGCGGTACGAGATCCTGGGTATCCACGCCCAGGGGCTGCCCGTCTCGGAGGACGTCGACGTGACGAGCATCGCCGCCCGGACACACGGGTTCGTCGGCGCCGACATCGAGTCGCTGATCACCGAGGCGGTGCGCAACGCCGTCGACCGCATCCCGCCGCAGGTGACCCTGGGCGACGAGCCCATTCCCGAGGACCTCCTGGAGCGGGTCGTGGTGACGGGCGCGGACTTCGAGGCGGCCATCGAGAACGCCAACCCCTCGGCGATGCGTGACGTGCAGGTCGAGCGCCCGGACGTGCGCTTTGCGGACATCGGCGGCCTGGAGGACGCCAAACACGAGTTGTTGCGGGCGGTGGAGTGGCCGCTTCGCTATCCGGACCTGTTCGAGAAGGTCGGCATCGAGACGCCAAAGGGACTGCTGTTGTACGGGCCGCCCGGAACTGGAAAGACGATGCTGGTGAAGGCGGTCGCAAACGCCAGTGACGCGAACTTTCTCTCTATCAACGGGCCGGAACTGCTGAACCGCTACGTCGGCGAGTCCGAGCGCGGCGTGCGGGAGGTGTTCGAGACCGCCCGGCAGAACGCCCCGACGATCGTCTTCTTCGACGAGGTCGACGCCATCGCCTCCGAGCGCGGCGACGGCGACAACAGCGTCATCGAGCGGGTCGTCTCGCAGTTGCTGACCGAGCTCGACGGCATCGAGGGGCGACAGGACGTGGTCGTCGTCGGCGCGACGAACCGCCCGGACATGGTCGACACCGCACTCCTCCGACCGGGACGGTTCGAGAAACTCGTCGAGGTGCCGATCCCGGACGCCACTGCCCGCGAGGAGGTGTTCGAGGTCCACACCCGCGGCGTGCCGCTGGGCGACGTCGACACCGCGGACCTGGCGGCGGAGACGGAGGGGTACACCGGCAGCGACATCGAAGCCGTGGTGCGGGAGGCGACGATGATGGCGATGGAGGACACCCTGCGGAAGAACGACGACGTGGACCCGGACTCGATGGACCCCGGCGCGGTCACCGTCGACCGCGAGCACTTCGAGGAGGCGCTGGCCGCCGTCGGCCCCTCCGTCGACGACGAGATGCGGGCGGCCTACGAGGAGATCGACCCCGACGTGCGCGGCGGGTAGTCGCCGGTGCCGAGACTCACGTTCTACTGGCGAGGCCGTTTCGGGGGCGGTCGCGCCCGGAGTCGAGTCGCGGAGTGAACGTCGGTCTCAGCGCCCGCCGTCGGTGGCGGTCTCGGCGTCGGGAGCGGGTTGGTACAGGCGCATCCCGAAGAACAACACGCCGATAGCGGCGGCCCCCTCGACGAGACAGATGAGAATGAACGTCCGCCTGAACTCACCGAACGTGAGCGGACCGCTGGTGTCGACCGCCAACGGGAGTGCGAACAGCGCGACTGCTCCCACCGCTCCGGAGAGAAAGAACCCGACGAGTGCGGTCGTGCTCAGCACGTGAACGTCGTCCGTGTCGTTGGTGTCGGACATACCTCGTGGGGACGTGCCCACCTCTACCGAATAACGTGGTGTCGTCGATAAAAAAGCGCGGATCGAAAGCGGGTGGTGCGTCAGTCGGCGGCGGCAGCCTCACCGGCCGAGGGCTCGGGCGCCTCGGCGCCCTCGATGGCGGCGCGACTGCGCAGCAGGATGATACCGAAGCCGACCTTCGCGGAGACGTCAAGGACCATGAAGCCCAGCGTCTCGACGAACAGGTTGACAGCACCGACACCTTCCGTGCCGACGAGCCACCATATCGGGTAGATGGACCACAGCACGAGGGTCAGGTTACGGAGCACCTTGAACGTCGACTGGGCCTCCTCGGACTGACGGGAGGCGGCGCGGGTGAACGAGACGTACAGGAAGTACAGGATGAACACCAGCGCGACCGTGCTCACGAACCACCAGATAAAGCGGAACGCGAACACGGCCTCGATAGCGCCGATCAGGCCGGTGACGATCATGAAGACGTCGAGCAGCGCGATCCCGGCGATCTCACGGGGGTCAGCACCCGCGAGCAGGCCGAGGTCGGCAAGCAGCAACGGCGTCGTGAACAGCCAGTCAGCGTAGCGAGCCCAGTAGATGCGCAGGGTCCCCTCGGCGCCGTGTTCGCCGACGGCGGCGTTCAGGCTCGTGTCGAAGAACACCTGCACGTCGGCAAAGCCGAAGCCGAAGAACATCGATAGGTAGGACGCGAACGCGATCATGGGGATCATGATCGTGATCGCGTAGTACTCCTTTGCCTTGGGGTCCTCGACGCCCCATCCCTTGACGACGAAGTAGAAACCACCGAGCAGCATCAGGAACGTTCCGAGACCGAGCCAGACGGCCTCAGGACGGTCGCTGAGGATCTCCTCACCTCCAGTGAACCCGGACTGTGCCAGTACGGTCAGTGCGTCTAGTGCAGCTAGCGACATGCAACTATACACTGGGGGGGCCTTGAACTAATATACAGTACCAAACTAGTTGTGTATCCCCCGATCTAACCAACAGTATCGCAATACAGCGACGGGATTGTGGGGGCGATCACGCCCTAGACCCCTATCGTGTGAAAGTCACCCATGATACACGTTATACAACACCTGAGGTCGCCTCTTGACTGCGATCCGATCGGTCGATCCCCCCAGAAACATCCGTTCGATGACCAATAACTACCCCGTCGCGCAAACAGATTAAAATGTAGGTGGGTCGTATGTGAGTGGGAGATAGACAAATGGCCGACCAGACTGACACCGAGGAGGACCAGCGAACAGTCGAGGAGGAGATAGAGGAGACACCACAGGAGGAGTCGATCGAGGAGGACATCGTCCTCGACATCGACTCCGCCGCCGACAGTGAGACCCAACTCGAGCAGCTTCAGGAGACCGTCCAAGAACAGACCGAGGAGATCGACGAACTGAACGACCTCCTCATGGACCTATCGACCCGCGTCGCCGACGACGGCGGCATGGGTGTCTGTACGGACTGTCACGGCGCCGTAACGAAGGTGAAGCGGTGGTTCAAGCCGACCACGATCGAGTGCCAGCGTTGCGGTCGTGTGTACCACGAGTACTAGCCGAGCTGGTCGCCGACGACCGCGTCCGCCTCCGCGACGAACTCCTCCTCGCGGCCCCTGGGGACCGTGGCACCGGCGGCGACGTCGTGACCGCCGCCGTCACCCCCGACCGACCGGGCGGCCCGGCTCATCACCGCCGAGAGGTCGAGACCGCGCCGCACCAGCCCCGGCGTCCCCCGCGCCGAGACCTTCACCTCTTTTGGCCCCGCGTGTGCAAAGGCGACGATCGGCGTCGAGCGGTCCACGCCGCTCGTGCCGACTGCCATCCCTGCGACGATACCGACGATCGTCTCGCGGATCTCCTCGCCTGCGTGGAACCACTGGATGTGCTCTTCGCGTGTCACACCCTGCTCGCGGACGTACTCGATACCCTGTGAGAGGTTCCGCCGGTGCTCGGCCAGCAGACGGCGGGCGCGGTCGAGTGCCCCGCCGCGGTCACCGAGACACACCGCCAGGCCGACATCGGCCCGCTCGTACCGCGCCGTCGCGTTCAGCAGCGTCGAGAACTCGCTCGCGTCCCGCAGTTCCGTGCGGGCCGGCTCCGCCGGCAGCGTGTACGTCGTCGCCACGAGGTCCTCGAGGTCGCCCGCGGACACCCCCCGGTCGACCGCCGTGCGCAACAGGGCGCTGACCACCGTGCGACGCTCCTCGGCGTCGAGGTCCACCCAGTGACGCCAGTCGCCGTCGCGCTTGAGTTCGAGATCGAGGTCGTCCAGAAAGCGCATCGCACCGCTCTCGTCGTTCGAGATTCCCGGGACGTGCACGTCGGAGGCGTACTCGAGCAGTTTCGGCAGCGGCCGGGTCTGCTTGCCAAAGAGCGCCAGGTCGCGGCCGGTGTCCAGAACGTCGGCGGCGACGCCCTCCTCGACTATCGCCGCGTTCGCGCCGTGCAGTTCCCCGCCGGAGGCCTGCATGTCGCCGACCGCGCCGACGACGGCGAGCGCGGCCAGGTCACGGTTCTTTGGGTCCGGCGGTCCCGCGAGGGTGGCCTCGACCGCCGCGCCGCCGTCGGTCGCCGGTCGGGCCCGTCGTTCCGGGCTCTCGCCGGCCGCGTGGCCCTCGTGTGCGAGCGCACGGGCGACGAGGTACGCTGCTCCCGCACCGGAGAGTTCGCTGGCGCCGTTGACACCCTCCAACAGGGGGTTGCAGTGGTACTCCGGGTCGGCGTAATCGTCGCGGCCGGCGGGAAACGGAGTCTCCCCGGCGGCGACGGGTTGGTGATGGTCGACGACGACCGGTTCAAACGCGCCCTGGTCGGCGTACTCGCCGACGGCGTCGAGTTGGCCGCTGCCAAAGTCGGTGAACAGCGCGACCTCGGGATCGCGGGCGGCGACGGCCGCGACGCCCTCGGTGTCGAGTTGCTCGAAGAACACCGTCTCGAACGGCACCCCGGCGCGTTCGAGGGCGGTCGCGGCGACCGCGGCGCTCGTGAGTCCGTCGGCGTCGATGTGGGAGGCGAGAACGACGTCGTTCGCGGTCGCCAGCCGTCTCGCACAGGCCCGTGCTCGCTCGGCCAGCGCCGGGACCGGACTCTCGCTCATGTCTCCTCAGTGGCGGCGCCACCCGTGAAAAACCTGCGCAGTGTGGTCGCCGGTCGGGTCCTCGCCGCCAGCGTCACCAGACCGACGCGAGCACACCCTGTATCGCCGCCTCGTCGGGGTCGTACCCCTGGGGAGTGTTCGCCATGATCCCGTCCTCCAGGGTGGCCCGGGCGAGCGCCGGGAGGTCCGCACGGTCGAACGCGGCCACGTCCCGCAGGCGCCGGTCGAGTCCAAGCGCGTCCCGCACGGTCCGGACCTCCCTGACGACGGCGCTCGCGGGGTCGCGGTCGTCGCCGGCGTCGGTCCCGGGCGGGAGCGCGTCGGGGTCCGTCTCGGGGGCGTCGATGTCGCCGTCGACGAGGCGAGCGCCACCACGTAGTCCCTCCGCGAGGGTGTGCCGCCGGGCGTCGACGGACTCGAAGAGATGTGTTAGGGCGGCGGGAGCGACGAGTCCGTGGGCGGCGCCCTGTTGCAGGGCAGAGCGCCTGGAGAGGACGTGCCCGAAGGCGTGCAGCAGCGAGAGGGTGCCGGCGTCGGACCGGGAGACGCCGTACTGGGCGAGCAGCGTGCCGACGAGGACGCGCCGCATCGTGGCGTCGTCACGCTCGCCGGCGCCGAGCGCGGGGAGCCCGGCACGCAGGAGCCGCAGGGCACGCAGAGCGGTCGCGTCGGTGACCGGCGTCGCGGTCCGCGCGTACACCGTCTCGACGGCCTTGTCGAAGCCGTTCATCGCCGACGGCAGGAGCACGCTCGCGGGCGTCGTCCGGAACAGGTCGGGGTCGTACAGCACGGCGGCGGGGGCCAGTCGCGGGTCGGAGACGCCGCCGTGGACCACCGCACCCGTCTGCTCGACCACCGCGGGGTCGGCCGTGATCCCGGCGACCTGCGAGAGGTCCGCCCCGGCGAGTGTCGTCGGCGCCGCGAGCACCGGAGGCGGGGCCGGCCCGACCTGGACGGTACCGGTGTCCAGCACAGACCGGACGGCATCGTCGTGCCCGGTGTCAGTCGACAGGAGTGCCGCCGCGACGGTGGCGACGTCGAGACTGGAGCCGCCGCCGACGGCGACCAGCGCACCGGCGCCGGTTTCGCGGGCCCGTGTGGCGACGCGAGCGGCGGTCGAGACGCGCTTCTCTGGAGTCGTCTCGGCGACGACGCCGGCGAGTCGGTCCCCCAGGCCGGCACGCACCGGGTCCATCACCGCCGGCGTGGCGCCGACGGTCCGGCCCGTGACGACGAGCGCGCGGTCGGTCCCCGTCTTCGTGAGTTCGTCCGCCAGCGAGCGCACGCTGTCGTCACCGTACCGGAGTGTCCCCGGGCGGTACTCGAAGCGGAAGCCGTCGGTCATCGGTCCCTCTCCGGGTTCTTTCGGGCGGGGCGCCGTCGCGGTCGCGGGCCGTGACGTGACATCGTCGGCCAGCGTACGAGTTCCGACCTGAAGGGCGTCCGGATCGGCGGGGAGAAAATACCAGCCCGATTATAATTTGGAAAGGTACATTAGCGTATGGTCCGAACCCGGGGGTATGCGGCTGTTACGGGTGTTGACGGTGCTGGTGCTTGTGACGGTGGTGACAGCACCGATAACGGCGGCGACGGGGGTACAGTCAGGAGGCACACAACAGGACGGGGCGAACCCGGCGGACGAGATATACGTCATGGAGAACGGGGACGCCGTTCTCGTGTACGAGGGCGAAGCGGACGACACGAACGCCACGGTCGAGGGTGACCTGCTCACCTCGGAGGGCCTCGCTTTCGCGGTGATAAACTCCGAAGAGGGCCTGGATACGGGTTCGTTCGACCTGTCGGCGACGCTCACCGACGGCGTCATCGACGGGTCGACGTCGTTCGCGGTCGAACGGCCCGAGCCGCTCGAGGCGCTCGACGTGACCCTCGAGTCGGTTCAAAACGCCGACACCTCGGAGTCGACGCTGGAGTTCAGCGTCGAGGCGACACCCGAGTCGTCGGCGACGGCGTTCGTCTCCAGCGCGAGCACGAGCGGGTCCTTCGAGCAGACGGCCGACTCGTTCAGCCTCAGCGGTGAGGCGTCCGCGGAGACGCTCGCGGTCACCGAGAGCCAGTCGCAGTCGTTTTCGCTGACCGAGACCGACTCGGGCTACCAGGTCGACGTCTCGCGGGAATACACCGTCGGTGAGTTCCAGACCCGGCAGTGGGAGACCCGCCAGCGTGCCGAACAGACGCTCAACGGGCAGTTCGGCTTCATCGGCGCCCAACTCGGCGGCAACGCCGACGTGTCGGTCCAGAGCTACAACTTCGACGCGTCGACAAACCGGCTCGACATCGAGTACCGGGTGACACTCGAGGGCGTCGAGGCGGGACTGCAACAGCAACTCGCGCGGAGCCTGGCCCAGGACGACACCGTCGACCTGAGTCAGGAGGAGGCGAGTGAGTTCGCCGGACGCCTGCTCGCGGCCGAGTTCGAGACTGTCGAGGGGAGTCTCGTCCAGGAGCCCGGGAGCGCGACCGTGAACTGGAACATCCAGCTCTCGAACGTCGGTGACGCACAGCTCGCCGCGCTCGAACTGTCGGCCGCCAGCGAGGACGGTGTCGACCAGAGCGTCGTCGACAGGCGCCAGGAGACCTTAGAGGCCAGCCGCGCCGCCGACCTCCAGCAGACCACCGAGTGGTCGCTGAACTACGGTGCCGAGGGTGACTCGATCACCGTCGACGGGACGGTCGAGTCCGGGGCGACGAACTGGGCCGCGTTCACCGACGAGATCGAGTCCGGTGACCGGACAATCGGCAGCCAGGAGATCGACCTCTCGGTCACGACCGAGGGCGAGGAGATAACCGGTGAGGGGAGCTTCGCGGTCGAGCGCGAGGAGTTGGTCCAGTCGGCGCTCGACTCCGCGATCAACACCGCCGAGTCCGACGGCGACGACGAGGCCGTCACCGGGCTGCTGGCGTTCGACGAGGCGGACTTCCAGCAGGCGAAGGTGGAGGCCAGCGCCTCGACCGACGGCACGAACGTGCGCGCCGGGGCACAGTTCGGCGACCTCGAGTCCCTGGCCGACGTGGTCGGGGAGACGTACGGCGGACTCGACATCGGCGATGTCGTCGTCCGGACCGAGGGCGAGACGACCCGGACCTACGTCTACGTCGAGGGCGCCGTGAGCGAGGGCGCCAGCGAGGAGGACGTGCGCTCGCTGTCCGTCGTCGACGAGGACACCCAGGTGAACATGCCTGGCGACTACGACCGGGAGTTCCCGACCGCCGACCCCGACCGCGCGGCGGACTTCCTCGGCGTGTCGCCTGACGGCAGCGGCGACGGCGGTGACGGCGACGACGGCGACGACGATGGCGGACTCGCACAGCCCGGCATGGGCGTCGTGGTCGCACTCCTCGCGGTCGTCCTCGCCGTCGTCGCGCTGCGCCGGCGCCAGTAAACGCCGTCGCACTCTTTTGACCGTCACCTGCCGGACACGCACGGCACCCACGACGACGCACCCGACGTCGACCCCCTGTCGATCCCCCCGTCATCCCGACGCTCGAAACAGCCTGGAGACGAGGGAGTTATTTTCACAAATACGTTACGTTAGAGGATATGTAACGCTTTTCAGTCCACGGTCCATACTACCAACTGTAGAAGAAATGTCCCGAACTACTGCCGCACGGACGACGGGGTCCACCCAGACTGCAGCCACTGCGCCGTCCGCGTCGACGGAGCCGGCGTGGGTGTCGGGCCGCCTGCCGGCGTGGCACGAGGTGCTCGGGCGACCGGCACGACTGTTCGCCGACGGTCCGGGTGGCGTGGCCGTCGACCCGTCGACGCCGCTGTCGGGCTTCACGTGGGCCGGCCACGAGACGCGCCACCTCGTCGGGACCGCCCGGCGGCCGTTCACGCTGGCCCGCGCCCTGACCGAGGCACTCAGTGGGCGGGTACTGGCGCTCGGGCACGGCGCGATCGCCGATGGCGTCGCCGAGTGGGGCCCCACCGCCCACCTGGCATTTGACTGCGAGCGCGGGCCGGACGTCCTGGCGACGGTCACGCCAGTGTCGCTGGACGGGGCGCTGTCGGGACTCGCGGACGTCGACGGCTACGTCGTCGGAGTCGGGAGGTCCAACCGCGTGCTGGTGACCGCCCGACAGGTCAGCCGCTGAGGATCAGCGAGGCGTTGAGACAGGCGGCGACGGTCCAGGTCAGCGCCAGCGCGGCGGGGGCGGCGAGGCGACTCGCGCCGTCGAGCAGCGGGCGACAGGACAGCGCGACCCCCGCGACAACGGCCTTCAGCGCGACCAGTCCGGCCGGCCCGCCCGCGAGGGCCGCCCGGGCGACCGGGTTGCCCTCCGTGTACCCGAGTCGAAGCCCCGCGAGTGTCGACACCGTGTCGGCGACCAGTGCGACGAGGACGGCGACCCACAGCGCCCGCTCTATGTCACGCCGACCCGTCGCTCTCCCGACGCCACGGAGCCGCTTGCCCACTCGCCGCGCGCGCCGACCGCTCATTCGTCTCGGTACTTCAGACCACACCGGTATAAAAATTTACACCGGCCGGTCGCGAGTACAGTTCGGTTCGGATTCCGCGACCGGGGCCTAACGAACGGCTACACGTCGGATTCGGCGCTGGGCCGTCGCTCGCCGTGGAGGGTTCTGCAGGAACGAACGGAGTTATGCCCGGGGCGGGCTTCGAACCCGCGATCTCCGCATGTCCCAGGTCAGAGGTTCGGCGGACCTCGTGGGCATGCGTCCGCACCTCGGAAGACCCTATGAGTGCGGCGCTATGTCCAGCTAAGCCACCCGGGCGCGTCCTGAGCCTGGCGCGGTCCAGTCTTTAACCTTCTCATCCGAGACGGCGGCCGGCGGTTTTAGGTGCCGGCCCGCGTAGCGGGAGACATGCAGTTGCCCGGCATCGCCAGGGCCGCGCTCGACGAGGGCGAGGAGGTCGCCACGGGCGTCGCGCTGGGCGGGGACGACCGCCTGTTCGTCACGCCCCGCCGGTCGCTCGTCTACCGCTCCGGCGGCGTCCTCAGCGACGAGTCCGTCGAGTCACTCGGACACGACGTCACCCGCCTCACCGTCTCCGAGGGCCGCCGCAAGGCCACGCTCGGCCTGGAGTACGCCGTCGACGGCGACCGCGAACTCGCCGTGCCACTCGACCGCCTGGAGGAGGTGCTCCAGCCGCTGCTGGCCGCCGTGTTGCGCGCCGGCGACGTGACCGACCCGGGCGAGCGCGTCCACCGCGTGTTCAACTTCTCCGAACTCACCCTGGTCGTCACCGACGAGCGCCTGCTGAAACACGTCGGAGCCGTTCTGTGGGACGAGGACCACGAGTCGATCCCCTTCGAGTCGGTCACCGACCTCAGCTACGAGGAGGGGTCGGTCGCCACCGGCGTCGTCCTCACCGTCGACGGCCGCAAGGAGCGGCTCAAGACCCCCAACGACCGCCTGCCGGAGGTCCGCGAGCACCTGGAGTCCGCCCTGCTCGCCGCCCACGGCGTCGACTCGGTCGACGACCTCGGCGACGAGAACGACGCGGACGACGCGGACGCCGACCAGGACCCGGGCAGCGCCGTCGCGGACTTCGGCGGCGTCGACGCCCTCGACGCCGGGCCGGACGGCGACGACCGACCCGCGACGACACGCTCTGCGGACCGCTCGGCCGGCGACTCCGTCAGAGCCGGCCGCGACGCCGTCGGCGCCGGCGACAGGGACACCGCCGACGACCCCGACACTGTGACCGACGCCTCCGACGACACCCCCACCGGGGACGGCGGGACGGCAGTCGCGGACACGGGCGACAGCGAGACGACTGACGCGGCGGGGCCGGACGACGCGACGGAGGCCAGGAGGGAGTCATCCGGAGACCACGACACAGAGGAGAGCGGACCGGGCACGGACCCGGACACTCCGTTCACCGAGTCAGTCGAACCCGCCGAAGCGGACGAGGTCGTACGGGAGGAACTGTCCGACCTGCGCCGGGCCGTCGAGCGACAGAACGAACTGCTGGAACGGCACAACCGGGCCATCGAGCGGTTGGTCGAGACGCTCCGGGAGAACTGATCACTCCCGACCGACGACCTTCTTTATGCACGAGGAGCCGTACGGCCCGACCTCGCCGGGGTCGAGCCGGACGAAGTGGCCCTCACCGATGTCGGCCCCACAGCGCTGGCAGGTGAACTCGCCGTGGCGGACCACCACCTCGCTCTCGAAGGAGACGTAGCCGGCGCCCGCTCCGCGTGCCGGGCGGATCGTCGCGCCGTCGCGCTCCACGACCCCCCGCTCCTGGGCGGTCTCCAGAATCGCCCGCTGAGTCTCGGGGGTGGTCGTCACCGCCTCGATCCGGTCGAGCGCGTCAGCGACCGACAACTCCGCGTGCTCCAGGCGGGACAAGAGCGCCACGCCCAGCTCGACCGGATCGGGGTCGTCACCGGCGTCGGGAGCGGCGCCGTCGGGTGACGGCCCGCCAGGGGTCGGCGAGTCCGTCGACCCGTCGGACTCGACCCGCTCGCGCCACCGCGGGTCGTCGAGACTCTCATCGGGGTCGGTCATCGTCGGATCGGCGGCGCGAGCGAAATTAAGCGTTGTGCGCGCGACGGGGTGGTGGCCGTGCCGGGTGTCGAGCGCCGGATGTCGGGCCTACCAGAACGTGTCCGCACAGTCCATCACGACGCCGTGGGCGGGACAGACGTACTTGCAGTGCCGGCGGTAGGTCTCGCCGTCGCAGACGGGACAGCAGGGGGCGGTCGCGCCGGGTTGGTTCGTTCCATTCATTCCTGACTCTTGTCGGTCCAGTGGCCATCGGTCAGTTCCCGAACTACTTCGGGTAGCATCTCCCGGTCTTCCCATTGGAGGTGTCGGTCGGCTGGAAGTTCGGATCCGACGACGACGTACGGTCGGTCGTCGTACTGCTGCATCAGTTTCCGGGCCTTCTCCTCGTCACCGTCGTTCACGTATCCTTTCACCTCGATGATAATAAAAGAACGACAGACGAAGTCGGGTGTATACGTCCGCTCTCCGAGATCGAACGTTTCGCTCTCGTATTCGTAGTCAATCCCGCTCTGGTGAAGCATGGTGTCTACCTCGGCCTCCCACCCGCTCCGAACCGTGTTGCCGGTTTCCTCGACGTGAATCTGTTCCGTCCCCGCGCTTAACTGTCCCTTGTGTGCTTCGCTTAGTCGCTCCAACTGTTCCTCCGACCACTCGTAGCCGTACATCGGGTGGTCCTCACCGGTCACGCCGTGCCACGGGTGATCCTCACCGGTGACACCGTACCACGGGGCGTTCTCGCCGGAAAGCGACTCGGAGAGTTGTCGCCGCTGTTCGTCACTCCACTCGTACCCGTGAAGTGGGTGGTCCTCACCCGTTACCCCGTACCAGGGGTTGTTGCTTCCCTGCAACGACTCCGATATCTTCTCCCGGGTCTCCGCAGACACCTCGTGTCCTTGGAGAGTCTGGCTGATTCGATTTTTCGTCTCCTCGGAGAGTTCCCGTCCCCGACTGGCTTCGCCGATAGCCTCTTTCGCCTCTTCGGGCATCTCGTATCCAGTCATCGGGTGGTTCTCTCCGCTGATCAGTTCATGACCGAACTCCCGATCGTTCTCACTTGCCTCCTCGCAGTAACGGATCAGATGGATACCGATACCGTACTCGCCCGAGAAATCGCCCCTGCCACAGGCAGGACATTCGTCAATTGGTCGCTCTACGTCGGGAACCATCGAAGAAGTGTGCGTGACCTAGATTTATGTCAGAAAATTAACATTCGCTCCACCCACACGAATCGCAGGTTTTGCACCCCTCGGAGTAGTACAGCCGCAT
>CAZQHW010000014.1:0-15553 GCA_964593395.1 uncultured Halobacteriales archaeon
GACGACGATGGCGTCGTCCATGTCGCCCGACCAGTCGTCCGGCAGCCAGATCGGGATCGGAATGCCCCAGTAGCGCTGCCGGGAGACGTTCCAGTCCGGCGCCTCCTCGACGAAGTTCCGGAAGCGGTTGTCACGGGCGCTCTGTGGGTACCACTCGCTCTCTTCGAGGTTCGCGAGCAGGTCCTCCTTCACCTCGGTGACGTTGATGAACCACTGGTCGGTGACGATCTGGACGATGTCGGTGTCACAGCGCCAGCACTGGCCGTAGTCGTGGGTGTACGTCTCCGCGGCGAGCAACAGCCCCCGCTCGCGGAGGTCGTCGACGATGTCGTCGTTTGCGTCCCGGCAGAACTGCCCCGCGTAGGGACCGGCGCGGTCGTCGTACACGCCGGCGCCGTCCAGCGGACAGAACACGTCGAGACCGAGTTCGGTGCCGCGCTCGAAGTCCTCCTCACCGTGGCCGGGCGCGGAGTGGACGAGTCCCGTGCGGTCGGCCTCGACGTAGTCGGCGGTGTACACCTGGAACGACCCCTCACCACCCGGGTGGTCGACCGCCGGTAGCGGGTGGTCGTACTCCCAGCCGGCCATCGCCTCGCCCTCGAACTCGTCGAGGACCTCGTAGTCGTCGTACCGCCCCTTCTTCAGCACCTCCTCGACGGTGGACTCGGCGAGGTACAGCACCTCCGTCTCGCCGTCCTTCTCGGCGCGGACCTTCTGGTATGTCAGGTCGCTCCCGACGGCGACAAAGGTGTTCGCCGGCACCGTCCACGGCGTCGTCGTCCAGGCCACGAGGTACTCCTCCTCGCGGCTCGCGGCGCCGTCGTCGCCGCTCGCCTCGTCCGAGGGCTCGCCACGCTCGCCCTCGCGCAGCGGGAACTGCACGTAGATCGAGGGGTCCTCGACCTGGTGGTACTCCACCTCGTTCTTCGCGATCGCCGTCTCACACCGGGGACACTGGGTGATCGAGCGCTGGCCCTGCTCGACCAGACCGCGCTCGTGGGCCTGCTTGAACCCCCACCAGGCGGCCTCCATGTACTCGGGGTCGACGGTCTTGTACGGGTCGTCCCAGTCCAGCCACACGCCAAAGGAGCGAAAGTCCTCCTGCAGGCCCGCGAGTTGCTCCTCGGCGAACTCCTTGCACTCCTCGATAAAGTTCTCGACGCCGTACTCCTCGATGTCTTTCTTGGACTCGAAGCCGAGGCGCTCCTCGACTTTCGTCTCGATCGGCAGCCCGTGCATGTCGTAGCCGGGGCGGTCCGCGACGTCGTACCCCTGCATCCGCAGGTAGCGGACGTAGGCGTCCTTCAGCGTCTTGTTCCAGGTGGTGCCCATGTGGGCCGCGCCGGAGGTGTACGGCGGGCCGTCCACGAAGAAGAAGGGCTCGCCGTCGGCACGGTGCTGTCGGACTCGCTCGCGGGCGTCGACGGCGTCCCAGTGTTCGAAGACGCGGTCCTCGACCTCGTCGGGGTCGTACTGGTCCGGGACGGGCGCGAACCGCTCGGGGCGCCCGCCGTCCGGCGTCGGAGTCGCCTCGCTGTCGTCGCTCATGTACGTCGAGAAAACCTCCTCGAATAAAAACCCCGGTCGGTTCGACAGACGCGACTGTCACACCCACAGGTGTGTGCCGGTCGACCGGAGGGCCGGTCGTGGGCATCCGTCCTCACGTCTCAATCACTCCAGTCGGGGACCTGCCGGTAGATACTTTTCAGCGCCAACCGATCAGTAAACCGACGTGAATCCAACGAGCGTGGTCCAGTTGCCAGTCGCCGTGACGCTGGTCGTGGTCGGGGCCCTACTGGTGCGCTTTGCGGGGTCGGCGGCCGCGTCGTCGGGTGCAGACGACGACGGCGTACTCGCCCGGTTGCCGTACACGCCGTTTTCAGGGCGGCGGTCGTCTGCCGGCGCGCCCGCGAACCGGCCGGCGCCGGGGACGGTGGTGGCGTACTGGCTGCTCGGGAACGCGATGCTCCTGGGTGGGGTCGCCGTCGCCGTCGCGGGGCTGGTCTGAGGGTCACGCTTTCGTCGGTGCGGCGTCGTCAGCCACACGTGAGTGCGGACCTGGTCGTCATCGGCGCGTTGCTCGTCGCCGTCGGCGGGATCGGTGCGTGGTTCGCCCGGGACCTCGCCAGGCACGATACGAAAAGCAGCCGCCTCGGGGCGGTGTTCTACCGCACCGGCGACGTCGAGGTCGAAGGGTGGCGAGTGACACTCCACCGCGTGATCGCTGGCGTCGTCGTCCTGATCGGCCTGGGCGTGATGGTCGCCGGCGTCGCCGGGGTCGTGGGCGCGTTCGGTTGACCACAGGCGTCATGACCGGCGGCGACCACGAACGGACGATGGGCGACGGAAGCGGCGACCCGCGGTTTCCGGACCCGGACGAGCGGCTGGTCGTCGAACCGGACTGCAAAGAGTGTCCCGCGCTCGTGAACTGCCGTGAGCGGATCTCGTGGGGGGTCGGACCACGCGACGCAGCGGTGATGGTCGTCGGTGAGGCGCCGGGAACGGGCGACCCCGACGAAGACCGCTGGCGGGGCGGAAACCACACCGGTATGGCCTACACCTCGCGCCATTCCGGGCAGCGCGTGCGCGAGACGATGCGGTTGGCCGGCGTCGAGCGCGCCTACTACACGAACGCCGTGAAGTGTCTCCCCTGCAACGGCGAGGGGACCCGGGAACCCACCCCCGAGGAGCGGGCGACCTGCCGCGAGCACCTGCTCACGGAGGTGGCGACCGTCGCCCCGCGGGTACTCGCGACGACGGGCAAACACGCCACGCAGTCGGCGCTCGCGGCCGCCGACCGCGACCTCGATGGCTTTCTCGACTCGGTTCTCGACCCCGTCCCGTGTCCGGAACTCGGCGTGACCGTTCTCCCCCTGGTCCACCCCTCGTACCGGGACGTGTGGATCGCACGCCTGGGCTACGACTACCACGAGTACGTCGACGCCGTCCGCGAGCGGATCGACGCCGCTCTCGACTGACCGCGGTGGGCCGCCACGGAGAACACTCCCCCGCGAGTGGGGACACGAGCGGAGGCGTCGTGGACCCGAACTGGAGGGGGAGAACACGGGGCGCTCGACCGGAAATGGGGGGCGGTAGTCGTGGGAGTGTGGGCCGTCGGGGGCGACGAGAGGCGCCGGGGGCGTCGGGGGGTGGTCCGCGGGGCGGGTCGACCGGAAGCCGGGGTGTCCGTCGAGCGGGAGTGGACCCGAAGTCAGGGGCGGGTTCGAGTGGAAGCGAGGGGTGAGCGCGCGGATGGAAAGACAATTGCCCGCGGGGCCACCAGCGGGGGCAATGCGAATCGCGGTGCCAAACAAGGGACGGTTGCACGAGCCGGCGATCGACCTGTTAGAGCGGGCGGGACTGCACGTCGTCGACGGCGGCGACCGGAAGCTGTACGCCGACACTGTCGACCCGGACGTGCGGCTACTGTTCGCCCGCGCGGCGGACATCCCGGAGTACGTCAGCGACGGCGCGGCGGAACTCGGCATCACGGGGTACGACCAGGTGCGGGAGTCCGGCCGCGACAACGTCGAGGAGGTGCTCGACCTCGGCTACGGCCGCTGCCGACTGGTGCTCGCGGCCCCGGAGGACGGCGAGATCGACGCCGTCGAGCACCTCGACGGCCGCACCGTCGCCACCGAGTTCCCCCACATCACGCGGGAGTTCTTCGCCGACCGGGTCGTCGACCCGGAGGTCATCGAGGTCAGCGGCGCGACGGAACTCACGCCACACGCGGGGATGGCCGACGCCATCGTCGACATCACCTCCACCGGCACCACCCTGGCGGTGAACCGCCTGGCCGTCGTCGAGGAGGTGTTGGCGTCCTCGGCGCGACTGTTCGCCCGCTCCGATGTCCTCGACGACCCAAAGACCGAGCAGGTCCGCACCGCCCTCCAGTCGGTGCTCGACGCCGAGGGCAAGCGCTACCTGATGATGAACGTCCCCGAGGACCGCCTGGAGGAGGTCACCGAGGCGCTGCCGGGGCTAGACGCTCCGACCGTGATGGAGGTCGCCGGCCGCGAGAGCGTCGCCGTCCACACCGTCGTCGACGAGGGCGACCTGTACGGCGTCATCGACGACGTCCGGAAACGTGGCGCGAGCGACGTGCTCGTCACCGAGATCGAGCGCCTCGTCGAGTGACCGTCGCCGCGGCACGCACCGGCAGGAGTCAGACCACGTGTTCCACGTCGTACGAGCCGAGTCGCCGGACCCAGCCGTCGTTGGCAATCTCCTCGACGACTTCAAGCGCCGCCTGCAGGCGACCCTCGTAGGCGCCCGCCGCCACGTCGACGTGGAAGACGTAGTCGCCCAGGCGCTCTCCGCTGGGACGTGACTCGACGCGGGTGAGGTTGACGTCGCGCTCGGCAAACGGCTCCAGCAGTTCCAACAGCAGTCCGGGGTAGTTGTCGTTCGGGTAGACGACGACACTCGTCTTGCCGCCAGCCTCGGTGCGTTCCTCGCTCGGGGCGAGCAAGAAAAACCGGGTGGCGTTGGAGGTGCGCTCCTGGATGTCCTCCGCGAGCACGCCGAGACCGTCACTCTCCGCGTCGTCCCCCGCCTCGGCAGCGTCGGGGTGTGCGATCGCGGCGACGGTGGGGTCCGAGCGGGCGTGTTCGACGCCGCGGGCGGTGCTTGCGACCGCCTCGCGCTCCACGTCGGGGTGTTCGCGGTCGAGGTAGGGACGACACTGTGCCAGCGCCTGGGAGTGGCTGGCGACCGTCTCGAAGTCACCGTCGCGGGCGATCAGCGCGTGGCGGATCGGCGTGACGACCTCCCGGAGCACGGCCACGTCGTGGTCGGCGAGGGCGTCCAGACACTCGGTGACCGACCCTTCGATGCTGTTCTCGACGGGGACGACGCCGCGGGCGACCGACCCGTCGGCGACCGCCTCGACGACGGCGGTGACGGACTCCCTGAACGCGACCTCGTCGTCGACGACGGCCCGGGCCGCGCGGTGGGAGTACGTCCCCGCTGGGCCCAGCGTGAGCGTGGTCATGACCTGGGATTCGACCGGGACGGGCTTAAGCGTCGGCGGGGCGCTCGCGGTGTCAGACGGCCGGGGCCACGCCACGGGGGGCGGTGACGGGCCACGTGACTGAAACCCTTTTAAATACAGGGCGGGTACACAGCATATGAGTTATGATACCGTCGTCTTCGACAACGACGGTGTCCTTGTCGGGCGAACGCGCTTCGACGTTCTGAAGGACGCGACTGCGGCGACGTTCGAGCAGTTCGGCGTGAGCGAGCCGGACCCGGACCACGTGGAGGAGATGACCGTCGGCGCGACCCCGCGACGGGTGACGGCGGTCAGCGACACGTACGGTCTCGAACCGACCCGGTTCTGGCGCACCCGCGACGGCACCGTCTCACGAGCACAGCAGGAGGAGGCCCGTGCCGGCCGGAAGACGCCGTACGACGACGTGGACGTGCTGACTGACCTGGACGTGTCGATGGGGATCGTCAGTTCGAACCAGCAGGAGACCGTCGACTTTCTGCTCGATCACTTCGACCTGTCGGACATGTTCGGGGCCGCCTACGGCCGCTCGGCGACGATCGAGAGTCTCAGCCTGCGCAAGCCGGACCCACACTACCTCGAACGGGCGCTTGCCGAACTCCGCGCGGACGCCGGGTCGGCGCTGTACGTCGGGGACAACGAGTCGGACGTCCGGGCCGCCCACAACGCCGGCATGGACTCGGCGTTTATCCGGCGTCCCCACCGCGACGACTGGGACCTCAACGTCTGGCCGACCTGGGAGATCGACTCCCTGGAGGAGTTACGCGAGGTCTGTTCGAGCTGACCGCGGCCCCGGAAAGCGTTTACCGTCCGGCCCCCAGAGGTCGCGGTAGATGCTGTTGGTCCTGTGTGTGGACCTAGACGACGACATCGGGCGCAAGACCGGCGTCGAGACGCCGGTGACGGGGCTGCGCTCGGTGCGTGACGCCGCCGTGGCGCTGGCAGAGGCCGACCCCGAGGACAGCGACGTGAACGTCCTGTTCCAGGGGGTCCACCTCGCCCGCACCATCGAGGACGAACCGGTCGCGCTGGCGGCGGTGGCGGGCGACGAGCGCGGCGACGTGGTCGCGAACCGTGCCGTCGGCGACGAGGTCGACGACGTGCTCGACGCCTTCGACGGCGAGGACCGTGTGCGAGCGGTCGTGGTCACCGACGGCGCACAGGACGAGTCCGTCGTCCCCGTGATCCGCTCGCGGGTGCCCGTCGACGGCGTCCGCCGGGTGGTCGTCCGGCAGTCCCAGGACCTCGAGTCGGTGTACTACACGATGAAGCAGGTGCTCGACGACCCCGAGACCCGCGGGACGATCCTCGTCCCGCTGGGGGTGTTGTTGTTGATCTACCCGCTGTTCGTCCTGGCGTCACTGTTCGACGCCCCCGGCGAGGTGGCGCTTGGCGTCGTCTCCGGTCTGCTCGGCCTGTACGTGATCGGTCGCGGTGTCGGCGCCGAGAAGCGAGCCGCCGAACTGTTCGCACGCACCCGCCAGGGGCTGTACACCGGCCGGGTGACACTGGTCGCCTACGTCGTCGCCCTGGTGCTGTTCGCCGTCGGCGCCGCCAGCGGCGCGCAGACGCTGAGCGCCGAACAGGCCGGCGCCGACGACGCCCTCGACGTGCTGGAGGTGGTGGCCGCGGTGCTGTACGGGTCGGTGCGGTGGTTCGGTGCCGCCGGCCTCACCTCGAGCGTCGGCCGGATCACCGACGAGTACCTCGCCGGTCGCCTGGAGTGGCGCTACCTCAACGCCCCCTTTTACGTTGTGGCGATCGCCGCCGTACTCCACGCCGTCGGCGGCTACTTCGTTGGCGCCGTCTCGCTGCAGGTGCTCGCGGTCGCGCTCACCGGCGGGACGCTGTTGGGGTTCACGAGCACCCTCGCGTTCGCCGTCGCCGGGGCTCGCCTGGACAGCGAGCGGGAGACGCCCGGGCCGCCGGCAGAAACCGACCCCGAGGCCGACCCCGAAACCGCCGAAGCCGAGGAGGCCGGCGCCTGAGGAGTCCGCGGGGCGCCGGTGATGGGTACGTTCAGCGGTCGCGGTCGACGACGAACTCCGCAAGATCCTGCAGGTAGCCCGCCGCCTCGCCGTCTTCCAGTTCGGCGGTGTCCAGCGCGGCCAGCGCGCGGTCCACCTCCCGTCGGGCGCGGTCGGTCGCCTGGTCCGGCGGGAGGTCGGTGACCTGCACGAGCGACGGACGGTCGAGGGCGTCGTCGACGCCGGCGGGTTTGCCGAGGCGATCACCGTCGGCGGTGGCGTCAAGTACGTCGTCGCGGATCTGGAAGGCGACGCCAACGCGTTCGGCGTACTCGCCGACCGCCTCGACGGTGACGGCGTCGGCGTCGGCGGCGATCGCCCCCAGTTCGGCGGCGGCACGGAACAGCGCACCCGTCTTCCGGCGGGCCAGCGCCATGTACTCCGCCTCGGTCTCGGGCCGGTCGACCAGTTCGGTCGCCTCGCCTTCCCCCAACTCGACCATCGCCTCGGCGACGACCCGGGTGGCACGTGGGTCCTCGCCGAACAGTGCAAAGGCCTCGCCGATGAGGCCGTCGCTGGCGATGATCGCCGGACCGTGGCCGAAGGCGGCCCACGCGCTGTCGACGCCACGGCGCACCGGCGAGCGGTCGATAATGTCGTCGACGACGAGCGAGGCGGCGTGGACGAGTTCGACGCCGGCCGCGAAATCAACGGCGTCTGCGGGGTCGCCGCCCGCCGCCTCACACACGAGCACCGTCACCATCGGTCGCACGCGTTTGCCGTCCGAGAGGGCGACGTGTGCGAGTTGTTCCGAGAGCTCGGACGGCTCGACGCGCTCGACCGCCGTCGCCAGGCGGTCCTCGACGAGGTCCCGTCGCCGGTCGAGGAACTCCATTCACTCACAAACGGCGGCGGGCAGACAAAGGGGTGACGGATGCCACCGGTCCCGCGTCGTCCGGGCGCCGCCGACCGTCGCCCGGCGTCGTTACGTCTGTCTTCTCTACAATATGAACCGTATTACGATTAAATTTTTAAACCTCGATACGCTTTCCAAACACGACATGAGAGACGGCGATTCGCCGATGGTCGGGGTGCCGGCCGGGGTCGAGAACGGCGAGTACCTGGTCTCGGTGGAGCGGGTGCTCCCGGGCCGGTCGCTGGACGGGCCGGCGACGGTGGAGGCGAGACTGCGGGCCGTCGAGGGGGATCGCTCACCGCTTGCGGTGCTGCTGTCCGGCGACGTCCTGGCGGACCCTTCGGAGGGGGTCGTCCACCGTGTGACCGTCGCGGACGGCGCGGTCGTCGAGTCGAGTGTCGACCTCGACAGGACGGTGGGTCGTGGGGTGAACGACGTGTCGAACGACGAGTTCGCCGTGCCGCTGCAGGCGGTCCACGGCGGCAACGAGGCACTCGACGGACCGCGGCTCCTGTCGCTACAAAGGACCCACTCCGTGCTGGCACTCGGCGAACCGGGCAGCGGCAAGACGGAGTTCATCAAGCTGCTGTTGCCCCAGATCGAGGCGGCGCCGGACGAGCCGGTCGTCGTCTTTGATTTCAAGGGCGAGTACCGCGAGTGGGCCGAGCAACGCGGCGACGTGGTCCGGCTCTCCACACGGGACTCGACGCGGACCTGGAACCTGTTCAGGGAGGTCGACCGGGAGACGGAGTACGAGGAGATCGGCCGCTCGCTGTTCGCCGAGGCCGAACGGCGGTCGAACAATCCGTACTTTCCAAAGGCGGCCCGGCAGGTGTTCGTCGCGCTGTTGAAGACGTTCGACCGCGTCAGGGACACTCCCACGAACGCGGATCTCGTGACGACGTGCAACGCACACGACCGGACCGGACTGTACGACGTTCTCTCGCAGTTCGACGACCTGCAGTCGGCGGCGGCGAACCTCGACCCCGCGGCCGACAACCAGGCGGCCGGCGTCTACGGCAGCCTCCAGGTGCTCCTCAGCGAGGTGTTTACCGGCGAGTTCGCGGCCGACGGGGAGTTCTCCGTCCGCGAGTACATGGAGAACCCGGACGGGCGGACGCTGGTGCTCGACTACCCCATTCGAGAGGGCAAGCGGGTGACGGCAGCGTTCACCCTGCTGCTCAGCCGGGCGATCAAGCACGCTCTGGCCGCCCCCGACCGCAACGCGTACTTCGTGCTCGACGAGTTCGCACAGATCCCACGGGTGGAGAACGTCGAGACGCTCGTCGCGACCGGCCGGTCGCGAAACACACAGGCCGTTCTCGGCCTCCAGAGCGTCTCCCAACTGGAGGACGCGTACGGCGCCACGACCGCCCGCAGCGTCCTGAGCGGGCTCACCCAGGAGGTGTTTCTCCGCACGGGCGACCCGCGCAGCATCGACTACGTCACCGACCGACTCGGCGGGGAACGCCACGTCACCGCCGACCGCCGGGCCGAGAGTGCCCACCCGGAGGGCAACGGCGCGTCGGTCAGGCGCCCGGTCGTCGGGCCGACGGTCCAGGGATTCGACGCGGGCGAGGGAATCGTCGCCACCAGCGACGGCCGCACGCACGTCCGGCTCCCGATGTGGGACGCCCTCGGTGACCGGACGCGACGGGCACTGCAGGCCCGGGACCAACACACCAGGCGCCAGACCGCGCGGACCCCGTTCACCGAGTCCGTGCCGGACCCACAGCCCTCCACACAGGACTGACTCCGCCTGGGGCGGCCACGAACCGCGACGCCGACCGGGGAGCACAACCGTTAGTGCCCTCGGCGACCACTGACGACCGTGCACCTCCCCAGTGGCGTCGGCGCCGCCTCACTCGTGGGACTCGTCGCCGGCGGCGGGTTGGCGTGGGCGCTCACCTACGGCTTCGCCGTCTGGTTCGACCTCGACCGCTCGGGACTCACCGGCCGACGCCTGGCCGCCGTCGCCGCCGCCGGGGGGCTGGCCGCGCTGGTCCTCGGGGCGACCGCCGCCGGACTCAGCGCCGGGATCGCCGCCGTCTCGGGGATTCGCGTCTCGGCGTGGCTGTCGCTGTGGGTCGTCGCCGGCCCGCTCGGTCTCCTGTTGACGCTGGCCTACCACGACCGGGTCGGCGGCGAGGACCCCGCACAGTGGCTCGGTCTCGGGGCGCTCGCGGGGTTCGCGGTGTGGCCCGTCGTGGAGTACCTGGCGGTGCTCGGGGCGGTCGCGGTGCTGGGGTAGCGGTGCGAGCGACAGAGAGCGGGACGGGCGCGAGAAGACGCGGAGGGGACGGGACGGTCAGCCCCCGAACTCCTCGATCAGTTCGGGAACGACGTCGAACAGGTCGTCGACGATGCCGTAGTCCGCCAGGTCGAAGATGGGCGCGGAGGGGTCGGTGTTGACCGCGACGATCGTCTCGGCGCCTTTCATGCCGGCGACGTGTTGCACCGCGCCGCTGATCCCGACCGCGATGTACACGTCGGGGGTGACGACCTTGCCGGACTGGCCGACCTGGCGGTTCTTCGGCAGCCAGCCGTTGTCGACAACGGGACGTGACGCCGACAGCGTGGCGTCAAGGGCGTCCGCGAGGTCGCGGATCAGGTCGATGTTGTCCTCCTCCTCGATGCCACGGCCGACGCTCACCAGAACGTCAGCGTCGGTGATGTCGACGTCGCCGCCGGCGACCTCCTCGAAGCCCCGGACGGTGGCGCCCAGCGCAGCCTCGTCTATCTCCACCTGGACGGGGTCGACGGGCGGCTCGCCGCGCTCGTCGGCGGGCGGGAACTCGGCGTCCCGTACCGTGACGAGGGCGCCGTCGTCGCCGTCGACCTCGACGGTGGTTTCGACCTTCGAGCCGTACATCTCGCGGGTGACGGTGAGACCGTCCGTGGCGCCGACGGCGGCGGCGTCGGTCACGAGCGGCAGGTCCAGACGCTCGGCGACCGCCGGCGCGTAGTCCAGGCCGTTGACGGTGTTCGGCGCCACCACGTACAACGGGTCGACGTGGTCGTACAGCGCAGTGAGCGCCTGCGTGGTGATCCCGTGGTCGAACTCCTCGCCCTCGTCGACGGTGAGCAGGCGGTCGACCGCCGACAGGGAGAGCCGGTCGGCAAAGGCCTCGACGTCGCCGCCGATCACCGCGAGGTGGAGGTCGCCGCCGGTGTCGTCGGCGATCCGGCGGGCGGCGGTGACGACCTCGAAGGAGACGTCACGCAGGTCGCCACGGCGGTGTTCGGCGACGGCGAGAACGTCCGTGGCGGTCATTCTCCAACCCCCATCTCGCGGAGGGTGCCGGCGAGTTGCCCGGCGGTTTCGCCGGCGTCACCCTCGAAGATCTCCGCGTCGCTCTCGCTTTCCGGTTCGTACATCTCCGTGAGTCGGAGCGGCCCGCTGGCGGCGTCGGGCGAGAGGCCCAGGTCGTCGAGCGTGTGGTGGGCGATCTCCTTTCGCTGGGCCTGGCGGATGCCCCGCAGCGAGGCGTAGCGGGGCTCGTTGATCCCGGTCTGGATCGTGAGCACCGCGGGCAGGTCGACATCGGTGAGTTCCTCGACGCCGCCCTCGAGTTCGCGGTGGACACTCGCGACGCCAGCGGCGGCGTCCAGGTCGAGGTCGTTGACGACGGCGGCCCACTCGTAGCCGACCCGCTCGGCAAGCGTGACGCCGGTGGCACCGAAGGCGTCGTCGCTGGCCTGAACGCCCGTGAGCACGAGGTCGGGCTCCTCGGCCTCGACGACGGCGCCGAACAGGCGGGCCTTCGAGCGGGGGTCGAGCAGGTCCTGCTCTGCAACGGCGTCGTCCCAGACGCGGACGGCGCGGTCGGCGCCTTTCGCCAGGGCCATCCGGATCGTCTCCTCGCTGCGCTCGGGGCCGATCGTCGCCGCGACGACCTCGACGTCGTCGCCGCTCTCGGCGATCTGGACGGCCGCCTCGACGGCGTAGTCGTCCCACTCGTTGAGGTCGTAGTCCAAGTAGCGGTCGTCGATCTCGGTGCCGGAGATCTCGAAGTCGTCGTCGACCTCGACGACCTCCTTCACCGTTACGAGCACCTTCATACACGCGAGAAAGGACGAGTCGGTGTAAACGCTTACGAACGTCCCCCGCAGTCGACGGGAGACGGGGACCCCAGGCGACCGTCCCGAGCGGTCAGTCGCCGTCGCCCTCCCCGGCGTCCGGGGTCGACCCACCGGCGTCGGCGTCCGTGTCGGTGTCCAGGTCGACCACGCTCTCCTCGGGCAGCGAGATGAGGTTCTCGCGACCGATCCGGAGTTTGTCGACCCGGCCCGCCTCGTCCATCGAGGAGAGCAACTGCGACACCTTCGCGTTCGACCACCCCGTCTCGGAGACGATCGTCGCCTGCTTCATACGGCCGCCGTTCGTCGCCAGCAGGCGTTCGACGCGTTCCTCGTCGCTCAACAGTTCCTCGTCGACGTCGGCGCTCGCAGGCTCCGCGCCCGTTTCGACCGCCGCCGTCGTCCCATCCTCCGCCGTGGGGTCGGTCCCGGTCGTCGGCCCCGTCGGGTCCCGGGGCGTGTCGGGGGGGTCGGTCGCCGGCGCCTCGCCGTCGCCGCCGGAGGTTGGACCCGCGGGTGCGTCGGGAGTGTCGCCCGGGTCCGACTCGGTCGCCGGTGGGGTGTCGGGGTCGTCCGCGTCGCGGCGGTCCAGGTAGAGGTACGCCGCCCCCAGGGCGAGGAGAATGGCGACCAGCAGACCCCCGCCGAGCAGCACCACCGGAACGCGCTCGCCGCCGATGCCGGCGCGGGGGACGTACACGACCGAGGCGTTGCCGTCGGTCACGTCCTCGGGCACGTCGTCGGCGCCGTCGATCCGGATCGTCCCGTCCTCGGTCGGAAAGGGGGTGTCCGACACCGCGTACCCGGGTGGCGGGGCGATGACGAGTCGCTGGTCGGACGACAGCGACGTGACGAGGCCGACGTCGGCGCGGAACACGTCGTCCAGCAACACTTTGTCGCCGTCGACACGGGCGAAGTTCGTCCAGGTGAACGACAGTGACACCTCGCCGGTGTCGTTGCGGACGGCGCCGTCCCAGGAGGAGTCGACGACCTGCATGTCGGAGCGGCCGGTCGCCGACGCGACGCGGTCGGCGAGACTGCGGAACGTCTCGGGCGAGTAGCCCACCGGCGGGTCGGGGTCGGTCCCGTTGCGGAGGTCGGCGACGAACCGCCGGAAGTCCGCCCTGTCGGTCTCGTTGGGCAGGGCGAACCGACTCGTGACCGTCCACCGCGCGTCGCCCTCGCTGGTGAGATTCACCTGGACGACCGTCGCGGGGTCGGGACGCTGTTGGACCGTCGGGACCGCCGACCGGGTCTCGTCGGGAGACGCCTGGACCGGCGTCACTGTCGGTGTCGAGACCGTGGCGGCGGTGGCGTCGTCAGACGCTGGCGCTGCCCCGAGACCGGCGGCGACGGGTGCAGCCACGGTACCGGCGACGACCACGACGAGGAGGCCCGCGACCAGGAGGGCGGCGGCCCGGACGGGCCGGCGGGACCACATCTGTGTGTCCCCGGTGCTGTCTCCGGGGGCAAAACGGTTTTCATAGCCGGGATCTCGCCTGTAGCGACCGGCCGTGTCGCCCCGGCCGCGACCGTCCGACCGGTTTTTGTGCAGTCGTCGTTTACCGCTCGGTGATGGAGCGCTCCCGTCGCCGCGTCGGGACGGCGGTCGTCCTGGTCGTCGTGTTCGTCGCCGGCGCCGTGGCCGCGACAGCGCCGACCACGCCGCAGGCGTCGACGGGAGCGCCCTCGAACGACGGACACGCCGGACTGCCCACCCTCGACACGACGGCAGTGACGCCACAGGCGAACGGGACGCCGGCCCGGACGGGGCTCGGGAGTGGCGACCGCGTCGGCGGCGTCGGGACGCCGACGACGCTCGTCGGCCCGGCGGTCGCCGTCGGCGACGACGAGTTGCGGGTGCGGTTCGACCGCTACCGCGCGAGGGGCCTGCTCGCCGAGGCCGAGACGACCGCCCAGCGGCGGGCGGCCGTCCGGACGGTGCTGAACGAGACACGAACGGCCGTCGATCGGCTTCGCGAACGAGAGCGAGCGGCCGCCCGGGCCTACCACGAGGGGGCGATCGACCGGGAGACGCTGTTCCAGCGTCTCGCCGCCGTCCACCTGGTCGCCGGCGAGCACCGGCGCGCGATCGCCGAACTGGAGCGGCGGGCGGGCGGCGCGTTCACCTTCGAGTTGCGTACCGAGGCGAGCGCCCTCTCGCGGGAGTTGGCCCTGTTCCGCAGCCCCGTCCGCGAGCGGGTCGCGAACGGGATGACCGGCGAGTCCGTCCCGGCGGTGAGCGCACACGCCACGGCGTCGGGACTGGCCATCGAGACCGTCGACGACGGCCAGTACGTCCGCGACGTCGTCCGGTTCGACCGGTACGGACCGGGCGACGGCGAGCCCCTGAACACCACCACCGAGGTCGTCGACCGGCTCCGGGTCGTGTACCCCGAGGCGTTCTCGGCGTCTAGCGGGCACTCGATCGCCTCGGTCGGCGACCGACTGTTCCGCGCGGAGTTCCCCCACCCACAGGGGTCGATCCGGACGTACCTCAACCGCGACACCGGCGCCGTCTACCGGGAACTCCAGCGGCTCAGGCTCGACCGCATCGAAACCACCGTCGCCGCGAGCCGTTCTCTCGACGGGGTCGGCGTGAGCGTCGAGCGAGTTGAGGGCCACGACCCGACACTCGTCCGGATCGACCGGGACACCGCCGACGTCGGGACGCCCGACCCCGTCGGGACGACCGTCGTCGTCGACAACCGCACCGTCGGGACGACCGACGACGGCCGACTGTGGCTCCTCCTCGGGTCGACCCCGGCGAACGTTAGCGTCCGGACACCCGACGGGACCGTCACCGTCACCGTCGGGAACGAGACGCCGGACACGGCGGCCGTCTCGCCGGCGCTGCCACCGGACGGGGACACACCCGTGGCACGAGGGGGCTGAACGCCGGGCGTGGGCCGCCACGCGGCCACAGGTTCAGGTGCGATGCCACGGCCAGCGTGGGGCGTGATCGACACCGCGTGCCGTGGCAGGGACGGCGAGCGGGCAGTTTCGCCCGTCGTCGGCGTCACCCTGTTGCTAGCCGTGACGTTCCTGTTGGGGGCGACCGTCCTCGCGTCGCTACCGGCGGCACCGAGCGACGCGGCGGCGACCACGACCGCGACGTTCGACCTGTGTGTGACCGCCGACGGCCGACTCCGCCTGGTCCACGCCGGGGGCGACACCGTCGACGTGCGCGAACTCTCCGTGCGAGTGCGCGTCGACGGCCAGTCCCTGTCACACCAGCCGCCGGTACCCTTTTTCGCCGCGCCGGGGTTCCGGGCGGGACCGACCGGGCCGTTCAACGTCGCCGGCGACCCGCGCTGGGGGGCCGGTGAGGCCGCCGCCGTCCGGACCGCCTCGACGAACGCGCCGGCGCTGTCGGTTGGCGACCGGGTGCGGGTGGCACTGTTTCTCGACGACCGGCCGCTGTGGACCGGGACGACACGGGTGGAGAGTGGCGGCTAACCGGCGGTGGCGGGAGCAGTTCTCGGGGACGGTCGGTGTCAGTCGTCGGGAGGGTAGCACGGAGACGGCGTCCGTGACGCCCCGGGGTCAGTCGTCGGCGCCGGCGGTGGTGCCGTC
>CAZQHW010000014.1:15653-19458 GCA_964593395.1 uncultured Halobacteriales archaeon
AGACGGCGTCCGTGACGCCCCGGGGTCAGTCGTCGGCGCCGGCGGTGGTGCCGTCCGTGTCGAGGTCCGCGTCGGTCGCGGTGCCGGCCGCGTCCTCGGCGTCGGTCTCCGGGACGCGTGCGAGGGTGGCGATCGCGACCGTGGGGGCGTGGTCGGGGCCGAGCAAACGGTGCTCGACGTCGACGAGACCGGCGTCCTCGAACATCCGCTGGGCCTCGTCCTCGGTGTAAAACAGCATCATCGCGTTCGCGAGTCGGCGACGGAGGGGTTCGCTGGGCTCGTTGGGGCCGACGACGAGCACCTGGCCGCCGGGCCGGGCCACGCGGCGCAACTCCCGCAGGGTGGCGACGGGGTCGGGCCAGTACTCGATCGACCCCGACGACCAGACGACGTCGAAGGAGTCGTCCCGAAAGGGGAGCCGCTCGGCGTCGCCGAGATAAAAGCGGACGGGACCGCGCTTGCCGAACTTGGGGTAGGCCTGGTCGAGTTGGTGTGGACTCTGGTCGATCCCGTGGACCTCGTCGACGACCTCGAGCAGACCCTCGGTGGCGAAGCCGGTGCCACAGCCCACGTCGAGTACGCGGTCGTCGGGGGCGATGTCGAGCATCGCGATCGTCTCGGTGCGCATCGCCTCGGTCCAGACGGCGGGGTTGACCTGGTCGTACACCTTCGAGAGGTACTTGTAGAACAACCGGGCGCGACCCTTGTCCTCGAGCACTCCCATTACCGGCTACACGGGCGTCGACAACGTAAGCCTGCCGTTCCGGTCGACTCCGCAACTACCATATGGCGCAGGGAGTAACGAGCGAGCAAATGCCGAGACCAGAGGTGCTGGAGCGGATCAAGGACGCGGAGCGGGAGGCCGAACGGATCATAGAGGAGGCCGAACGCGAGCGCGAGCGGATCATAGAGGAGGCCCGCGAGGAGGCCGACCGGCTCCGCGAGGAGGCTCGCGAGGAGGCCGCCGAGGTCCGTGAACGGCGCCTGGCGGAGGCCGAGTCCGAGATCGAACGCGAGCGCGAGGCCGTTCTCGACAAAGGCGAGAACGAGCGCGAGGAACTGGTCGCGGCCGCCGAGAAACGCACGGACGAGGTGGTCGAACACGTACTCGAACGGTTCGAGGAGGCGGTGCATGCTCAGACCTGAGCGGATGAGCAAGGTGTCCGTGACCGGCGCCAAGCCGGTCATGGACGACGTCATTGAGGCGGTCCACGACCTGCACCTGTTGCACCTCTCCGAGTACGACGGCTCCTGGGAGGGGTTCGAGCAGGGTGACCCCGCCGCGGGCGCCGACGACGCCTCACAGAAACTCGTCACCGTCCGCTCGTTGCGCTCCACCCTGGGCGTCGAGGAGGCCACGCCCGCGACAATCGACGACCTCGAGGGCGAACTCGAGTCGGTTCGCGAGCGAACGAACGATCTCGACGACCGTCGCTCGGAGATCGAGGACGAACTCCGCTCGGTCGAGGAGCGAATCGAGGCACTGGCGCCGTTTCGCGCTCTCACGGTCGATCTCGACCTGCTTTCGGGGTACCGCACCCTGGAGACTGCCGTTGGCCGTGGCGACGCCGCCGCCGTGCGGGCCGCCGTCGCCGAGACCGACGGGATCGACGACCACGAGGTGCGCACGAGCGACGACGGCGAGGTCGTCGCCGTGTTCGCACACCCGGTCGACGCCACCGCTCTCGGCGACGACGACAACGACGAGCGCGGCGGCCACCTGGAGGAGGCGCTGGTCGGCGTGGAGTTCGAACCGGTCCAGGCGCCGACCTACGACGACCCAAACCCCCGTGTGGAGACCCGGCAACTCCGCGAGCGCGCCGAGGAGTTGCGCTCGGAACTGACGGAGGTGGAGGCCGAGATAGACGCCCTGAGCGAGGAGGTCGGCGGCTTTCTCGTCGCCGCCGAGAACCGCCTCACCGTCCAGGTCCAGAAGACCGAGGCGCCGCTGTCCTTTGCGACGACGGACAACAGTTTCGTCGCGGAGGGGTGGATCCCCACCGACCGCGTCGACGAGATGGGGGCCGCCCTCGAGGACGCGGTCGGTGACCGCGTCGAGTTCGAGGAACTGCGGGTGGCGGAGTACGACGACGGCCACCCCGAGCGCGTCGATGAGGTCGACCCCGACCCCGAGCCGACCCGTGATCGGACGGGCGGCGAGCCGACACCGGCACCCGACGGTGGCGTAGTGACGATGCGGGACCCGCCGCCGACGAGACTCGACAACCCGACCGGGACGAAGTCCGCGGAGACGCTGGTCAAGGCGATCGGCCTGCCGAAGTACTCCGAGTTCGACCCGACGGCGATCGTCTTTCTGACGTTCCCGGTGTTTTTCGGGTTCATGATCGGCGACCTCGGCTACGGGCTGTTGTACATGGGCATCGGTTACGCGATGTACAGCCGCCTGGACAGCGAGGCGCTGCGCTCGCTCGGTGGCCTGGGCATGTGGGCCGGACTGTTTACCGGGATATTCGGCGTGCTGTACGGCGAGTTCTTCGGGTTGCACTTTCTGGGCGACCTCGTCTGGGAGGGACCGATCGGCGCGGTTCTCGGCGTCGAGCACACGCCGATCCACAAGGGGCTGATGCCCGAGTACCAGACGTTCGCGACGGCGTGGCTGTTGCTGTCGCTCGCGGTCGGCCTGTTGCACGTCGGACTCGGCTACGTGCTCGGGTTCCTGAAGGACCTGTCCGGGCACGGCCCGAAGGAGGCGCTGCTAGAGAACGGCTCGTGGCTGTTGTTGATGTTCGGCGCCTGGGCGTGGATCTTTAGCACTCACCTCAGCGGGCAGAAGCCGGAGTTCATCTACACGGCGTTCGCAAGCGGCGAGGCGGCCGCACTCGCACTCGGGTTCACCGGTCTGCCGGAGACGGTCGGGCTGGTCGGCCTGGGCGCGATCGGTCTCGGGTTCGTCATGCTGGTCGCCGGCGAGGGTCTGCTCGCGGTCGAGGTGTTGCAGGCGCTCGTGAACGTGCTGTCGTACGTCCGGCTGATGGCGGTGCTGCTCGCAAAGGCCGGCCTGGCGTTCGTCGTCAACCTGCTGGTGTTTGGCGCCTACGTCGGCAAGAACGGCGAGGGTGAGTTCCACTTTCTCGCCACCGAGGGGACCGCCGTCCAGGAGGTCACCGAGAGCGCCACAAAGGAACTGATGTTCGCCGGGTTGTTCAACGCCGGCGACGGCGCCCTCGCGGTCGTCGGGCTGGTCGCGGGGGTCGTCCTGCTCGTGGTCGGGCACCTGTTCGTGTTGGCGCTAGGTGTCACCAGCGCCGGACTCCAGGGCGTCCGCCTCGAGTACGTCGAATTCTTTGGGAAGTTTTATGACGGCGGTGGGCAGAACTACGACCCGTTCGGACACAGCGGAGACCACACTACAGAGGACTAACTGACACCAATGCTTGCTACACTTTCAGAGCTGACGAGCGTCGCACTGCTACAGGCACAGCCAGCGATCCCGCCGGAGTCGGCGACCGCCCTCGGCGTCGGTATCGCCGTCGGACTCGCCGGCCTCGGGTCGGGGATCGCCGAGCGCGGCATCGGCGCCGCCGCAGTCGGCGCCATCGCGGAGGACTCGATGGGACTCGGTATCGGGATCGTCCTGACGGTCCTGCCGGAGACGCTGGTGCTTCTGGCACTGGTCGTCGCGTTCATCGCCTGATCCGATGAGTCTCGACACCGTCGTCGAGGAGATCGAGGCCGAGGCCGAGGCCGAGGCGGAGTCGATCCGCGAGGCCGCCCGCGAGGAGGCGGAGTCGATCCGCGAGGCCGCCCGCGAGGAGGCCGAGGCGATCCGCGAGGAGGCCGAGGC
>CAZQHW010000014.1:19558-24509 GCA_964593395.1 uncultured Halobacteriales archaeon
CGATCCGCGAGGCCGCCCGCGAGGAGGCCGAGGCGATCCGCGAGGAGGCCGAGGCGGAGGTCGACTCCGAGGTCGACCAGCGTCGTCGCCAGCAGGTCTCCGCCGCCAAACTCGAGGCAAAGCAGACCCGTCTCGAAGCACGGCGGGACGTCCTCGAGGACGTCCGTGAGCGCCTCGAGGAGACCGTCGGCGGGTTGGACGGCGAGCGCCGCGAGCGGCTCACCGAGTCGCTGTTCGGGGCCGCCGCCGCGGAGTTCGACGACGGTGACCGACTACGGCTGTACGGCCACCCCGACGACCACGACCTCCTCGAGTCCGTACTCGCCGAGTCGGACCACGAGGGCGACGTCGCCGGCGAGTACGACTGTCTCGGTGGCGTCGTCGTCGAGGGCGAAACCTCCCGGGTGCGGGTGAACAACACGTTCGACTCCGTTCTCGAGGCGGTGTGGGCGGACGAACTGCGCGAGGTGAGCGACCGTCTGTTCGCCGACGCCGACGTCGACCCCGACGCCGACGCTGAGGTCGACGTCGACGCGGGCGACGCCGAGGACCCGGGGCGATGAGTGCCGCTGGCGGCAGCAACCCGGAGTACGTCTCGGCGCGGGTGCGGTCGCGACGGGCCAAACTGTTCGACGAGGACCAGTACCGCGACCTCGTCCGGATGGGCCCCAGCGAGATCGCCCGTTTCATGGAGGAGACCGAGTACGACGAGGAAATAAACCGGATGGGGTCACGGTACAGCGGCGTCGACCTCATCGAGTACGCACTCAACCGTAACCTCGCCAGACACTTCGCCGACGTGTTGCGGTTCGCCGAGGGCGGCCTGTACGACCTGATCGCCCGCTACCTGCGGAAGTTCGACGTCTGGAACGTCAAGACGGTGATCCGGGGGCTGTACTCCGACGCCACGCCCGAGGAAATACGGTCGGACCTGATCCTCGCGGGCGAACTCGACGCCGGCGACGTCGACGAACTGATCGACGCCGGCGACGTCGAGGGCGTCGTCGAGGCCCTGGAGGGCACCGTGTTCGAGGCCGGACTGGAGTCGGCACTCGCCGACTTCGAGGCGACAAACAGTCTCGTGCCGATCGAGAACGCCGTTGACCGCGCGTTCTACGAGAACCTGTTGAGCGGGCTCGGCGGCGAGAGCGGCGAGGTCGACGCTGCCACCGAACTGTACGTCGAGTTTCTCCAGGCCGAGGTGGACTTTCTCAACATCCGCAACGCCCTGCGGACGGTCGGAACCGGCGCCGACCTCGACCCCGGCGACTACTACATCGACGGCGGGCGGCTGTTCTCCGCGGCGGAACTCACCCAGATCGGCAGCAACGCCGACGAACTCGTCGGGCGGGTCCGCGAGAGCCGCTACGGTGACGAGTTGGACGAGGCACTCGCCGGGCTCGCCGAGGCCGAGAGTCTCGTCGAGTTCGAGAACGCGACCGAGCGGGCACTCCTGACGTACGCCGACCGCCTGTCGAGCCGGTACCCGCTGTCGGTGTGTCCCGTGCTCGCCTACGTCATCGCAAAGGAGCGCGAGGTGAACAACATCCGGGCGGTCGCCCGCGGCAAGGAGGCCGGACTCGACCCCGAGGAGATCCAGGAGGAACTCGTGTTATGAGCCAGGAGATCGCCGTCGTCGGCAGCCCGGAGTTCACCACCGGGTTCCGGCTGGCCGGCGTACGAACCTTCGAGAACGTCGCCGACGACGACAAGCCAGAGAAACTAGACGACGCCGTCACCAGCGTCCTCGAAGCCGACGACGTCGGTATCGTCGTGATGCACGTCGACGACCTCGACCACCTCTCGCGGAGCGTCCGCACGGAGGTCGAGGAGAGCGTCGAACCCGTCGTCGTCACGCTGGGCGGTGAGGCCGGCAGCGGCCTGCGCGAGCAAATAAAGCGGGCGATCGGGATCGACCTGATGGACGACGAGTAGTCGCCGTCAACGCTTTTATTCGGTGGTCACTCCGGAATGGTATGGGCGGCTGTCCGGCGTGTGGCACGAGTATCGAGCGAGAACACGACCTCGTCTTCGAGGAGGTCGGGTCGGCGTCGAACTTCCTGAGCTTCGAGTCGGCGAAACGGTTCTACGTCACGGCGTGTGCCGAGTGTGGTAGCGTCGTCGGCACGGGCGTCGCGGGGGCGGTCTGAGACGTGGCGTCCTGTAAGGTCTGTGGCGAGGACGTCACGAGTCTCGCCTTTCAGTGCACCGGCTGCCAGGGACTGTACTGCTCGGACCACCGCGGCGCGGCCGACCACGGCTGTGCGGCCTACGACGACCGGACCGACTACGACGTGGTGACGCCCGGGACCGAGGAGAGAACAGAGAGCGATGGCAGTCCGACCCCGTCGACGGGCGGACCCGCGGTGGCGGCAGACCTGAGCGACGAGGGCGACACGAGCGAGACGGCGGAGTCGAACCAGAGCGGGACGGTCACGCCGCGCTGCCCGGACTGTGGGACGACGGTCACGAGCATGTCGGACCTCGAGTTCGCGGAGATGGGGGCGACGATGGGTGTCGTTCGCGCGTCGAAGCGGTTTTACGCGGCCTCGTGTGGCACCTGTGGCCGGACGTTCGGAACGGGTGTCGCGGGTGCCTCTGGCAGTTGAGTGCGGCGGGAACGGACACGACGCTGCGGGCACCAGTCAGAAGTCGATCCGGTGGGTCTCCGCCCCGCAGTCGAGACACCGGCAGACCGCTTCGCCGGCGTCGTCGTCGCGCTCGAAGGTCTGTGCGGTGCGCTCGCCGCAGTCCGCACAGTCGATCAGGTACTCGTTCGTCCCCTGGTACTCCCGCGGGACGCCAAGCGTGAGCGCCGTGACGGGCTCGTCGCCGTTGTTCTCCCCGAACTGGAACGTCCCCGGGGGCACCCGGACGACCTCGCCCGCGTTCACCGTCACGACCTCGCTCCGTCGGGGGCCCGAGTCGGCCGAGAGTTCGAACACCTCGAACGTGGCCGTCCCGGAGAGCACGTAGAACAGTTCCTCCTGTTGCTCGTGGCGGTGGGCGGAGTGGGCGAAACTCTCACCGGGGGCGAGTTCGTAGTGGTTGATCGCGAGTCCCTCGGCACCCAGTGGCTCCGACAGCAGGCGGGCGCCGCCGACGGACTCCGCCATCGCTCCCTCGGGGACGTTCTCGTCCGGCGGCGACCGCGGCTCGACGGTCTCGACTGTGACCTTCTCCATACATCGTCGGCGTCCGCAACAGGATTCAGCCTTCTGCCAGCGTGTGAGACTGTCTTGAGGTCTCGCACCGCCGGAGACGGGGCGGCAGAGTGAAGCCCTCTCGCCCGAACTCTCGCGCATGACTGTCGATCTCGTGTCGCTTCCCGCAGAGGACGCCGCGGTCCGCCGGTTTCTCGCAGACCTGTGGCTACCGTACAGCCGGGCACTCGAGTCGGTCGTCGAGGAGTTCGCCCTCGCCGAGGGCGTCGACCACGTCGAGGAGGAGATGTCGTTCTACATGGACAAACTCGAGAGCGAGAGCTACCGGGGGTGGGTCGCCGTCGAGGCGTACGACGGGGCGCCAGTTGCGGAGACCGACGGCGACCTCGTCGGGTTCGTTCTCACCGACATCGAGGCGTCGCCGGTCCCGTTCGACCAGCCGGACCGACTGGTCGTCTGTGACCTCTACGTCGCCGAGCCGTACCGCGGGACCGGACTGGCGGACAGGCTGTTCGACCGGGTCGAGCGACGGGCCCGCGAGCGGGGCTGTGGGGAGTTCAGGCTCGAGGTCGACGCCGACAACGAGCGGGCGATGGCCTTCTACGAGAAGCGGGGCTTTTCTATCGCCCGCCACGAACTGCGGGCGAGCGTCGAGGGGCCGTGACCGACGTCTGCGCAGCGAGACGAAGCCGGCGGCTGGCGGCAGACAACGACAGTTACAAGCCGGCGGCCCGGCCATTCGCGCCCACATGAGCCAGGCGACAGAGACGGACGTCAGCGAGGACGGCCGGATCGCCAGTGTCTCCGGACCGGTCGTCGTCGCAACCGGGCTGAGTGCCCGGATGAACGACGTCGTGTACGTCGGCGAGGAGGGCCTGATGGGCGAGATAATCGAGATCGAGGGTGACCGCACCACGATCCAGGTGTACGAGGAGACCTCCGCCGTCGCCCCCGGGGAGCCGGTCGAGACGACCGGCGAGCCACTGTCGGTGGACCTCGGTCCCGGCATGATGGACTCCATCTACGACGGGGTCCAGCGCCCGCTGGACGTTCTCGAGTCCCAGATGGGCGCCTTTCTCGACCGTGGCGTGGACGCCCCCGGTATCGACCTCGAACGGGAGTGGGCGTTCGAACCCGCCGTCGAGGAGGGCGACGAGGTCGGCCCGACCGACGTCGTCGGCGTCGTCGAGGAGACGGTGAGCATCGATCACTACGTGATGGTGCCGCCGGACTCCGAGGGCGGCACGGTCGAGACGGTCCGCGAGGGCGAGTTCACCGTCGAGGACCCCGTTGTCGACCTCGACACGGGCGAGTCGGTGACGATGCATCAAGAGTGGCCGGTGCGCGAGGCCCGTCCGACAAAGGAAAAGAAGACCCCACGCACCCCGCTGGTCAGCGGCCAGCGCATTCTCGACGGGCTGTTCCCGCTGGCGAAGGGCGGCACCGCCGCCATTCCGGGGCCCTTTGGCTCGGGCAAGACGGTGACCCAGCAGTCACTGGCGAAGTTCGCCGACGCCGACATCGTCGTTTACATCGGCTGTGGCGAGCGTGGCAACGAGATGACCGAGGTGATCGAGGACTTTCCGGACCTGCCGGACCCGCAGACGGGTAACGCGCTGATGGCCCGTACCTGCCTCATCGCAAACACCTCGAACATGCCCGTCGCCGCCCGCGAGTCCTGCGTGTACACCGGGATCACCATCGCGGAGTACTACCGCGACATGGGGTACGACGTGGCGCTGATGGCGGACTCCACGTCGCGGTGGGCGGAGGCGATGCGCGAGATC
>CAZQHW010000015.1:0-15812 GCA_964593395.1 uncultured Halobacteriales archaeon
CGACCGCGAGGGGCACTCCGCCGCTGCTGTCGCCGTCACTGCTGTCTCCGCCGTCTCCACCGTCTCCGCCATCTCTGCCGTCACCACCGTCGCCGCCGTCGCCGCCGTCACCACCGTCACTCCCGTCGGTCGTGGTGGTCGCCACCCCCTCACGGACGACGACGCGGGGCTGGTCGGGGCCGAAGTCCGTCTCGCTCCCGTCCCAACTCAGCGACCGCCCGGACTGGCTGTCGGGCGTCGGGCCGACGTCGGTCACGCCGTAGCTCTCGGGCCACTGCACCTGCAACAGCGTCCGCTCGTTGAGAAAGAACCCGCGAACAGCGTCGCCGACCACCAGGCGGTCGCCGTCGACGCGGGCGAAGTTCGTCCACTCGTAGGTGTAGGTGATGACGCCGACGTCGCCGGTGAGCGACTCGACGCGGGCGTCCACCGAGACGTTCTCTGCGCTCATCTCTCGCCCGGTGTCGTTCTCCGCCGACGCCACCGTGGTCCGGATGCGGTCTGCGAACCGGTCGGTGTAGTTTCCGGGGTCTGCCTCGATGTCCTCGGCCAGGGACTCGAACGCCGCCGTCGTGTTCGGACCGTCGAGGTCGGTGCGGTACTGCACCTGCCAGACGGCGTCGCCGTCCGCGGCCACGTCGACGATCAGGCGCACCCGGTCGGTCTCGACCTGCGTGACGTTCGTCGACGTCTCGACGCCCCGGTCCGAATCGCCCGTCGGCGCGGCTGGCCCGGCCGCTGGCACCGCGGCAGCCAGCGGGGCCAGCGCGAGCGCGACGGCGACGACGGCGACGCTCGCTCGACCGACCTCCATCGTCTGTCCGTGTGGCCGGCGCCCTGAAATCCGTTGCCATCCGCACGCCCGGGCCGGAGGGCTTTTGCACTCCGCCCGTTCACCGTCGACCGTGTCGACCGACCGACCGGAGCCCGAGCAGGCCGGTCCCGGCCCGCTCGTCTCGCTGTTGCTCGTTGCCGCCGCCGGCCTGCTCGTGCTGTACGCCGCCGGCCTGGTCGTGACCGACCTGGCGTTTCTGATCGCCGGCCCGCTCACCTCCTTGCTTGCGGTCGCCGTCGTCGCCCTCTGGGTCCGGGGGTACCTGTGACCGCTCGGACCGCGCCCCGCTGGGAGGCGCCCTCGTGAGCCTGTTGAGTCTCAACGCGCCGGTTCCAAGCGCCGTCGCCGCCGCCGTCGACGACCTCTCCCCCGTGCTCCCGCCGTTCGACCGCGTTCGCGACGACTACACCTTCGTCGTCAAGCGACTCGGCACCGACGCCGACCCCTACCGCCTCCGCGAGCAGGTCCGCACCGCCCTCCAGGGCACTCCGCCGGTGCAGGCGCGACTCGACGGTCTCGACACCTTTCCGGACCCGCCCAGCGGCCCCGGACCCGTGCTGTACCTCGCCGTCGAGAGCCCCGGGATCGTGTCGATCCACGAGACGCTGGTCGAGCCGTTCGGGGCGATCCCGGACCTCGGCGGCGACGACTACACCCCCCACGTCACCGTCGCCCGCGGCGGCGACGTCTCGCCTGACACGCTCGACCGCCTGCGCGACCGGGACGTGCCCCCTGTCACCTGGACCGTCGACCGCCTGCTCGTGTACGACGCCTCCTACGACACCGTCGCCGCCGAACTGTCGCTCCCGCTGTAGTGTCGTCGGGGCCGCCCGGTCAGGGCTCCGGTGGCGCTCCCCTGTACTCGTCGTGCTCGGCAAAGAAGTTCAGCAGGGCGTACCGCAACTTGCCGGGGTCGACGTCGACCATCTCCTCGCGTTCGCCGTCGGGAAACGTCTCCCGCACCGAGTAGTCGCCCATCTCCTCGCGGGCGGCGGCAGTGTACCGCCGGTCGAGCAACACGCGGGCACCGACCTCACCCGGCCCGCGGACCACCCGCCCGAGCGCCTGTCGGGTCTTTCGCACCGTGGGGATCTCCACCGCGTACCGCCAGCCGACGTCGTCGCCGTTCTCGCCCGCATCGCCTGTGTCGTCTCCGACCAGGTCCTCGTAGGCGGCCTGGACCGCCTCGGCGCGGTCGTCGATCCGCGGGTACGGCACCCCGACGACGGCGACCGTGTGGGCGTCGTCGCCGTCGAAGCTCACCCCCTCAGACAGCGTCCCCCACAGTGACGTACACAGTAGGCCGTTGTCATCCTCGACGAACCGCTCGCGTAACTCTGTCGCCCGGACGCCGGCCTCGTCGCGGTACACCGTCGCGTCGACGTCGACGCGGGCGGCGTACCGGTTCGCCTCGCCGTAACTCGGAAAGAAGGCGAGCGTGTTGCCGGGGGTGAACCGCACCACGTCGGAAAGGGCGTCGGCGACCGCACGCTGCACCTCGGGGTCGTCCCGACGGCTGGCAAACAGGGGCGGGGTGTCCACCGCCAGCGTCCGCCGGTTCTCCGACGGGAACGGCGACCCGAAGGCCATCGTCTCGGGGTCGTCCAGCCCGAGTACGTCCGTCGCCACCTCAAACGGCTGCAGCGTGGCGCTCATCAGCACCGTCGCGTGGACGTCCTCGAACAGCGACCCCGTCACTCGCCTGGGGATACAGGTGTACAGTTCCGCACGGCCCACCGCACCGTCGACCCCGGCGCGGACGGCGGCGACCGGGTGGCGACCGTCGGCGTCGAGCCACTCCTCCAGAAAGGCGGCGACGGTGCCGGTCGGACACTCCCGCCGGACGTCGGTCTCGCCACGCCGGTACGCTCGCTCGTAGCGCTCGCGCAGGTCCTCCGCGAGGTCGAGTGCCGCCTCCAGGTCGCCGTCGATCCCCCGGCCGGCGTACGCCCGCAGAAATCGTAGGGTGAGGTCGTCCCGACCGGAGTCGTTGGCGACGGGGACGTCCGCCCAGTCCTCCCCCGGGGAGACGTCGGCGTCGGCACACACCTTCCGCAGCGCCGCCCGGAACGCGCGGACGACGTTCTCCGCGCGGTCCGCACGGGGGTCTTCGACTCCTTTGAGTTCGTCGACGGCGCCGTCGAGTGTCTGCTCCGTGAGTTGGCGACTGGCGTGGTCGCGAGCCGCGCTCTCCACGTTGTGGGCCTCGTCGAAGACGACGACCACGTCCTCCGGGTCACGGTCCAGCCAGCGAAAGAACTGCTCGCGGATCGTCGGATCGAGCAGGTGGTGGTAGTTACAGACGGCCAGGTCGACGTCCTCCATGCCCTCTTTCAGCAGTTCGTAGCCACACAGCCCTCGCTCGTGGGCGTACTCGTACACGTCGTCCGGCGTACGCACGTCCTCGTGGAGCCACCCCTGAAAGGCGGCGACAGCGCCGTCGTCGGTGAGGTTGTTGTAGTAGCGCTCGCAGGTGTTGGCCGCCTGCAACTCCTCGATGTCGGACTCGACGGTGTCGAGTTCGTCCGCGACGGCGGCGTACGCCTCTGCCTCGGCCTGTGTGGGGGGCTCGCTGCCGGCGTCGGCAGTCGCGTCGCCGGCGTCGCGCAGTTCGTCGGCCCGCTGTGACAGTTCCCGTTTGTCGCGCTCGGCGTCGACCAACTCGCGGGTGGTCTCCTTGAGGGTGCGACACTCCTCGTAGCCAACGTCGATGTGACACATCGACCGTTTGCCCCGGAACACAACGGCGCGAACGGGTTCGGTGCGGGTGATCGCCCGCGCCTCGCGGACGAACTGGCGGGTCTGCTGGTGGACGTTCGTCGTGATGACGACGGTACGGCCGGTCCGGTCGGCGTGGTCCAGGGCGGGGGCGAGCGCGGCCAGGGTCTTGCCGGTCCCGGTGGCGCCCTCGAACAACACGTCACGGCCGCCCGACAGTGCCAGGGCGATGCGCTCCATCGCCGCTCGCTGGTTGTCGTACGGCCGGTCGTACGGAAAGAACCGCTCGTAGTTCCCGTCCGCGTCTCCCTCGTCGCGGTCGTGGACTCGCCCGTGACGAGCCCCCTGTTCGTCGTCCTCGGGCGCCGAGCGGGCGTCACGACCCTCGCCTGACACGCATACGTGTCGCGCCTGCCCGGTCAAAAACCGCCCGGTCCGTGACCCGGTTCGGGTGCACTGACAGGGAAGCCCCGTCCCGGACTCGACGCGAGCCCCGGGACGGGGCGACGTCGGGAGAGTGTGGGTGGGGTGAGTAGGGTAAGAGTAGGGTGGGGTGGGGGGTCGACTGAGAGATCAGTCGATACCGTACTGCAGATCGGACATGAGCCGGCCGACGAACATGCCCAGTCGGGGTGATGGGGTGTCGTCGGAGCCGTGCGCCTGGCGCGGCTGTGCGGCGAGGGTCTCGACGAACGACCCGTCGAGTGTCATCGCACTGACAACGTCAGCGACATCAACGACCAGTCCCTCGTCCGAGGTGTCGAGGTCAGGGTGGCGACGCTTCTGGGTTTCCGGGTACTCGACTTGCCAGGCCGGACCCCCGACCTGGTCGACTACCCGGTCGAGGTCGCCGACCTCGACGCGACGGTCCGGAGTACCGACGTAAACTGTTCCCTCCTCGACCGTCGTTCCGTACCGGCCGTGACTCACAGCGTGCCGACCCACGGTACACTATCCAGGTGGACACGGATTAACGCTTGTGGCCGTCGATCGGTCGAGTTGACGCTTCTGACGGTCGAAATCGGAACTTAAGGGTTGTGGCCGTTGGCTCAGTCGCCGGTGGTCGTCCGGGTCGCCGCCGGGCCGCCGTCGCCCCCGTCCATACTGTCCGTGGGTTCGAGGTAGATCCGCCCGATCGCACCGTGAACGTCCCGCAGCGCCGTCTCTATGTCGTCGACCGTCGCCTCGATCGCCTCGGTGCTCATGTCGTCGTCGAACTCGATGTCGGCGGTGACGACGACGGTGTCGGGACCGAAGTACACCGTCCGGAGGTCCCGCAGACTCCGCACGCCGTCCCACCCCTCGACCGTCCGGCGGAGTTCGGCCTCGTCCTCTTCTGGGAGGCTCTCGCCCAGCAGCAGACGCTTGTTCTCCCAGGCGAGCAACACCGCGAAGAACATCAGCAACAGGCCGATGATCAGCGAGGAGGCGGCGTCGAAGACGGGCATCCCCAACTGCTCGCTGAGGAACACGCCCACCAGCGCGATCGCCGCCCCCGCCAGGGCGATCCCGTCCTCGGTGAACGCAGTGAGCGTCGTAATGTCCGCCGTCTTCCGGAACGCCTCGCGGTAGCCGCTCCAGTCGTTTTCCTTTATTTCCTTTGTCAGTCCTTTGTTTGCCTTCAACATGGCGTAGGACTCGAACACGATCGCCCCGATCAGAACGCCGTAGTTGACGTACACCGCGGGGAACGTGATGTCGGTGCGCGGTATCTCCGCCATCGCCGCCTCGTGGCCCCCGCCGAGGTGGGTCAGGGCGTGGTAGCCGTGTTTCACCGACTCCCAACCGGCGATCCCGAACAACAACACCGCGACTAGAAAGGCATAGAAGAACTGTGCCTTTCCGTAGCCAAAGGGGTGTGCCTGGTTCGGGTCACGACCGCTGAACCGGATGCCGATGAGGAGAAACACCTGGTTGCCGGTGTCCGACACCGAGTGGTACGTCTCCGACAGCATCGACGGACTCCCCGTCAGAATGAACCCGACGAACTTCATGACCGCTATCGCCCCGTTTGCGATCAGCGCGGCGATGACCACGGACTTACTACTCGCCATTCACGTTCGGCTCCGCCCCCCTCCGATAAAAAAGCAAGGCCCGGTCGGCCACGCGTCGCAGTGCTCGAAGGCGAGAGCGAACAGGGAGTCGAAGAGTGAGGAGGGTGCCCTGGGGTCGGGGCAGGTGTGGAGGGCAGGGCAGTCGGGTCCCCGACGGCTGGCCCGCACCACGCGGCAGCGGCCGGAGGGCCGACGGGGACAGTTCGAACGACGAACCCCGCGTACATCAACGTCTCGATGGCTGAAACAGCCGTTTCACCCTTCGTGTCCAGGGTCGTGCGGGACGACCATCGTCGCCGGGCGCCGTGACGTGTGACATCCCCGGTGACGCCGCCCCGCCGCCGGGGGCGACTCCGCGACTGTTTTGTGACTGCGTGCCGGTTCGACTGCACATGGACGCCGACGTCGAGACCGACGGCGACACGGCCGCCCGAGCGGGGGTGACGGGGCCACCGCCGGAGATGGCCGAGAGTCGGCCCGACCTGACCCCGATGATGTCGCAGTACTACGAACTGTGTGCCGACTACGACGACGCGCTCGTGTTGTTCCAGGTGGGGGACTTCTACGAGGCGTTCTGTGACGCCGCTGCGGCCGTCTCGCGGATCTGTGAAGTGACACTCACCCAGCGAGAGGACTCCACCGGAACGTACCGCATGGCTGGCGTGCCGATAGACGACGCCGCCTCCTACGTGGAGTCGCTGCTTGCCGCCGGCCACCGGGTGGCGGTCGCCGACCAGGTCGAGGACCCCGACGAGGTCAGCGGCGTCGTCGAGCGCGCCGTCACCCGCGTCGTCACCCCGGGCACCGTCACCGACGACGAACTGCTCTCGCCCGGCGCCGCCACGTACGTCGCCTGCCTCGCGAGCGGTTCCGACCCGGCCCCCGACCACGCCGTCGACGGCGTGGCGTCGAACCTGAACGACGCGCCGGGCGACTCGGGCGACGCCGACCTCCCGCCCGGCGAGTACGCCGTCGCACTCGTCGACGTCTCGACGGGCGAGTTCGTCGTCGCCGGCGGGTCGTGGGCGACGGTTCGCGAGGAACTGGAGCGGTTCGACCCCGCGGAGGTCGTTCTCGACCCGCGTCTCCGTGCGCCCGAGTTGGAGGCGACGCCCACCCTCACCCGTGGCGCCCACGACCCCGCCGTGTTCGACCTGGAGCGGGCGAGTGCCGCCCTGGCGGAGCACGTCGGCCCGCCCTCCCTCGTCGGCGACCGCGCCGAGTTGCGGGCCTGTGGCGCCCTGCTCGCCTACGCGGAGTACACCCAGGGCGGCGCAGACGGCCGTCTGGGACACGTCTCTCGCCTGCGCCGGTACGACCCCGGCGAGTACCTTCGTCTCGACGCCGCCGCCACGCGCAGTCTGGAACTGTTCGAGACGCGCTCGACCGGCGACGGGCCGACGCTGTTGTCGTCGGTGGACGAGACCGCCTCGGCGCCCGGTCGCCGGCGGTTGACAGCGTGGCTGCGCCAGCCGCTGGTCGACCGCGAGCGGATCGCCGCCCGGCACGGCGCCGTCGGCGCGCTGGTCGACGCCCCGCTCGTCCGCGAGGACCTCCAGAGCGCCCTCGCGGAGGCGTACGACCTGGAGCGGCTCACGACCCGCGTGACCCGGGGACGGGCCGACGCTCGCGACCTGCGCTCGCTGCGTGCCACGCTCGCCGTGGTGCCGGAGGTGCTAGACGCGCTCGATCGGCTTGCGCTCCCCGCCCCCGACGGCGACGGCGAGGACGGCGGAGCGACGGACGCCGACGCCGACGACCCCCGGCTCCTCGCCGACCTCCGTGCGGGACTGGACGAGATGGCCGACGTTCGCGACCTGGTCGAGGCGGCGATCCGGCCCGACCCGCCCGCCGAGATAAGCGACGGCGGGGTGATCCGCGAGGGCTTCGACGGCGAACTGGACGACCTCCGAGCGACGGAGCGCGAGGGCCGGGAGTGGGTCGCCGACCTCGAAGCCGGCGAGCGCGAGCGCACCGGCATCGACTCGCTGTCGGTCGGCTACAACGACGTCCACGGCTACTACATCGAGGTGACGAACCCCAACCTCGACCGCGTCCCCGACGACTACACCCGCCGGCAGACCCTGAAGAACTCCGAGCGGTTCTACACGCCCGAACTAAAACGACGGGAGGACGAGATCCTCGGCGCCGCCGAGCGGGCCGACGCCCGCGAACTCGAACTGTTCCGCGACGTTCGCGGGTCGGTCGCCGAGGAGGCCGACCGCCTGCGTGACGTCGCCGACCGCCTGGCCACGCTCGACGCCCTGGTCGGACTGGCGACCACGGCGGTCGACCACGACTACGTCCGCCCGGAGATGGGGGCAGGGGGCGTCCACGTCGAGGCCGGACGGCATCCCGTCGTCGAGCGGACCCGCTCGTTCGTCCCGAACGACACCCACCTCGACGACCGCCCGCTGGCGCTTATAACGGGGCCGAACATGTCCGGCAAGTCCACGTACATGCGCCAGACGGCGCTCATCGCCGTTCTCGCCCAGGCCGGCGGGTTCGTTCCCGCTGACGCCGCCCGACTGCCGGTGCTCGACGGCGTGTACACCCGCGTCGGCGCCAGCGACGACATCGCGGGCGGAGAGTCCACGTTCATGCGCGAGATGACCGAACTCACGACAATACTGCACTCCGCGACCGACGAGTCACTCGTCCTGTTGGACGAGGTGGGCCGTGGCACGAGCACCGTCGACGGCCGGGCCATCGCCCGTGCCGTCACCGAGTACGTCCACGACACGGTCGGCGCCTACACGCTCTTTGCGACCCACTACCACGAACTCACCGGCGTGGCCGAGGCACTCCCGCGGGCGAAGACGCTGCACTTCGACGCCGAGCGCAGCGGCGACGAGGTGACCTTCCGCTACGACGTGCGCGAGGGGGCCGCCTCCTCCTCCTACGGCGTCGAGATCGCCCGGATGGCCGGCGTCCCCGACCCCGTCGTCGACCGTGCCCGGGCGGTCGTCGACGCCGGACCGCCGGACGACGCGGAGACGGTGCGTGACGAGGACTCTGCGGACCCCGAGACGGTCGACCCGGACGCTGTCGCCTCGCCCGCGGAGGGCGGCAACGGCCACCACTCCGACGACGGAACGGACGAGGACGGCGGTGACTCCGGGCGAGACCCGCTGCGGGAGGCGTTGGCGGCGGTCGACGTGGCGACGACGACGCCGCTCGAGGCGCTGAACCTCCTCGCCGACCTCGCGGAACGCGCCGAGACCGACGACACCGGTGACGAGGCGGGACGATGAGTGGCGACTCCCGGGCCACGGACGGCACGGACGAGGGCGAGAACGGTACCGGTGCCGCCACCGAGAGCGGGGGCCGCATCGAACCGCTGCCGGAGACGGCGGTCGAGCGGATCGCCGCCGGCGAGGTGGTGACCGCACCGGTCGCGGTCGTCGCCGAACTCGTCGACAACGCCCTGGACGCGGGTGCCGACCGCGTGACCGTCGCCGTCGAGGACGGCGGTCGCGAGCGGGTCCAGGTCGAGGACGACGGCCGGGGGATGGTGCCCACCGACGCGGTGCGGGCGTTCGAGCGCCACGCCACCGGCAAGTTGCGGTCGGCGGCGAACATCGAGCGCGTCGACACGCTCGGCTTTCGCGGTGAGGCGCTCGCGGCGATCGCGGAGGCGGCGCAGGTGACGCTGACGACCCGCGCCCCCGGCGGCGAGGCGGTCGCGGTCGACGCGAGCGACGGGATCGAGGGTCCGGACCCTGCCGCCCGCGGCGTCGGCACCACCGTCGAGGTCCAGGAGTTGTTCGACGACCGCCCCGCTCGCCGGTCGGCGCTCGCCTCGCCGGCCCAGGAGTTCGCGAAGGTGAGTCGTCTCGTCGGGGGGTACGCCCTCGTCCACCCGGACGTTCGCTTCGAACTGCGCCACGACGGGCGCCGCGTGCTGCGGACGCCGGGGTCGGGCGACCGGGTGGGGGCGCTACTGTCGGTGTACGACCGCACGGTCGCCGGCGCCGCCGTCGAGTTCGCCGACCGCTCGGGCCCCGTCCGGGTCGAGGGACTGGTCTGCCGGCCGACGGTCTCCCGGGCGAGTCACGAGCACGTCCGCACCGCCGTCGGCGGGCGACTGGTCCGTGACTCGACGCTCCGCCGGGCGGTCGCGGAGGGGTTCGACGGCCTGCTCGCGCCGGACCGCTCCCCGGTGGCGGTCGTCGACGTGACCGTGCCACCCGAACGCGTCGACGTCAACGTCCACCCGCGAAAGCGCGAGGTTGCTTTCGCCGACGCCGACAGCGTCACGGCGGCGGTCGAGGGCGCGGTGCGGGACGCCCTCTCGACGGCGGACGTCGAGGTCGCCCGGGACGCGCTCCCGGTCGCCGACGCCGACCCGATCGAGGCGTCGGTACTCGCCGACGCCGAGGTAGTCGGCGTGTTTCGGGACCTGTACGTGCTCTGTGAGCGCGACGACGAACTGCTGGTGGTCGACGCCCACGCCGCCCACGAGCGGGTCACCTACGAGCACCTCCGCGACGCCGTCGACGAGGGCGTACAAAGTGCGTCGGTCGACCCGCCGGCGGCCGTGGCGCTGTCGGCGAGCGAGGCGGCCCTGTTGGGCGACGGGGCGGTCCGCGAGACGGTCGAGCGACTGGGCTTCGCCCTCGCGCTACGGGACGACGACACCGCCCGCGTCGAGTCGGTGCCCGCCCCTGGCGGTCGAAGCGCCGACCCGGCGGCGCTGCGGGACGTGCTCGACGCTATCGCCGCACCCCGGGACGACGGGCCCACGGATGCCCCCGGCGCGGTCGACGCGGACGGGACACCGACACCTGCAGAAACGCTCGACATAGAGGGACCGCTGGTGGACCTCTCCTGTCACCGCTCGTTGCGGGCTGGCGACGGGCTCGACCACGAGACGGCTCGGGACCTGTTGTGCCGACTCGGGGCCTGTGACCGGCCCGACGCCTGCCCGCACGGCCGTCCCACCGCTCTCGCCGTCGACGAGGCCACCCTCGCCCGGGGGTTCGACAGACCGAACACTCGGTTCGACTGACGAGTCAGTTTACTATCCCGTCGCGTCAGACGGTCGTCTGATCCCCAGACCGTCCCGATCGCGTCCAGCAGTTTCACTTTCACTCCGCATGGGGGAGGTATATGCTCGCCCGAGTGCTACTAGCGTGTGCGGGAACGAGCCCACGATGTCTACGACACCGCACTCCACCGACGCGGTCGGTCGCTGCCCGAGCTGTGGGTCCCCGATCCCATCGGAGCGGGTGCTAATCGAGTACGAGCGGTCAGGCACGCAGGCCGCCTACGCGGAGTGTCCCTCTTGCCAGGGTGTCGTCCGCCCTGAGTGAGACGGCCACCCGTTCCCGCCCTTCCCCTTTGACCTTCCCTACGACAGCTCCCACAGCGACCGCTGTGGCTCCGTGAGCCACCGCGTGTCGTCACCGACGACGACCATCTCCTCGCCGCCGACGTAGCCCGCCGCCGTCTCGACGCCCAACTCGACGGTGTACACCTCACCCGCCCGCACCTGCCGCCGTGGCGCCGCACCGTACCGCTCCCACTGCGGTCCCAACAGCGTCCCGCCGTCGTGGGCGTGACGCCCGACCTGGTGCCCGAGGGCGTGGGCGTACTCCTCGTACCCCCGCTCCGTGACCGTCTCCCGGGCGACGGCGTCGACCTCGTGGCCTGCGACACCCGGCTCCAGTGCCGCCGCGCCGGCGTCGATCGCCGCCCGGACCGCGTCGAACGCCGCCCGTACCTCGTCCGGGGGGTCCTCGCCGTGTTCCGGACGGTAGAACGTTCGCTGTACGTCGGCACAGTAGCCCGCCACGCGCACGCCGAAGTCGACGTGCAACAGTTCGCCCGCGGGGACGGTCCGGTCGCCCGGCTTCGTGTGCCCCACTTCGCTGTCGCCGCCGGCGTGGACCGACGGGCAGTACGCACGGTCCCAGGAGGTCTCCAGGCCCAGCGCGTCCATGCGACCGCGGAGGTGGGTGGCCACGTCACGCTCGGTCCACGACGGGCGGTACCGCTCCCGGAGGTCGCCGAGCAGGCGCTCGGTCGTCGCGACGGCGGCGTCGATCCGCTCGCGCTCGGCGTCGGTCTTCGCGCCCCGAACCTGGCCGACGTACTCGGCGGCACTCACCAGTTCACGGTCGGGCAACAGGTCGGTCAGGCGGCGGTACAGTCCGTGGCTCAGGCCGTCGGCCATCGGGTCGTCGGGGTCGTAGTTCAGCCCCACGCGGTCGGCGTCGACGCGCTCGATCACCCCCTGGAGCGCGTCGCGGATCGACTCGTCGTAGGGATGGACCTCGTGGACGCCCAGCGTCCGGGCGTTCGGCGCGTCGTGGCGCCCGAGTACGACGTGGGACTGCTCGGGCGCGACGACGACGGCGGTGGGCCACACCACCCCGAAGTCGAGCAACAGCGGCAGCGAGGGGTCCGGCGTCGCGGTCGTCTCGCGGGCGAACGTGAGCCAGCAGTCGAGGTCGTGTTCGGCGAGTGCGGCCTGCGCCTGGTCGGTTTTCTCGGCGATCAGGTCGGCGTCGCCGTCGAACGAGAGGTCGACCGCGAAGGCGTCGCGCTCGTCGGTCGCGGGGTCGGCGTCGGTGGCCATGGCGCCGTCTCGTTCGCCCTCCTCAAGAGGTTTCCCCGGATTGGTCGTCCCCGCTCCGTGTCCCGCCGCGGTCCCCCCGGCCCGTCAGTCCTCCTCGCTCGTCGCCTCGTCCGGGCCCGCCCCTGTCGTCCTCTCGTCGTCTCCCGTCGTCCCCGCCTCGCCCGCGGTCCGGCGGTCGCCGGTCGCGTCCACCGCCGTCGGCTCCTCGCCCAGGTCGAACTCCGCCTCGGACTCCCGCACCCGGACGCCCTTGCTTGCGAGGTGCCGGGTGCGCTGCCGGGCGAACTCCTCTTCCTCGGTGCCGCGAGTGGCGAGAACGTACATCCGCGCCTTCCCCATCGGGCGCATCGTCCGGCCGGCGCGCTGGGTGCCCTGCCGCCGGCTCCCGCCCAGCCCCGAGGCGACCACGGCGGTCTCCACGTCGGGCAGGTCGATCCCCTCGTCGGCCACGCGGGAGACCACCAACAGGTCGCGCTCGCCCCGCTTGAGTTCGCCAAACAGCGCCGCCCGCCGGGCGTGACGCGTCTCGCCGCTGACAAAGGGGGCGTCGAGCGCCTCGGCGATCACCTCGCCCTGGTCGAGGTAGTCGACGAACACCAGCGTCTTGCCGTCGTGGGCGTCGAGAACGTTCTCGACCGCTCGGACCTTCGCGGGATTCGTGGCGGCGGCCTGGCGCTTGGCGTGGCCCGTCGCGGCGGCGTACTCGTCGCGGGCCTCGGGGTCCCACGGCACGTACCGCACCTCGACCTCCGGCCGGGCGACGTAGCCCGCCTCGAACAGCGCCGTCCAGTCGGTGCCGATCGGCGGGCCGACCAGCGTGAAGATCTCTTTTTCCTTGTCGTCTTCCCGGACCGGGGTGGCGGAGTTGTGACAGAACAGGTGGTTACCGAGGAAATTCTCAGTCCCGGTCGAGACGTCGTAGACGTACTCCTCGTTCCGGTCGTCGGCTCGTGTGACGCTGTCGACTTCGAGCATCGCCACGTCCGTCCCCCGCAACCAGTCGTGGTTGTGGCCCTCCGAGCGGTCCAACACTGTTTCCAACTCGTCCGCCGAGAGGCGGTTCCGGTTCCCGAGCCCGTTCCGCAGCGCTCCCCCGTCCGTGCTGCACACACGGCCCTCGTGTCGCTCGATCGATCGATACAGTTCTCGCAGTTCCTCGGTGAACGGTGTCATCGCCGTTCGAGGTGTCTTCTGACGGTTCTTCGGGTTGTACCGGACCAGATTGTTACTGACGACGTCGTGATCTCCCTCGCGGACGGCGACGTCCGGTTCACGACGGTAGTTGCCGCCTACGAATCCGAGCGAGGACAGCACGAGGTTCAGTCCCTGCGCGACCCCCTCGCTCGATGTCGAAACCGCAACCGTCTCTCTTCCGCGCTCGCGTCTCTGCCTGTGGCCGTCACCGAGGACGAGTCCCTGGAGAAACGCCTCGTGTGCGAGGGGGTTCGACAGAACGAACGACGGCACGGACTTTTCGCGTGCTGTCCCGGCGAGACCGACGCTCTCGAACAGCGGCGCCAGTGGTCCACTTACCCTCACTGTCGTGCAGTTCTCGCCGTTTGCAACGGTGTGTACCTCGGCCTCCGGCGCCACCGCACGGACGATCGACCGGAACTCTTCGACCTCGGACTTCGCGTCTGAGTCCGTCGCGTACAAACCGACGCGATGGTCGTCGATGTTTCCGTTGGCCACGAACAGCCCCGCCAGACGCGCGAAGTCCTCGATGTCGACCTCCGGAGGGACGTACTGGTCGCGTTTCCGGACGTACACGCCCCGCACGTAGTCCCTGTCGAGACCGATCTCCCGAGCCACCGAGAGCGGAAGTGAGCGTCGCGTCTTCCAGTTGTACCTGTTCTTGTTGTTCCCGATCCCCTCCTCGTACAGCGGGTCGAACTCCGACGCTGGGGTGTCCTCCTCGACCAGTACGTACCCGTTGTCGAGAGCACCCATGACATCGAACGTCGACCGCTCTCGGTTCGTCTCCGGCAGCGTTGCCGGTTGCAGGAGATAGTCCTCGTCCCCGAGCTCCCCTGGCGTGCGCTCGACGATCTCCATCTCGTCACCGTCGAACACGATGAGCGAGTGGTCCTCCGTGACGGTGATCTGTCGACCGTTGCTCGCCCGAACGGTGTAGAGCTCGCTCGTGTTCTCGTGACGCATCGCACCGGTGATATCTGTCCACACCACCTCCCCCTCGTCCGTGACTCCGAGTGTCTCCGCCCCGTTGACGGTGGCAGTACCGGTCTCGTCCCCGAGGCACTCCGAGACGAACTCCGCTATCGTCGCCGTCTCGACTGTCCCGTCACGTCGGACGGGAATGACTGTGTCTCCGTCGACGGACAGCCCCAGCCGCGACTTTCCCTGTAACTCGGCGCTCCGGCGGGCGATCGGCGCGGGGATGTGTTGGACCTCGTCGTAGACGATCAGCCCCCATCGGCGGGCGTCGAACAGTTTGCGGTGACGGTCCATGCCGGCGGTCTGGTAGGTGGCGATCGTCACCGGCGCCATCTCCTTCCGACCGCCGTGGTACTCGCCCACCTGGTCGGGCGAGAGGTCGGTCTTCGCGAGGAGTTCCTCGCGCCACTGTCCCGCCAACTCGCGAGAGGGAACGAGGACGAGCGTCTCGCCGGCGACGTCCTCCATGATGCCCATCGCGGCGACGGTCTTGCCGCTGCCTGGTGGGCCGACGAGCACGCCCGAGCCCTGCTCGATGAACCGGTCCACCCAGTCGCGCTGGTAGTCGCGCAACCCCAGCGCGAGCGACAACTCGAGCGCCTCGCCGTCGTCGAAGTCGCGGTCGTCCCGGACCGGGTAGCCGGCGTCGTACAGTTGACGCTTGATCTCGGCCTCCTCGCCCTCGACCACCCACGCCTCGGTGTCGGAGATGAGTCCCCGCAGGAGGTCCTCGTCTACGTTCTGTCGGGCGACGTTGCCCATCAGGTCCTCGCTCGCGGCCTCCAGTACGACGTAGTCCTCCTCCGAGCGCAGGCGGAACTTCCGTGTGCGCTCGTACTGCGCCTCGACCCACGCCTCCAGTCCCTCCCACCGGCCGAGCACCGACCGCATCGCCGCGACCAACTCGCCGAGGTCGTCGTGTGGCGCCGCCCACACGTCGGCGTCACGGATCTCGTACACGTACCCCCCCTCGCCCGAGGTGGTGACCAGTCGGGCAAAGCCCGACAACTGGGCGAGGGTGTACTGGTCCGGCTGGTCGACGACGACCTGGTGGCGGTCGGGAAACACGACCACCCGCTCGCGGTCGGCCAGCGCCGCCAGGTCCTCCGGGTACCACACCACGGGGTCACCCGACACGTCCAAACGGTTCGCGTCTGGCAACTCCGAGAGGCGAGCGTCGGCCTCGTCGTGGCTCAGGTCGGCGTTGCGAGCGATCTCTCCTGCCGTCGCGACCGGCCGGCCCACCGACTCCAGGGCGTCGTAAAACGCCTGTGTGTCCTCCTCGGTGTCCGCTCGGTCCCCACCGGTCTCGGTCCCGTCCTCCTCGGTCTCCGGCATCCCGCCGTCGGGTGGCTCCCCCACGTTCTCGTCGCCGTCAGTCATGTCTGCGGGTAGCGGGCCGGCGGCTATAACCCCTCGTTTCGGGTCGACTCGGTCTGATCGTGGG
>CAZQHW010000015.1:15912-24196 GCA_964593395.1 uncultured Halobacteriales archaeon
TTCATCCCCAGCACGTGTCGCTCCGGGATCCAGGCCGAGTAAAGGGCGCTGTCGACGTTGTTGGCGTACCGCACCTCGACGAAGCCAGGGTACACCCGGAAGTCAACGACGACGACCTCGCGGTCGATGTTCGGGGAGGCGTGGTCCGTGCCGACCACCAGCGGGGACTCGTTGGCGAGGTACTTGTTGTCGGGCATGAGACTGTCGCCGGACAGCAGCAGTTTGTCGCCCTCGGTGTCGAACACGTGGACCGGACCGGTGCCGACGTCGACGGTTGGCATACCGGCCGTTCGAACGGGCCGACCTTTGGGATTGCGCTCGTCGCCTGCCCTCACCGACACCGCGGGACCACCCGGACTTATGCCCGCGCCAGCCATCACACCGGGCGATGTACCGTCACGCCGCCTTTCTCGTCCGAAAGGAGGGGATGAGCCACGAGGCCTTCACCGAGCACTGGCAGACCGAACACACGCCGATCGCCCGCGAGATAGCGGGTGTCGTGCGCTACCTGACGACGACGCCGCTCTCGCCCACCGACGCGGCGTTCGACGGCATCGCCGACCTCTACTTCGAGGAGTTGGGGGCGCTACACGACGCGCTGGGTAGCGAGGGCGACCGTGACTACGACCCACAGAAGGAGATGGCCGCCAGGGCCCGCGAGGACGTCGACAACTTTCTGGCGGTGACCGAGCGCCCCCGCCTGATCGGCGAGGAGACCGCCCAGTACGACGCGACCGACGGTCTCGACCCCGACACGGCGCCGTACCGGCGAAGTATCCTCCTCACCCGTCGCGAGAACATGACCCACGAACAGTTCCGTGACTACTGGCTCGACGAACACGTCCCCCTCGTCGAGGCGATGCCCGGCGTCGTCCGGTACACGACGACGCTACCCACGGAGCCGGACTACGCCGAGTTCGACGGCGTCGCCGACCTCTACTTCGCCGACCGCGACGCGATGCTCGCCTCGATGGGCCACGAGACCGACAGCCGTGATCCCGGGCACGAGGCGTACGTCGCGGTCAACGAGGACGCCGCCGAGTTCCTCGACCTCGGCGACCTCCGGCAGTTCGCCGGCGAGTGGGCCGTCCAGAAGGACACCGTCGACTGATCTCCCCGGTCCGGTCTCGTCACGGGGTCCCGCGGGTCAGTCCCGCCGGAGGTCCCCGTCGTCGCCGACGGCCAGGTCCGTGAGCGCCGCGAGTGCCGCCCCGTCGGGGTCCACCTGCCGGACCGACCCCTCCGGCAGTCGGCAGACGGTGACCCGCTCGACGTCGAGACCGCGAGCGTCGAGCAGTGTCCCCGTCGTCGCCGCGTGGTCCCGCTCGACCCGCCGCTCGCGCTCGCCGTCGGCGTGGGAGGGGTGAAACAGCACCGCACGCCAGTCGTCGCCGGTTCCGTTCTCCCCGCCGGTCGCCCGAAACAGCAGGTCCGCACGACCACGGACGAGTGTCTGCCGGTCGCGGTCGACGTCCGCAAGCGCCGACAGCGACGCGGCGAGCGAGACGCCTGCCCGCACCTCGTCGCTCGCGGCGACGGCGTCCCACAGGTCGGTCTCCCGGTACGCGGTGACGGCCTCGTGGAGCCACTCGCCGGCGTCGTCCTCGACCGTGGCCCCGTCGAGGACGCGCTCGATCACCGCCCCGGCGTCGTCGACCGCTGCCTCGCGGTGGACGGCGGCGAGTGTCCGGGAGAGAAGCGTCGCCCGCCGGGTTCCGGGCACGTCCGCGTCTCCCGCCTCCGCCCCAGACTTCTCGCCGGCGGCGGCGGCCCGGGCGGCGGCGGTCCGCTCGACCGGCGCGAGACCGAGGGGGTCGTCCCGGCCGCGGAGCAACCGTCCCAGGGCGGCGGGAGTGTCGGCGGCCTCCACCTCGGCGGTCGCGACGGTGGCGGGGGTGACCGAACGGTCTACGTCGCGGTGCTCGCCCGACTCGCCGACGGCGTCGGCCAGCAGGTCGGCGAGTGCGACCGTCTCGCGCTCGGGCGGGTCGCTCGGCTCGATGTCGTCGACGCCGACCGGGAGCGGCCCGTTCTCCGTCTGGAGCACGCCGTCGTCGTCGGGATTGAGGCACTCGGCGAGGGCGACGGCCCACGTCGTCCACTCCCCGCCGCGGGTGGGCGGGAACGGCACGACCAGGTGGTCGCCGGCGCGGGTGACGGCGACGTACAGCAGTCGCCAGAACTCCGCGCGGCGGTCCCGGACGTGTGGCGTCAGCGGGTGGTCGTGGCGCAGGCGCCCGTCGTTGTCCCGCAGTTCGGAGAGCCACAGCAGTCCGCGGTCGAGATCGAAGCCGGCGTCGCCGTCGTGGTACCAGCCCCCCCGGAAGGTTGGCACGTCGCCCGGCGGCGGCGGGTCGTGGCCGGCGACCGGTCGCAGTGCGAGTCCGTGACGGCGGTCGGCGACGAACGGCTCGTCACACACCTGGCGGTAGGACTCGTCGGTCGTCGTGTCCGCCAGGACGACGACGGGAAACTCCAGGCCCTTCGCGGTGTGGGCGGTCAGCAGTTTCACCGTCTCCGGCGAGTCGACGTCGGCGACCGGCGCGGGCGCGGTGTCGTCCTCGACGCGACCGGAGCGCAGCCCCGCCAGGCGGCGGACGAACTCGCCGTAGGAGAGGTGGCCCTCCTCCTCCCAGCCGTCGACGACCGCCAGAAAGCGCCGGACGTTGGCGTACCGCTGGACGCCGTCGGCGGCGGCCAGGGCGGTCACGTCGAACGCCGAGTGGGTGAGCAGGTCGGCCACGAGGTCGGCCTTCGACCCGTCGCGGACGTACCGCACCTGCTCGCGCAGGTCCCGCAGGGCGGCGAGTTCCTGTCGGTCCCCCTCGGCGCCGCGCCACCCCGACAGCGCCCGGTCGAGGTCGTGCCCGGCGGCGGCCAGTCGCTCGCGGCCGTCGGCCGACAGCCCCACCAGCGCCGACTCCGCCACCCGTCGCGTCCGCCCGGGGTCGTCCGGCCGCTCCAGCCAGGTGAGCGCGTCGACCAGCGCCCCCACCTCCGGCGTCTGGAACAGTGACCGCGTGCCGATGACGGCGTTGTCGACCCCGTAGCGGTCAAGCACCTGCGAGTACAGTCGCATGTACCGCCGTGACCGGAACAGAACGGCCACGTCGCCCGCCTGCAGTGGTTCGGTCTGCCGGTTCGTCTCGCCGGCGGTCGTCTCGACGGGGCCAGGGTCGTCGCTGGTGTCGTCAGCGTCGACCGCCGCCGCCGCCCGCGTGTCTGGGTCGCGGTCCACGCGGAGACGGTCCTCGTCGAGTGCGGTCCGCAGCACCCCGGCGACCCGCTCCGCCTCGCGCTCGACGACCCGCTCGCGGCGACTGCGGTCGTCGCCCTCGTCGTCGGGCAGGTCGACGTCGATCGCGTGGACGTGTGCCCGGTCCGGTTCGGTCTCGGCCCGGCGGGGAGAGAGCGGCTCGTAGGCCACGTCGAAGGTGCCGATGGCGCCGCGTGCGGGGTCGTCGAAGATCCGTGGGAAGAGGTGGTTGGCGGCCCACACGAGGTGAGGGTGCGAGCGGAAGTTCTCCGCGAGGTCCACCCGCTCGACGCGGTCGGCGTCGAGAACGTTGCCCGACGCCTCGCCGTCGGCGTACTCGAGGAGGCGTGCGAACAGTCGCGGCTCCGCCGAGCGCCACTCGTACACCGACTGTTTCAGGTCGCCGATGAGCAGCGTGCGGCCGCCGACGAGGTGCGAGAGGGTGCGACACTGCGCGTAGTTGGTGTCCTGGAACTCGTCGACGACGACGTGCCGGAACCGCTCGCCGAGACTCTCGCGAAAGCGCTCGCGACGGGCGGCGTCGGCGCCCTCTGGAACGTCGCCGTCTCCCGCGCTGTGCTCGTCGCCGGCGAGGTACTCCCGGACGAGGTAGGTGATGTCGGTGTGGGTGAGCACGCCCCGCTCGCGGGAGCGGCGGTCGTACTCCCGGTCGAAGGCGGCGAGCACGCGCCCGAAGTCGCCGGCCAGACGGTGACTCGTCCGGTAGGTCTCGCGGGCGTACTCGACCCACCGTTCGGGATTGCGGATCGTCGCCCGGGCGTGCTCCGGGTCGAAGTCTGTCAACTCGTCGACAATGGCGAGTACGTCCCCGAAGTCCTCGGGTTCGCGACCGGCGTGTATCTCGCCGACCGACTGCAGCAGTTCGCGGCGTGCCTCGTCGATCGGCGTGGCGAACTCCCGACAGGAGCGGTGCATCGCGGCGACCATCTCCGCCCAGTTCCCGGGTGGACCGTCGTCGTCGAGCGAGTCGGTGGGAAAGGCTCGCTCCAGGCGCTCGACGGGGGCGGCGAGGTCCGGGTCCGAGCGCAGCGCCTCGAACACGCCGTCGAGCAGGTCCTGCCGTTCGAGCCCGTCGGCGACCGAGAACGAGGGCGTGACGCCGACCTCCGGGGCGACCTCACGGAGCAGTTCCTGGGTGAACGAGTCGAGCGTCTGGACGTGGCTCGCGGTCTCCAGCCACCGCAACAGGTCGTCCCAGCGGCGCACGACGGGGTCGTCCGCCGGCGCCGCCTCGCGGTGCTCGCGCAGGCGCTCCCTGAGTTCGGTCTGTAACTGCCGGGCGGCGTCGCGGGTGAACGTCGTCACCAGCACCGACTCGAAGGGGTTGCGCTCGGGCGCCCGGTCGAGTTCCCGCACCACGGCCTCGGCGACCACCTCGACCGCCGTCGTCGTCTTCCCGGTCCCGCTGCCAGCGGCGGCGGCGACCACCGCGTCGTCGCCGAAGTGGGCGTCTAGCACCGCCCGCTGGTCGGGTGACAGCGGCGGCGTCCCGTCCGGCCGGCGGTAGAGCCGCCGCTGCACCTCACCGTCGCCGTCGCTCCCGGTCGTCCCGCCGCCCTCGCCCGGGCTCCCCGGTCCGTCGCTGGCCGTGTCACCACTACCGCCCATCGTCGTCCTCCAGTCGCCCCTCGAAGCGCTCGACGCGCCTGAGCACGCGACGAGCGTCCTCGGGGTCGGTCCCGGCGGCCAGGTCGGCGAGACGGTCCCGGTCGGCGCCGCCGCCGACGCCGCGGGCCAGCGCACGCAGTCTGTCCTTCGGGGTGGGCGGCCGGTCGTCGTGGCCGCGGTCGTACCCCCACTCGTCGAGTGCGATCCGCTCGCGGCGCCGCTCGGGCACCGAGAGGGCGTCGAGCACCGGCGACGGCGGCACGTCGCGCCCCTCCTCGTCCTTGTACGGCCGTAGCAGTGTCACCTGCCCGTCGGGGGCGACGGCCCGGAGCGCCCGCCCGAGAGCCGCCCGGTCGCGTCGGTAGCGGTCGGTCTCGCCGTCGAGGTGCGCGGCGGGCCCGGCGGCGCCGCGGGCGACCGCCTCGCGGACCGCGGCGTGCAACAGTGTCGCCCGCGGGGCTGGCCGGGGGAACGCCTCGGCGGACAGGCCCAGCACGAGCAGGTGGTCGACCGGCGCGGCGCTCGCCGCCGGGTCCCCGACCGGCAGTATCTCGACGGCGTCTCCGTCCGTCCGCGGGGGATGGCGCTCGGTCGACAGTGCCGCCCGCAGCGCCGTCCGCGCGGTCGTCCACCCCGGCCCGTCCAGTGCGACCAGGCGGTCGTACGCTCTCTTCGCGTGTCGCTCGACCGCCTCACGGACTCGCGCGGCGGCCCCGGCGGGATGCTCGGCGAGTGCCCGCGCCCGGTCGGTCTCGACGGCGATCCCCCCTCCCCGTCGCCCCGGCTTCTCACGCATCGCCCGGGCGTGGGCGTCGACTGCGGCGACGAGCGTCGCCCGAAGGTCCCGGCCGGACGCGGGCGGGTCACTCGCCACTTGCTCGACCCAGTCCAGAAACGCGCCGGCCCGGGCGGCGTCGGCCGTGGTGATGGCGTCGCGGTGGACGGCGAGGGTGGCCGACGCCGGCAGGGTCTCGCGCAGGTCGTCGACGGTGGCGAGCGGGAGCGGCCACCCCGATGGGTCGTCGTCGGGCGGAATCGCCCCGAGTCGAAGCGGGGCGAGCACCCGCTCGGCGGCGACCTCGCCCGTTCCGGCGGCTCCCAGAAGCGCGACCGTCGCCGACAGGGCCCGGGCGGCCGGCAGTCCGTCGAGTGGGCGGGCGGTGCCGACCCGTGCCGGACGGTCGGCAGTGAGAGTGACCGCTCGCAGGGCGGGGGCGTACGCGTCGGGGGCGGGGGCGACCAGCAGCGCCCGCGGGGACTCCCGGGCGGCCCGGACGGCGTACTCGACCTCGCGGCGGCGGTCGGGGGCGGCGACGGCCCGTACGCCGCCGGCGGCGGTCGTCGGGCGGTTACGGAGAGCGGCGAGCACTCGCCGCGGCGCCTCGCTCTCCGGTGGGTCGGCGCTCTCTCGGCGGCAGTCGACACCCGCCTCGTTGGCGACTACCGTTGTCCGCTCCGCGAGGCGGTCGTCCCCGAGCAGGTGGACCGGCGCCTCGTCGGCGACGGCGACGACGGTCCGGAGCACGCTCGCGTCGACCGGCTCCCGGGGAACGACGAGCACCCAGTCTCGTTCCCGGCCGAGACCGGTCTCGCGGGCGGCGCCGAGCAGGTGGCTCCGCGAGACGAAGGTGCGGCCGTCGCGGTCGCTCTCTGCGACGACCCGGCGGAGTCGCCCGTCGAGTTCGCGAAAGGCGGCGACGCTCTCGCGGGTCACGCTCGCGGCGAACGGGCGGTCGTCGGCAACGCCGTCGACGGCTCCCACCAGGTCGTCGTGGCCGGCGTCGCTCGCGGCGTCGGTACAGCGATAGTAGTCGTCGAGTTCGCGGGCGACTGCCTCGGCGTCCGGTTCGTCGCCGGCGGTGCTGCGGTCGGCGAGGCGGGCGACCGGCCCCTCGGTCGCTGCCCGTAGCGCCGCCCGCACAGCGCGGACCCGGACCACCGGGGAGAGCACCGCCACCCGCTGTCCGCGGGCGGCGGTCACTCGTTCGCGGGCCCAGGGCTCGAGTCGGCGTACCGGCAAGTCGGCGCCAGCGGTCGCGAGTCGGTCGGCCAGGGCGTCCGAACGGCCGACGACGAGAACGAGTCCCTCACGCTCCGGGCCCAGGGCGGCGACGACCTCGCGGACGGCCCCGTCGCGGACGGTGAGCCCCGTCATCCGCGCTCTCCGGCCCGCCGTCGGTCGGTCATGCCCCGGCCTGTGGCCCTGTCACGTATATACCCTCGGCCGCCGTCCCGTCTCGACTCGCCCCGGTCTTCTGTCTCCGGGTCTGCGCCGTTCCAACCCCGTTCGACGGCGCGCACCGCTTTCAGTGTACCCGAGACGGCGTCTCGGTGCCGTCGCCCACGGCGGACAAGGATTTTTCTCACTTCTGTGTTGACGAGTCACTCATGATCCGGTTGGGGGTACTCCCGCGGGTACGACAGCGACCGTTCGCGAGTGCCCTGATCCTGTGGACGATTCAGGTGCCGGGATCGTTCGGGGTGTTCGCCATCTGGACGGTGGCGCTGGACGCCGAGAGCCTGGCGCTCGTGTATCTGGTGTACGTCCTCGCCCTGTTCCCGCTCGCGTCGGTACTCCTGTTCGCCCTCGCAGTCCGCGAGTGCCTGGCACAGCGGGGGGTCGACGGTATCGATGTCTCCGTGTGGACCCTGTCGTCACTGTTGCCGATCATCGTGCCCACGGTGTCGATCGTCGTTCTTTTCGTGTTCATCCGCCCGACCGACGGTGAGCGCCGCGTGGAGAGACGCGACTGACCCGGGACCCGGCGGAGAGACGGTCGCGGTGCCCGCCGTCGGCGTGAGCGCGGGTCGTGTGGCGGTCTGCCGGGCGTGCAAAGCATACTTACCCCTCGCAGGGCCTACAAGCGGTAATGAGCCAGCAGGAGGGCGACGCCTCCGGGGACGCCGACGAGCGAAAGAAGTACGAGTTCCGCCGGGTGATCGAGGAACTCGAGGAGTACGAGGGCTCGGGCACCCAACTGGTGACGATCTACGTTCCGGAGGACAAGTTGGTGAGTGACGTCGTCGAACACGTCGTCCAAGAGCACAGCGAGGCCTCGAACATAAAGTCGAAGTCCACGCGGACGAACGTCCAGGACGCCCTGACGAGTATAAAGGACCGCCTGCGGTACTACGAGACCTACCCGCCGGACAACGGGATGGTGGTGTTCTCGGGCGCGGTCAACACCGGCGGCGGCCGCAGCGACATGGTGACGAAGGTGCTCGAGTCACCACCCCAACCGATCCAGTCCTTTCGCTACCACTGTGACTCCTCGTTTCTGACCGAACCGCTCGAGGACATGCTCGCCGACAAGGGCCTGTACGGGCTCATCGTCCTCGACCGCCGGGAGGCGAACGTCGGCTGGCTCCGGGGCAAGCGCGTCGAACCCGTCAAGTCCG
>CAZQHW010000016.1:0-6086 GCA_964593395.1 uncultured Halobacteriales archaeon
CGGCGAGTTCAGCGTCCCGAAGTACACCTGCCAGGCGAGCAGGGACTTCGCGACGAGACTGAGCGCGATGTAGGCTCGCTCGCCGAACAGGTAGTCCTCCCAGCGCCACGTCTCGCGGTACTGGAGGATCATGTTCAGCGCGAACAGGTTGAAGAACACGAAAATGGAGACGTAGATGTAGATGACGAACTCGGGGAACTGGCCGTTCGCGGCGACGACGGTGCCGACGAAGGTGATCGCGATGACGACCCACGGGATGAGACCGGCGAGCGTGCCCAGGTAGTACGGCGTCCAGTCCGTCTGCTCGGTCGTCTCGTTGCGCGTCTCCATCAGTAGCCCACAGAGGTTCATCACGGCGACCAACCCGAACAGCGCCGCGAGCGTCCCGACGTCCCACACCCCCGCGAGCATCCCGATGACGACGATCATCAGTGAGGCACTCACCGAGTACTCGTACCAGCGGTAGGGGTTCATACCGCGGTCGAGGTACCCGGCGTACTGCTCGTAGCGGACGGTGGCGATGACGGTGTGTGCAAGCGCCGAGACGAACAGGAACCCGGCGACGAGCAGGGGTAACGGAGCGTCGACCCAGGGGACGCTCACCGGGGCGAGCGTCTCGGTCGCGGTGTCGAACTCGTAGCGAGTGCGGGTCAGCGGCCACTCCACGGGGCCGGCCAGCGCGACCATCAGCGCCCCCTGCAGAAAGTGAAGTACCGCCATGACCGCGTTCCAGCGGCGGAGCCGCTGGAAACGGGGCGCTGACCCGAGTGTCTCCCCGCCCACGAGCGATTCGTCCGTCGTAGCGACGTCAGCCGCCTCGGCCGGGGCCATCTACCTTACATGTCACTGGCAGTCAAAAGGGTTCGGTGCCGACGACGGCCGACCCTGGCAGGGCCGTCCGGGCAGTCCGCCAGTCGGACGACGGCTCTCGCACGGATGAGCCATCTTGTTTCGTCCGTCGGGTCGTGGAGACTGGCACCCCGGACCTGACCGCGGCCGAGACGAACCCGGTGTGTCACCACCGTCGACGCCACGGCAGTAGCGGACGGTTCGTTCGATGTCAGTCGCCGCCGGGTTCGTGCCCGGAGAGAGGGGTGTCCGCCTGCCTGAGTCGGCCGACGGTCCGGCGCATCGTCTCCCGACTGACCACGGTGAACCCCGCGGCGACGGCGAGGAATCCGACGAGAGTGGTCCGCCCCACCGTCTGGTTCAGCAACAGGACCGAGACGGCGGTCGCGGACACCGGTTCGAGGTAGGTGACGAGTGTCGTCTCGGTCGCGCCGACGCGTCGCACCAGCCGGAAGAACACCAGGTAGCCGACGACGCCGGAGACGAGGACGATGTACAGCAGCGAAGCGATCACCGAAAGGGAGAGCGACTGGACGTCGGGAACCGTCTCACCGCGGAGCGCCCCAGCACCGAACAGGACGGACGCACCCACGATCATCGCCCACCCCTGGAGCGCCTCCATCGGAAGGTCGTTGTCAAGCACCTGAATCGTGACGGAGCCGAGTGCGAACAACACGGTGCCCAGAAACACCAGTCCGACACCGAGTGTCGTGGACGACGACGAATTGACCGAGGGCTGTGCGAGGACCAGGACGCCAGCCGCTCCGAGACAGAACCCGAGAACGTCGGTGAGACCACGGGACTCCCCGAGAAACGGAATCGCGACGAGTGCAGCGACCACCGGCATCATCGTGTTGACGACGGCCGCGACCGCGCCCGTGACGTACTGTGTTCCCAGGTAGAGTGCCCCCTGGTAGCCGGCGAAGGTGAACACGCCGACGAGGACGACACTCAGGAGCTCACGGGCACTCTCCGGACGTACTCTGTCCGTCGTCAGTCGTGCGTACCCGAGGACGATACAGCCGGAGACGGCAAAGCGGAGTCCAGCGGTGCCAAGCGGGGGGAGCCGTGACACGACGACGTCTATCGCCGGGAAGTCCGCGCCCCAGAGCAGCCCCAGGGCAACGATAGCGAACCCCGCCGGAACGCCGGACCGGCGTGCGTTTTTCACGTTCATTCTGTCGTTGTCGACACTCAGAGCTGGATTGTAAATAGAGTGGAGAATACGGCATATTTCCGAGCGGGCTGTGGAGTTTTCGGTTCTATACCAACACTGGAGCAATTACCGCACCGAAAATCGAAACTGATTCGAGTCGGGACGAGCGTGTCTCGTGTATGGACGAGAAAGACGTTCGGATACTGAAGGCACTCGAGGAACTCGAGACGACGAGCACCGAGGCGGTGAGCGAGACGACTGGAATCCCGCTGTCGACAGTTCACTACCGTCTCAACAATCTCCGTGACGCCGGGGTGATCGCAAACGAGCGAATGGACTTGGACCTCGACGCGTTCGGCCTCGGGGTGACGGTCCTCGTGGAGGTGTTCATCGGCGACCACCAGCCACACGACGAGAGCGGCCAGACCATCGCCGACATCGAGGGCGTCACGAAGCTCTTCTTCACGATGGGGAGCACCGACTTCGTCGCACTGGCACGACTGCCCGACAGCGACAGTGTCGAGCGACTGATCTCCGACTTCGAGGCACTCGACGAGGTCGCCCGCACGGACTCGACGTTCGTCATCGAGCGGGAACTCGACAGTCGGTACCCGCTCCAGCAGTACGACGAGGAGACCCTCCTCGAGGAGTTCGCGGAGTAGGCCTGCCGGAGCGCCCTGGCCCTGCGGGCGACGACCCTGACTCGGCGTAAGGACTACGAGTGTGGCTCGGCGAAGCCCCATCACCGGACTGAACAGTCGCCGGAGAGTGGGAGCCGACGAGACGAGTCGCGTTCGGGACCGGGGACCGACAATGCACACCGCACAGCCGACACTCACGCACGGCCAGTACCACGATGTCACCATCAGACTCACGAGCGACAACCCGGGGGCGGGCACCGGTGAGACCTACGCGGCACGCACCCGTGACGGCACCGAGGTGTGGTGTGTCGTCGCGCCGACGGCGACGGCGACACTGACGACCGACACCTGGTACGACGTCGCGGACGCCCTCGGGTACGACCCGACAGGCGAGTCGCTGCCACAGGCGGTCCAAGACGCCCGACAGGGAGAGTGGCGCTGTCCGGAGTGCGGCGAACCGACCGAGTTCCGGGCCGACCTCGCGGAGCCACCGGCGGGCGTCACCGAGGCGCTCTCGGCGGCCGACGTCGACGGCCTCGTTCTCGTCGTCACGCCCGAGACGACAGTCTCTGAGAGTGAGTCCGCGGCGCACTGGTCGTTTCCGGACGGCATCGGCGCGCCGGGCGGTCACGACGGGGCGTCAGAGGGCGTCGCCGACGTGGGCAGGTTCGTCTGCCCGGACTGCGGGCACGAGACGACCGACCCCGGGAGGCCCCACGTCGAGCGGCAACTGAACGACCTGTCGCCGGCGACACAGAGTTTCGACGCCGGCGGCGGCGCCACACAGGCGGTGGCGACCACCGCGGACGCCGCCGAGACCATCGGCATGGCGACCGGCGGCGGCAAGGACGTCGAGAACTTCCGGGACAACGTCGCGGAGGGCCACCTTCCCCAGCGCGAGGCACTCGCCGACGAGGGACTGTTCTACGACTACTACTTCGACACCGGCGAGGGGGCGGTAAGCGAGGGACTGTTCTACCCGACGTACTCGGCGGGCGTCTCGGCACACCCACTGTCCGGCGAGACCGAGCGGTACATGACCGTCGGCCTGAACTCGACGCTCACCGAGGCCGACTTCGAGCGCACGCCGCTGAACCTCGTCGTCGTTCTCGACGTCTCCGGCTCCATGTCCAGCGAGTTCGACCAGTACTACTACGACGAACGGGGCCGCAAGCGGGCGGTCGAGGAGCCCGCTGCCGAGACGAAGATGGCGGCCGCGACCCAGTCACTCGTCGCGCTCACCCACCAACTCGACGACGAGGACCGCTTCGGCGTAGTGCTGTTCAACAGCGCCGCCGGCGTCGCAAAGCCCCTGCGAGACGTGGAAAGCACGGACATGGACGCGATCCGCGGCCACATCCGCGAGGTGCAGGCCGGCGGCGGGACGAACATGGCCGGCGGGTTCGAGGCGGCCCGCGAGTTGCTCGCCCCCCACGAGGACGCCGACCCCACGAAGCGGGAGAACCGCGTGGTGTTCATGACCGACGCGATGCCGAACGTCGGCCGCACCGGCGAGGCAGACCTCGTCACGCTGGTCGAGGACGCCGCCGCCGACGGCGTCCACACCACGTTCATCGGCATGGGTCTCGACGCCAACGCCGAACTGATCGACGCGCTGTCGGGGGTTCGCGGCGCCAACCACTACTTCGTCCACTCGGCCGCGGAGTTCGAGCGCCGCCTGGGCGAGGAGTTCGCCTACATGGTGACGCCGCTGGTGTACGACCTGAGCGTCGACGTGGTGGCCGACGGCTACGAGATCGACGCGGTGTACGGGTCGCCGGACGCCGACGCCGCGACCGGCGAGGTGATGCACGTCACCACGCTGTTTCCCGCGAGCAGCGAGAACGGCAAGAACCGCGGGGGCGTGGTCCTCCTGAAACTCGAACAAACGGGTGCGAGCCCGGCGATCGACCTCGAGGCCAGTTGGGTGCGCCGGGACGGCACTCGCGAGACCGACACTGTCTCGGTGACCTTCCCCGATGCCGACGGCGGGCAGACCTTCGACACCACCGGCGTCCGCAAGGCGGTCCTGCTGGCCCGTTACGCCGACCTGCTGCGCGAGTGGGTCGACGCCGTCCGTGCCGGGGGCCACACCGAACCGGACACGGACAGTGACGGCGAGAAGGTCGACGACTGGCAACACGGCGGGAGCCGGAGCGAGTGGGAACGGGAGTCCGTCCCGCTGCGCGTGCCGGCACCCTACCCGCAGGACTTCGACCGGTTCCGCGAACACCTCGTCGACGAGATGGCGGCGGTCGGCGACGACGACCTCCAGCAGGAGGCGGACCTGCTGGAGACGCTGGTCACCCGCGGCCGGGAGTAGCCAGCGGCCGGTCGAGGCGCTCGCCGGCGTGGTCGCGTCTCTCGTCTCGTGGCTGCTGGTGGTCTGCTGGTGTGCGTGGTCGCCGCTGTGCTGCCCGCTTCTGTCGACGGGTTCGTCGACCCACTCGCACGGGAGGTCGGCGACCGACCCCGACCGTGGTCCGCGGACAACCGTACGCCTTTCACTGCCGGGACGATCGGACCGCGTATGCTCACGGACGACGCCGAGGGCGTTCTCCTCGGCCTGGCCTGTGGCGACGCGCTCGGGCGACCCGTCGAGTTCGAACCCGCAGAGCAGATCACCGCACAGTACGGGACGCTCACCGAGATGGTCGGGTACGGCACGTGGCACCAGCCCGCAGGGACCACCACCGACGACACGGACCTCGCGCTCTGTATCGCACACAGCCTCGCCGACTGCGGGGCGTTCGACCCCGCCGACGTCGCCGAGCGGTTCGTCGCGTGGTACGAGTCAGACCCGTTCGACGTCGGACGGATGACCGCGATGTCGATCCGCAGCCTCAAGAAGGGTGTACCGTGGGACGAGGCGGGGCGAGACGTCTGGGAGTCACAACCCGAGGGACAGAACGCCGGCAACGGCAGCGTGATGCGGTGTCCGCCGCTCGCGATTCACTCCGACGACCCGGAGCGACTCGCCGCGATGAGCCGTCGGTCGTCGCGGATCACCCACGCCGACCCCCGCTGTACCTGGGGGTGTGCCGTGCTCAACCTGACCGTCGCCGGGCTCCTGGACGACGAGACGGCCCCCCTGAGAGCGGCGATCGACACCGTCCGCGGTGACGCTCCCGGGGAACTCGTCGAGGCGGTCGAGGCGGTCGCCGACGGGTCCGTCGATGACGACGACCTCCGGACGACGGGCTACGTGGTCGACACGCTCCAGACGGGCCTCCACGACGGACTCACGGCCGACAGCGCGGAGGCGGCGGTCGTCAGCGCGGTCAACCGCGGCGGCGACACCGACACCGTCGGGGCGGTCACGGGGGCTGTCGCCGGCGCGCGCTTCGGGGCGTCGGCCCTGCCCGACCGGTGGGTCGAGGCGCTGGACCGTCGCGAGGAACTCGAGCGGGTCGCCGCCCGCCTGTGACCGGTCGCTGACC
>CAZQHW010000016.1:6186-23991 GCA_964593395.1 uncultured Halobacteriales archaeon
GACCGTCGCGAGGAACTCGAGCGGGTCGCCGCCCGCCTGTGACCGGTCGCTGACCCCTCTGCACGGGCGTCGCCGGTAGTGCTGGTGACTCGGCCGTCGTCTCCAGCGACCGGAGTGGGCGAGCGACTCCGACGGTATCAGTGACTCCGTGACTCCCGCGACGACCGTGGTCGAGGGCGCCGTCCGCAAACGATCTCACGCGACCGCGGCCCGCACCGCCGGCCCAGCGACGCCACGGAGGTACTGCTCGCCCCACTCGGGCCGGTAGTGGATCCGGAGTCGCTCGACGTCGGGCTCCGGCACCAGAAAGTCCGGTCGCACCTCGTAGTGACTGTACACCTCGACGTCGCCGTCCGGCCCGGGGAACAGGTGGACGTGGTACTGGCAGTCGACGGGTCGCCACTCGCGGGTGAGCGGGGCGCTCACGTCGGGGTGGTCGGCGGGGACACGCCTGAGCGAACCGGCGTCGATCCGGTCACGGTCGTCCGGGTGGCGCTTCGCGGCGGCCTTTCGGGCCGGTGTGTAGCCGGCCTCGAGGAGTCGTCGCCGGACCGTCGCGCGACGTGTGGCGACGCTCCCCACGAGTTCGGCGTCACTCAGTTGGTACGCGGTGTACTGGCCGACCCGGCGAGCGACCGGGTCGAGTACCGGGAGCACCGACCGCCGGAACCACTGCCACGGCATCCGCCTCGCGTTCGGAGGCGTCGCATTTCAGGCTGGCGTCGACCGGCCCGGACAGACCGACGACGCCACCGAGCGCCGTCAGGGCCGTCACTGCAGCAGGCGGAAGGCGATGTCCCGGCCGTACGTCTCGCTCAGGTCGATCCACAGGCGGGCGAGTTCCTCGAGTCGACCGGCCGCCGAGAGGTCGCCGGCGACCAGCGGGACGAACCCCAGGTCGGCGGCGAGCGTGACGGCGTGCTCGACGGCGTCGGGGTCGTCGCCTGCGACGAGCATCGAGGCCGCCGTGCCGTCGATTCCCGGGTCAAGCAGCAGGTTCGCCCCCACCGTGTTGAACGCCTTGACGACGTTCGCGTCCGGGGCGGCCTCGGCCACGCGAGCGGCCAGCGAGCGGTCGGCCCTGGCCTCGGGGTACTCGTTCGTCGCGTCGATCAGCGTGGTGTCCGCGAGGGCGTCGTCGAGGTCGGCGGCTACCGAGACCGCCGCCTCCCCGGGGACCGCGAGCACTGCCACGTCGCCGCGTTCGGCGGCCACGCGCTGTGACTCGACGGGGACACCCTCGAACTCGACGCGGTCGGGCTGGCGCGAGCCCAACACGACCTCGTGGTCCGCCGCCGTCAGTCCGGTCGCCAGTGCACTGCCGACGTTGCCGGTGCCGATGATCCCAACCAGCATGGTCGCCCCCGAGTTGGGCCTCCGGGCACTTCACCGTGGCTCCGGTCAGGGCGGGGCGACTCGCTTGTCGTCGTCCTCGGAGAGTGGCGCCTCGATGTCGAGCAGGTCCGCACTCCCGGTCCAGAGCCGCCTCGCGGCGTCGGGGTCCCGGGCCGCCTTCGAGGGCGTCGTCGGCTCCAGGCCGCCGAAGTATCGCCCCGACACCTCGGCCGTTCGCGGCGAGACGGCGGGCACGAGGACCTCGGCGGCGCCGTCGGCCACCGAGGCGACTCCAGGGACGACGGTCAGCGCGTCGGCGGCCTTCGACAGCGGGCCGGGGAGGAAGCGGGTGAACCCGCTGCCCGGGATCGACCCCGGATGGAGGCTGTTCGAGGTCACGTCCCGGCCGGCCGCCTCGAGACGGCGAGCGAGTTCCGACGCGAACAGCACGTTCGCCAGTTTCGAGTGGGCGTAGGCACCGCCGCCGCCGTCGGGCGCTGTCACGCGGTCGAGGTCGAGCGACGCCCCCCGGTGGGCTGCCGAGGCCGTCGTCACCACCCGGCCGTCGTCCGTGAGGTGGTCGAGCAACTCGGCGGTCAGCAGGTACGGCGAGAGGTGGTTGACGTGGAAGGTGTAGTCCACGCCGAGGTCGGTCAGTCGCCCGTCGCGAAACAGGCCGCCGGCGTTGTTCACGAGCAGGTCCAGGTCGTCCGTCTCCGCTCGGACCGTCTCCGCAAGGGCCCGCACCTCGTCGACGTCCGCGAAGTCCGCCGAGACGAACTGGCCCGTGCCGGGCGTCTCGGACAGTTCGGCGACGACCGCCTCGCCCGCCTCGGCGTCCCGGCCGTGGACGATCACGTCGGCGCCGAGTCGCCCCAGCGCGAGCGCCGCCGCCCGGCCGATACCGTTTGTCGACCCAGTGATGAGTGCCTGGGTTCCAGTGCAGTCGACGTCCGCCACTCCAGCGATCTCTTCCGGCCTGTCGCTCATTACGTATCGAACGTGCTCTACGGGCAAAAGGAGGGCGCTGGCGGCGAGGTGCGGGATCGAGACGAGCGCGGCAGTGCAGCGGTCAGTCGTCCGCGGAACTGACGGTGCGCTGGACGAACCCGTCGGGGAGGGCGTCGAGTTCGCCCACCTGGACCCGCCAGAGGTCGGCGTACAGGCCGTCCTCCTCGAGCAGGGCCTCGTGGGTGCCGGTCTCGACGACCTGGCCGTCCTCGAGAACGACGATACGGTCGGCGTTACGCACCGTCGACAGCCGGTGAGCGATGACGAAGGTGGTCCGCTCCTCGCTCATGTCGGTCACGTTCTGCTGGACGACCAGTTCGGTCTCGTTGTCGACGTGGCTGGTCGCCTCGTCCAGCACCAGCAGCGTCGGGTCCTTCAGGATCGCCCGGGCGATCGCGAGTCGCTGGCGCTGTCCGCCGGACAGTTTCACGCCCCGCTCGCCGACGACCGTCTCCAAGCCGTCGTCGAGGTCGTCCACGAACTCCAAGGCGCCGGCCCGGTCCAGCGCCCGCCGAATCGCCTCGTCGTCGACGTCGCTGACGCCGTAGGAGACGTTCTGCCTGACGGTGCCGCCGAACAGAAACGGCTCCTGTGAGACGTACCCGAGGTGGTCACGGAGACTCCGGACGTCGAGGTTCTGGACGTCGTGACCGTCGAGACTGACGGTGCCCTCGTCGGCGTCGTACAGTCGCATCAGCAGTTTCGTCAGCGTGGTCTTTCCCGCACCGGTCGGCCCCACGAGCCCCACCGTCTCGCCCGGCTCGACTTCGAGGCTCACGTCGTCGATGATCGTCTCCTCGCCGTCGTAGCTGAAGGAGACGTCCTCGTAGGCGACGGCGCCGTCGACGGCGTCGAGGCTGCGACCGTCGGTGCGGTGCTCGAGGCGGTCGGGGTCCCGGAGCAGGCCGACGATCCGCTCGGCGGCGGCGTAGGCGTACTGGTAGTTGTTGAGCACCTGTCCGAACTGCCGCATCGGGTACATCAGCCGCCGACTGTACAACAGGAAGGTGACCAGCGTGCCGGCGGTCAGACCCGCGAACAGCGTCCCCTCGGAGAACAGGAACACGTACCCACCCAGCGCGAACGTCGCCCCGTAGCCGAGTGCCGTGACGAGCACCAGCGACGGGAAAAAGGCGATCCGCGTCGTGATGGCGTCCCAGTTGGCCGACCGGTAGTCGTCGGAGGCCTCCGTCACGCGATCGGTCTCGTACGACTCCTGGCCGAAGGACTTTATGACGCCGATACCGCCGATATTGTTCTCCAGACGGGCGTTGAGCCGCCCCACCGAGGAGCGCACGTCGCCGTACTTCGGCTCGATCCGCTGCTGGAACTGGTAGGAGGCGTACGCGAGCATCGGCACCATCGTCAGCGTCACCAGCGCCAGTTGCCAGTTGAGGTACAGCGTGATCAGAGCGATCACCAGCGACGTGACGACGATCCGCACGCCGTTCTGGAGGTCCTGGGAGAGAAACGACTCCAGTTGGTTCACGTCGTTGTTCAGCACCGACATTATCTCGCCGGTCTTGTGGTCGTCGAAAAAGCCCATTCGCTGGGTCTGCATCTCCTGGTACGTGTCGGTGCGGATCTCGTGTTGGACGTCCTGTGCGACCCGGTTGAGCGTCCAGCCACGCACGTAGCCCGCCACGGCGGCGACCAGAAACGAGCCGGTGACGATGCCGACGGTGAGCCAGAACTGGCCCGACACGGTGCCGGGGAGCCAGGCGTCGGGCACCAGCGGCAGCGTGAACGGACGGGGGTTCTGGGCGAACAGCGCGTCCAGTGCGATCCCGAGCACCAGTGCCGGCACCGAGAACAGCGCCGCGCCGACGACCGTCAGCAGTCCGCCGAGCGCGATCAGCGGGAGGTGGTCGCGACCGTACCGCGACGCCAGGTACCGCATCGGGCGCTCGGTCCGGTCGCGGAGCTCGTCCAGCGAGCCCTCCGAGTTCGACATACGAATTGGAGGCTCGGGTCGCGTAAAAACCGCACGGCGTCGGCACGAACCACGACGACGCAACGTCCCAGGCCGCCCGGAACGGCGGGCTCACTCCCCGGATCGGACGGGGCGACCCCGGCGCCAGGTCGGGGCGCGGCCAGGGCAGGATGTGTCAGGAGCGTGTGGACGGCTCACACGTCGTGTCGTCGCCTGAGACGCTAGTACGGGGATTACCCCCGCCGGAGCAAAACGGGAGGTATGGCCCTGAAACGACGACGACTCCTCGCGCTCGGTGGCGCAGCCCTCCTCGCCGGGTGTCTGGGCGACGACGACCCGGACGACCAGAACACGGACGACCCCGGTTCGTCTCCGGGGCAGGACGGCGACGACGGCTCCGACGGCGACGACGACGAGCCCCAGTCGCGACCGACTCTGTCGGAGGACGTGGCGACCGCCCTCGGGGCGGTCCCGGAGGCCGTCGGCGACCGGACGCTGACTTCGTTCTGGCTTCTCAGTCCGGAGAGAGCCGACGAGAGCGATGGGTTTCCAAACGTCGATCAGATAGCGGAGAGCGTCGGTGTCTCGGCCGGGACGATCGACCGGGCGGTCGTGGCGCTCGACCCGGGCGACGGCTCCCGGAGTCTGCTCGTCGTCGTCGGGTCGTTCGGCGCCGACGACGTCGCGGTACCGGACGAACAGGCCGACGAAGTCGCCGTCCACGCGGCAGACGGGTTCGCCGTTCTCGGACAGGCCGACGACGGCGGCTGGGAGGCGGGCGTCGACGCCGCCGTCGACGCCGCGAACGACCCCGAGGCCGGGATCGCCGACGGCATCGCGCCGGTGGTCGCCCCGCTGCAGAACAACGAGTTCGTCACCGTCACGACGGCGCCGAGCGAGGATGGCACCTTCGAGGCACCCGACGGTGTCGACACGGTGGCCGTCGCACAGGAGCGTGTCGGCGACCGACGGCGCCGCCAGGAGTACGCTGTCCAGTTTGCCAGCGCGGACAGCGCGACGACAGCGGCGACCGAGGCGGTCATCGCCGAGGCCGAGGCGCGCTTCGACGCGGACGAGACCGACGTCGAGTACGAGCAGTACGACCGCACCGTCGTCGGCTCGTTCACCACCCAGTTGCCGCCCTCGCAACTGCCGGACGACTCCCCGGAGGTCAGGTTCCGGATCCAGAACAGCCAGGGAGACGGCGACGCGGTGACGGTCGTCGTCCGCGGCGACGAACCCGTCGACCCCGCCAACGTGGAGTTCCGGGTCGACGGCCAGACCCGGGCACCACCGTGGGGCGACCGCGAGGCACCGATCGAACCCGGCGAGGAGTTCACTGCCGACCTCGAACCGTTCCGCGTCGTGACCGTCTGGTGGGTCGACCCCGAGCGCGACGGCGTCGAGCAGCCACTCGGTCGCGAGGTCGTCGGCGGCGACACCTTCGAGAGCGAGTTCGACCCCGAGACGAACGCCCTTGTCGTCTCCTACACCGGTGACCGGAGCGTCGAGACCGACCGTTTCGAGGTGTCCGTCAACCCGGTCGGGAGCCCACGGGACGGCACCGAGCGCCCGCTGTCCGAGGTCGCGGGCGACAGTCTCGAACCGGACGAGCAGTTCCGGATCGAGGGCGTCCAGCCCGGCGACGGCGTCTCGATACTCGTCTCTCTCGACGGCGAGGGGTTCGCGTTCGCACAGGCCGTGTTCGCGACCGCCGTCGAGGCGCCGGGCGAGTTCACCATCGAGGCTGGCGACCAGGTGACGGTCACTTACGAGAGCGACCAGCAGCCGGCCGACCAGTACCGCGTCGTCGTCGGCGGCGAGCCCACCGACGTCCAGTTTGCCGACGAGTACGAGACACTCACCGACGGCGACCAGATCACCGTCGACGCGGACCTCGGTGACCGGATCGCAGTCGAGTGGACCGGCCGCGACGACCCACTGCCGGTCGCCTCCGAGGTGATCACTCCCGAGGCCGAGTTCGAGGCCACGTTCGACGCAGACAGCCGCGAACTCACCGTCACCTACGCCGAGGGGGACCCGCTCGACGCCGAGCGGCTGCTCGTCGAGGTGCCACGGACCAGGGGGATCGATCCCGAAGCCTGGAGCGAGGCGTACGACACTGTCGAGCCAGGCGACGCGATCACGGTCACCGTCGGCGGTGACCGGGCGCCAAAGCAGGTGATCGTCGTGTTCGACCGCGCTGCCCTCCTCGACCGGATCGAGTTGTCGTAGAGCGCGAGGGTGAGTCCGACCCGCCCACACGCTTATTCGCGTCGGGAGCACTCGGTGATACCGTGAGCGACGAGACGGAGGGTGCGGCCGACCGCGACTGGCCGGCAGGAGTGTTGGCACCGACCGAGGCCAACGTCCGGCGTGCTGCCGAGGCCGTCCGCTCGGGCGGCGTGGTGGCCGTCCCTGGGGACACGAACGTCGTCCTGGCGGCCGACCCCGACGACGAGCGTGCCGTCGAGCGCGTCTACGATGTGAAGGGTCGGGACCGCTCGAAGCCGCTGTCGCTACTCTTTCACGACCCCGAGGACTGGCGGCTGTACGGCGACACTGACCACGAGGAGCTACTGGAGGCACTGATCGAGGCGTTCTGGCCAGGGCCGTTCAACGTCATCCTCGAGCGGACCGACCGCGTCGAGCCGTTTCTCGTCAGCGGGCTGGACACCGTCTGCGTGGGCACCTTCGAGACGCCCGTGTGGCGGCGACTGGCCGCCCGCGTCGACCCCCTGGCGGCCACCTCCGCGAACCGCTCGGGGGCGGTGCGCGAGGGGCTGGTCGACCTCGAGACCGCCGTCGACCACGTCGGCGACGGCGTCGACTGCGTGCTGGGCGGTGACTCACCCGACTGGACCACGCGGTCGACCACCATCGTCGACCTGACCGACGAGCCGACCGTCTTCCGCGAGGGCGACATCGGTCGCGACCGCCTGAACGACGTCCGGGACGTGTTCTGAGCGGGCCGACAGGTCGGGTGGTCGCCAGTCACCGCGCGGCCCGCCGCCCGAGGACGAACACGAGCAGCGACAACAGGACGACCCCGACGGCGGTCTCGAGAACGGTCAGCGCCTGGCCCACCGTCCCAGCGGGCCGGAAGTCGCCGAACCCGAGGTTGGTGAACGTGAGTGTGCTGTAGTAGAGACTGTCCCACAGCAGCGCCGGGTCCTCGAGAACACGCTCCGGGGTGATGGCCGACTCCAGGCGGGCGCCGTCACCGACCGGCTGTATCGACCCGGTCAGCGGGAACGCCACGGCGAAGGCGGCGACGACGGCGACACACCAGCCCAGCACCCGGGCGTACCCCTCGCCGTGTCGGAACACCAACCCGGCGAGTGCCGCGCCGACGTGGCCGGGCGACGCGAACCCACTGGTGGCTCTTTTCTTGCGTTGCTGTGCGTTCTTTCGCCGGAGGAACATCGTCCGCTGGCGGGCCGGAAAGGAGTTCTCGTCGGCCAGTCGCTCCAGTTTGCGGTAGGTGCCTGCGGCCTTTGTCCAGTGGTCGCCGGCGCCACCCGCGGCGTCACCGTCGCTGCCCGTGGCGGCCGACGACCCGCGACCAGGAGCGACCGCCGGCGTGGCATCGGGGTTACCGGGGTCGTAGGCACAGACCCGCCGGTTGCCGCCGAGTAGCCCGGGGAGACGACCGTCGACGGCGGTCAGGAGCGTCGTTCCCTCGTTTATCTGGGCCTCGGAGAGCACCGCCCCGTACAGCCGGGCGTTCGAGAGGTCGGCGTCGAACAGGTTCGCCCGCGACAGCGTCGCCCGCTCGAGGTTCGCCGCGTCGAAACTGGCCCCCGAGAGGTCGGCGTCGGTCAGGTCGGCACGACTGCAGTCCGCATCGGACAGCGTCGCCCCCCTGAGCGTCGCCGCCCGCAGCGACGGCCGCGGGAGGGCGGCGTACTCGTAGCCAACCTCGGAGACGTCCGCGCCGGTGAGGTCGACGCCGCTCATGTGTGCGCCGTCGAACGCCCCGCGGAGGTCCGCCCCACGCAGCGTCGCCCCGCGGAACACCGCGTCTCGTGCGGTCACCCGCTCGAGGTCGATGCCCTCCATGTCGGCGCCCCGCAGGGTCGCCCGCGAGAGGTCCGCCCCGTTCATCCAGCAGTTCGTGAACGCCATGGCGTCCTCCAGTCGCACCGCCGCCAGGTCGGCCCCACACAGCAGTTCAGCGGGGTGTTCGGAGACGGCGACGCCGTCGGCCGTCGAGGGGTCGTGTCCGTCGGTGCCGGCGGGGACGCTCGCGTTGTGCCGGCGGTTCGCGATGCGCTCGCGCCCGACGCGGTCGTCGTCGAGAAGGTCGCCGACCGCGAGGGTCTCGTCGCTGCGGTACTGCTCGCGCTCGGCGGCCGTGAGAAAGTCCGTCAACGACTTCGGGCCGGCCATGTGCCACCAACACTGACCGGACTCGGCGGTGGGCCACGACCGGCGGAGACAACAGTGCTGGTTCTTTGCCTGGTCACTCAGCCACTCGGGATCCCACTCGTGGCCACACCGGTCGGTCGGCTCCCACCCCGCGACCGCCTCCGCCGTTGCGCGCTCCGGGGCAGGGTGGCGCTCTGCCGTCGTCTCGGCACGGCACCCGCGTCCCGGACCCGCTTCGTCGACCATGCGCCACCGGCCTACCGCCGGCACAAGAAGCCTTCGGCCCCCGTGGCGGTCGGGGGCCGGACCACCCGACACTCACGCCCCGTCATGCCGCTCACCGTCACCCACTTTGCAGAGGGACCCGTCGTGTGTGATAGTGACAACCGCAGCAGAGATCAAGGCACTGTACCGGGCGGGCGAGATCAGCGAGGCGGAACTCGAACGGCGGCTGGAGCGACTCGCCGAAGAACAGGGGGTCGACGCGCTCACCCTGACCGACCCGACGGCCGAGGCGGCCGGCCCCCAACTGGTCGAACGGGGGTTCAGCCAGTGGTTCGCGGTCGCGCTCCTGTTCACCACGGTCGCGGTCGCGCTCCCGGCGGGCGGGGTCGTCCCCGCGGTGCTGACCGGCGCGGCGGCGGCCAGTGTCGCCGCGGGAATCGCCTCGATCGCGCTGTACTCCTACCGGCGCGGGTCGCTGCCGCGGGCGGCGGCGCCCCGATAGCACGAGGTCTGGCGGACGGCGGGGGCGTCTCCGCGGCTGCCGGCTACGGAGTCCCGGGCGGGCCAGGCGCGACCGTCGCCCGCCGTCCCGGTCTCAGACCTGGTAATCGGCGGGCGATTTTTGTCGGCGTCTGGAGTCGTGCGCGGTGATGAGTGGACCGGTCGATTTTACCGGCAGTGAGTCGAGGTCGCGCGTTTCGATTGTGGCCGGCGTCGTGACCGGCGCCGCAGCGTTCGTCGCCGGCTACCTGCTGACGTTCCTGCTCGTGGTCGCTGACGCCGGATTCGGGGGGATCGAACTCGGAGGCCACCTGTTCGAGTCGGTCGGACTCCTCTACTTCAACGCCCAGTTCGTCGACACGGCGGTGACGACAGGGCTCTCGACGGAGACGTTCAACGGACTGAGTGGCGCACGACAGAGCGCGATCCCCAGGGCGCTGTGGACGCTCGTCCCGGTCGCGGTGCTCGTGATAGCCGGGCGACGGGCCGCGGCCGGGCGGTCGTCGGTTCTCGGCGGCGCCTCTGTCGTCGCCGGGTACCTGCCGCTGGCGGCGCTCGGGACGGTCGTCTTCCGGATCGAGGAACTGTCGCCCGAGACGGGACCGGCCCTGCTCCTCGCCGGTGTCGCGTTTCCGGTCGTGTGTGGCGTTCTCGGGGGGCTGCTCGCTCCCAGTGGGAGTCAGTGACCGGCTGGCGTCCCCCGCGCGGTGGTAAACGACCTTTCCAGTCGGTAGGAACGAAACGGGAGACGGACCAGGTCAGTTAGTAGGCGTCCAGCGGCGCGTCCTCGTGAGTCGCCAGCGCCCGCCGGACGTGGCCCTCGGACCAGCCACGCGGAGAGAGCACCGAGGCCGCCGCCCGCAGCAGCCGCTCGCGGTAGTGGTCGTGGTCCACGTGACCGGGATCGACGGACTCCTCGGCCAGACGCACCCGCTCGCGGTCGCGGCGGTCGTCGTCGACGACGACGTAGCCCACGCGCTGGCCGGGCGCCCTGGGTCGACCGCGGTCTCGTGCCCGCTCCAGTGCGGCGACGGTCCGGGTGGCGTGGCGGTACTCGTCGGCACGCTTCGAGACCCGGACCGTCGTGGCGAGATTGGTGGGGTCGACGGCGCCACGCTCCAGGCGGGCGAGGGCGGCCCGCAGGCGGTCGACCACGGCCTCCGGGTCGCGAGTACGGTCGAAGGTGTGGACCAGCGCCCGCTGGGTCTCGGCGACGAAGGCGGGCGTGTCGTCCTGCCGGCACTCGATCCCGCGGCACTTGTAGGCCGCCGCGGGGTCGGTGACGTCCGGGTCGACGTCCGCCCGCCGACCGAAGTACCGGGTCAGCGCGCCCGCCGAGCCGTCTCGCGTGGGGCAGAACGCCACCCAGTCGAACGCCTGCTCGTACTCCAGGCGGATCCCGGCCCGTTCCGATACCCGGTCGCACAGCGTCGCCAGGGGGACCTGGGACTCGTCAGTAACGGGCGTGACCCACAGCGAGTCGACGATGCCGTGGAGCACCCGCCAGCCGTTCGTCTCCAGCACCTCCTTCGCGTCGAGCAGGATCTCACGGGCGTAGGCGTTTATCGCCTCGTGGCACTCGATGCGGCCGTACGTCGCGTTCGAGAACCCCTGGTAGCCGAAACAGGAGACGAGGATCCACTTCAGCGCCGACGAGCGGCCCTCGAGTGCGGCCCGGCGGTCGGGGTCCTCGACCGCTGCGAGAGCGGTCTTCACCCGTTCGCGAGCCTGGACGATGGGTTCGAGCACGTCGGGCAGAAAGCCCCGGTCCTCGCAGACGGAGTAGCCCAGGCCGGGCACGTCCGCGCCGTCGTGGCAGTCACAGCGGACCGTCTCCGGGCTGACGTTGCGCGTGACGATGACGTTAGGGTACAGCGAGGCGAAGTCCACCTCGTGGACGTCCTCGTGGACACCGACGGCGGGGGCGAGAGTGACCCCGCCGCGGTCGGCGTCGTGCAGCGTGCCCATCGGCTTGAACCGCTCGTGACGCCACGCCCGCCAGGGGACCAGCACCCCCCGACGGCGGGCCGCCCGTATCTGGATCGCCGTCAGCACGTTGCCGATCGACGCCCAGGCGAGTTCCTGGAGTGGCTTTCTGGACCGCCGCACCAGGTCCAGACACCCCGCGAGGGTGGTCTCGTCCAGAAAGAACGTGTTGCGCTCGTCGACCACCACCCGGCCGGGGACGGCGTACCGGGCCGGCGAGTGGCCCACCCGACCGTAGCTCTCGTAGGTGGACTCCGTCGCCCGCTTCCGGTACCCCGGCCGGCGGCCGAGACGGAACTCCCGGTCGGTGTCGACGCCGACGGCCCCGGCGGTATCGAACAGCGCCGGGACGACCCCCGCCCGGGTCACCCGCAACACGTCAGGGTCGCGCTCCTGCACCCGGTGGTGGACCGTCTCGACCACGTCACCCGGGTCGCCCGAGACGGTCTCGTCGCCGACCGTCACCTGGGTGACGGGCGCCGACTCCCCGACCGGGACCGACAGCGAGCACACTCGCAGGGGTCGCGTGACCCCGGTCGTCCCGGCGGTGCGCTCGCAGTCGTCGTCGAGTCCGGCGAGTTCCGTCGCCGCCCGGGCACGGGGACACGGCGGCGTCGGGTCGCGGTCGGTCTCCAGGCAGACGCGGAACTCCGGCGAGAGGTCGACGTTGAAACAGCGGTACGTGCCGGGCCCCTCCCAGCCACGGACCGCCTGGGCGACCGGTCGGACGGCGTCGACGGTCTCGACGTCCACCCGGAGCACGGGTTCGGGGTCGTGTTGGAACGCCCGGCGCTGGCGTTCGACGGCCACCCTGTCGACGTCGGGGTGTGCCGCCAGGTGCTGCCGGGCGGTCGAGAGCAGGCGCTCGCGGCCGGCGTCGCTGACGGCGTGCTCGTCCGGCGACCCCCCGGCGGCGACGTAGAGCGTCGGCGTGTAGTCGGGGAGGTACTCCGCGACCGCGCTCTCGGACTGCATCGACCACGCCCGGGGACAGTCGCCCTGGAAGTCGACGGTGAACGCCATCGTCAGGCGGAGTCGGGTGGGCCCTGGCCGTCGCCGTCGGCGCTATCGCCGCCGGCACCGTCGTCGGCACGGTCGGCCGCAGACGCCAGTCGCTCGACGCGCTCCTCCAGGGTCGCCAGGCGACGCTCCTGGGCGAGGGTGACCGACACCAGCACGGCGACGGTCGGGTCGCCGTTCAGGTAGCCCGCGGCGTCGGCGTGCTCGCGGGCCTGGTCGAACAGGCGGTCGAAGTGGGGCTTGTCGCGGCGCCGCAGCGCCCGTCGGTAGTCACCCCACCGGCGCTCGATCGCCGAGAGAGCGTCGCGGTAGGTGGGGTTGGTGCGGCCCATCAGGCCTCACCCCGCGTCTCGTGACCGGTCGCCGTCGGTGGTCGTCGGGTCGGTCGTTCCTGTCGCCGTGGTCGGTCGTGCAGTGCCATAGGTCGCCGTCCGACGCCCCGGCAAAGAGTCCGAGCGTGTCGGTTCCGATTCTGCCGATACGCGGGCGTCTCACGCCGTCGCCTCGCGTCGTCGGACGACCGGCGTCAGGTCGGTCCCGCGGGCGAGTCGCCGGTAGGCGAGAGCGACGCCGGCGTAGACGACCCCGACGGCGACCAGAAACGCCGCGAACGGCAGACCCGACCACGACACGCCGTCGGCGAGGAGCACCCAGGTGTTGCCAAGAGCGTGCAGCAGCGAGACGAACACCAGGTTGTGGGTCGCCTCGTACAGCAGTCCGAAGGCTACCCCGCTGAGGGTCAGAAGCACCACCCCGAACAGCAGTCCCGACGGCGAGGTGCCGTCGACGAGCGCGCCGGGGACGTGCAGGAGCGCGAAGACGGCGCTGGCGGCGAGGATCCCGGCGACCACGTCGCGCCGAGCGTCCCCGAGGCGGGCGATCAGTCGCGTCTGCAGGTACCCCCGGACGGCGAACTCCTCGACGAAGCCGGCGAAGACGAACACCGCCAGGCCACCGACCCCGACCTCCGCTGCGGTCGCCGCGAGGACCGTGACCCCCCACTCGTTGCCCGCGACGACGGCGATACCGACGCCGAGGACGTTCAGTGTCGCCCAGACGACGGCGAACGCCGCCACGCCGGCACCGACGTGGCGCACCGAGAGTCCCAGGGCGGCGGGACGGACCGCCTCGAACCGGAGGACGAGCAAGGTCAGCAGGGCGATGAGCACGAAGTGCCCCTCGCTGGCGACGGTCGCCGCGACCCCCGAGAGGTCCTCGGTGAGGCCGGTGACCGCCGTGACGAGCGCAACCGCGAGGACGATCGCCGGCACACCGGCTAGAAACGCCGCCAGCGGCCGCGTACCGCCCTGAAACCGCACCACCCGTGACGACATCAGCGACCACGACGGGCACACCGAAAGTCACTCTACCGGAGAGTCGCGCCGCGTGAGACGCCGGAGGGCGACCACAGGCCCGCCGACCCAGTGGCGTCGAACGTATCAGACAGCGTTGAGAAACGGACTTCTCAAAGAGGCTATTTTCTCTCGCGGTCGATAGGGAGTCGATGAGCGAGAACGGACACCCACACGACGACACGACGACCCACGAGCGAGCGGCCCTAGCAGCGGACCTGCGCACGCTGCTCCGGACGATCGAGGCGGTGCACCCGGACCCGTTCGTCGGCTACGAGAGTCGGGTGGCGCTGCACGAGCGGGTCGAGCGCCTCGTCCGGTCGCTGCCGGAGGAGGCGACCACGGAGGCGTTCTACCGGCGGGCCGCGCCGGTCGTCGCTGGGCTGGACGACGCCCACTCGCTGCTGTCCCCACCGGAGGGCGCCGGCCCGGACACGGACCGCGACCGGCGACTCCCGGTCTCGCTACGGGTGGTCGGTGAGGAACTGTACGTCGAGTCGGTCGCGGACGAGGGGCTGGCAGACCTCGTGGGCGCCCGTCTGCTCGCCGTCGAGGGAGTCTCCGTCTCCGAGATCGCGGAGCGTGGCCGGCGGTTCCGCGGGTCGGAGAACCGGTACGGCGCCCTGGACCGGGTCGCCCACATGATCGAGCGCCACCGGCCCCTGGCCCGACTGCTCGACCGTGACGCCGCCCCCGAGACGCCGACGCTGTCGGTCGACGTCGGCGACGGGGAGCGGAGCCGGTCGGTCGAACCGGTGTCGGCGGACCGCGAGTCTGTCGCCTCTCTCGACACGACGCTCCCGCTGCCCGAGGGGTCGGGACCGCGGTACCGCCGTTACGGGGACGGGGCGGCGGTGTTCGTCCCCGGGAACCTCTCGGACTACCGCGAGAGTCTGGAGGCCAAACACGCCGCCGCGCCGGACGTGGCCGCCGAACAGGCCGCCGCGGCGCACGACCGCCAGGTCGGGGGTGACCGGCCGGACGACGCCGAGACGACGATCGCCGCGTTGCCGTCGATGGCCGAGACCGTCGAGGCGATGTGCGAGGCGATGGCCGCCGCCGGGACCGAGACGCTCGTGGTGGACCTGCGGGACAACCCTGGCGGCGACTCACAGTTCGTCTTCCTGCTCGCGTACGCGCTCCAGGGGATCGAGGGCCTCGTCCGTGCGACCGAGCAGGTCCGGCTGGTGCGACGGCGCACCGACCCCTACCGGGAGCGGTACGGCGACGCCGCAGGCGAGGGCCAAGACGGCCCCGACAACCCGATGGCGTACGACTTCACCGGCTTTCTCCGGGGGTCGGGCGAGGAGGACAGGGCACAGCGACTCGCGCTCGTGCGGCAGCGACTCGGCCGGTCGCCGACCGCGACGGACCTCCTCGACCGCGTCGACGACGGCGGCGTGTACTGCCCGGAGCGACTCGTGGTCGTCACCTCGGCGGGGACGATGAGTTCGGCGTTCGCGGCGGCCGCACAACTCACCAGCCTCGGCGCCGACGTGGTCGGGGTGCCCTCTGGCCAGGCGCCACGGTCGTTCGGCGAACCCGTCGAGCGGACGCTCCCGAACACCGGGCTCGACGTCCGCCTCGCCGGGTCGCTGTACCACTGGACCGAGCACCCCGGCGACGTGCTCGAACCGGACCGCGAACTGACGCCGGAGCGCTTCGAGCGACTGGATCGGGCCGCCGACGCCGGACTCCGCCTGGCGCTCGAACACGCCGGGCACGACGAGGTCGCCGCCGACCCGTGAGGCCACCGTCCGGGCGACCGGGTCACGCCTCGATCTCGACGACGGCGCCGTTGCGGTCGACGACGACCGCGAGGTGGTCACCGTCACACGACAGGGTCACGCGGAGTCGGAGCGGGTCGTCGGCCACGACTTTCTCGCCGCCGGGCATGAGTGACTCGACGCGCCACGGCGGCGTGCGCCAGATGTCGACGCCGCGGGTCAGAAAGAACCCACGGACCCGCGGGTGGGGCAGCGCACAGCACGCCACCGACAGGACGGGGCGGTTCCCACAGGTGGTGCACTGGCCCACGAACAGGTGGTCACCGGCGTACGGCACGACGTCGGCGGTGACCGCCATCTCCGCGTGGGCGTAACAGACGGGACACACCTCCTCGACCGCGAGTTCGATCGACTGGCGGGCGAGGCGCCCGAGAAGCGCCCGGGACGCCGCCGGCGACCGACCCTCGACGACGCTTGGGTACGTCGACAGGCCCCCCAGCAGGACGTGGCCCTCGTCACAGACGAGGTCGAACGTGCCGTCGTCGTACCGCAACTCGAACGGCGAGTCACAGGCCGGACACGTCGCCCCGGTCGGGATCGGTGCCGGTGCGTCGTCGGTGCCGTACGCCCCGGCCAGCATCGGCCCGACCACGCGCCGACCGAACGCCGACAGGCGGTAGCCGTCGTCGCGGACGACGTACTCCCCGAGCAGTTTGTTCAGGTGGTAGTTGAACCGGCCGGTGTCGTCGATTCCGGCAGCGTCCCGCAGGTCAGTGAACGAGAGCGACGGGTCACGGGGCCGCTCCCGGGACACCGCGACCAGCGCACGGAGAATCGCCACTCGCGTCTCGTGGCTGACGAGTTCCAGCGCGTCTGGGGGAGCGTTCTGGTCCGGTCCCTCCGTCACGCCCCACCGTCACGGCGAGTCGGTAATAAGCACCGGGGCGTCCACCCACGGGACAGCGACCCGGAGGCGGTGGTGTTATTATCGCTCGGGCGCTCTCGAAGGGTATCGGATGGTATCGGCACTCGTCGATGTCGGCGTCATCGCCGCCGTACTCGTTCTCGGGACTGCCGGCGCCCAGGCGATCCAGCGGACCACGCCACTGCTGTCGGTCGGCCGCGTCACCAGGGCGGTCGTCCTCGGGGTCGCGGCCGTCGGGCCGTTCCTGCTCGCCGACCGCGGCGTCCTCCCGGTAATCCCGGGCCTCAGGGAGGTCGTGACGCCGCTTCTGGTCGCCGTCGTCCTCTTTCTGGTCGGCGCCCGCCTCGTCGGGTTCTGGGACACGCTGGAAGGGACGGCCGCGGACTGACCCGCTCGACCGCCGGACGAGACCTCACAGTTTCTTCTCGGAGAGGTCGGCCGCGGGGACGTACTCCCTGACGAGTTCACCCAGTTCCCAGGTCCGGTGGACGTCGGCCAGGTTGTGCTGGCACACGGCCCGCAGGTCGCCGTCGGCGTAGCGCACCGGCGCCTCGGCGGAGTCCTCGAAGGGGTCGTACTGGCGGTCGGCGTACCACGGGTGGCCCTCCGGCGCGTCGACGGCGCCGTCGGTGACGAGCACCGTGTGTGCACCCTCAAGCGTGTTGACGTCCTCGGCGGTGCCCAGGCGGGCGTCGGTGGTGTTCAGCCGCTTCGAGACGGGGTCCCAGAGGTCGGCGAAGGTGAGCCCGCCAAAGGGCCAGGCGACACCCTGGCGGGCGTAGCGGGTCCGCAGGAACGGCAGGTCGAACCCGCCCTGCCAGGAGTCGGCGTTGAACGCGACCAAGCGGTCGCGACTCCGCTCGACGTACTCGAACAGTACCTGGCCGACCGCCTCCAGGGCGCCCGGTTCGTCCGGGGTCACCCGCACCTCGACGGGCACGCCGCTGACGGCTTCGAGGTGGTCCTCGACCGCCGTCCGGGCGTCGCCCGCGTTGAGCACCAGTTTCGCCCGCCCGTCGGGCAACCAAAAGCCCGCCACGGTGAGGGCGTCGTTCCAGGCGAACCCCGTCGTCTCGACGTCCCAGGCGACGTGTCGCCGGTCCCGGTCGCGGTGGCGCATACCCAGGAGTCGTCGCGACGCGGTATAGCCGCGAGTGTGTCCGTTCCGATTGTGCCGATACCGGCGTTCCGCTCCGACCGCCCTGCCCGGCCGGTCTGGGACGACACTCTCGGATGACTCGACCGCATCGCTCGGGCGTGCGATGGGAAGGGCGGACAGAACGGACGAGCAGCGTCCACGACCGGACGGCGGTCCAGGGGCTGGCCGCGGCGGCCATCGGTGGCGACGAAAGGGGCGACCACGGGTTCCGCGAGAGAGACCCTGTCTCACGCTCTGAGTCGCTGTGTCTGCACTTACAC
>CAZQHW010000017.1:0-23773 GCA_964593395.1 uncultured Halobacteriales archaeon
TTCAGGGCGCTGTCCCGTAGGGGTCCGCAGGTTCAAATCCTGCTCCCTGCACTCCTTCCTACTATGAGCAAGACCAACCCACGACTGGAGAGTCTCATCGCCGACCTGAAGTCGGCGGGCCGGGAGACCGACGCCGGCGTCTGGGAGGACGTCGCCACCCGACTGGAGAAGCCCCGCAGCACTCACGCGGAGGTCAACCTCGGGCGGATCGAGCGGTACGCCCGCGAGGACGAAACCGTGATCGTGCCGGGCAAGGTGCTCGGCAGCGGCGTCCTCAACAAGAGCGTCACCGTCGCAGCCGTCGATTTCTCCTCGACCGCCGAGACCAAAATCGACCAGGTCGGCGAACCCGTGCCGCTGGAACAGGCGATCGAACAGAACCCCGAGGGATCGAACGTGCGGGTGATGCGATGAGCCTCGCCGAGTTCGACCCCGACCTGGTTGTCGACGCCGGGGACTGCATCCTCGGCCGGGTCGCCAGCCAGGTGGCCGAGCGCGCGCTCGGCGGCGAGCGGGTCGCCGTCATCAACGCCGAACGCGCCGTGATCACCGGCGACGAGAACGACGTGATGGAGCGTTACCACAAGCGCACCAACGTCGGCTCCGACCGGGGGCCGGCCCACCCGCGGCGCCCGGACACCATCTTCAAGCGGTCGATCCGCGGCATGCTCCCCCACAAGCGCCCCCGTGGCCGGGAGGCCCACGAGAACGTTCGCGTGTACGTGGGCAACCCCCACGACTGGGAGGCCGAGCGCCTCGAGGACACGTCGCTGGACCGGCTATCGAACATCCGATTCCTCCAGCTCGGGGAGATAAGCGAGCAACTCGGAGCCAACAAAACATGGTAACCAACACCTCTGGCAAGAAAAAGACCGCCATCGCCCGCGCCACCGTCACCGACGGCGAGGGGCGCGTGCGGATCAACGCACAGCCGATCGAACTGGTCGAGCCCGAGATGGCCCGGCTGAAGATGACCGAGCCGTTCCGGATCGCCGGCGAGTACCGCGAGGAGGTCGACATCGACATCGACGTCGAGGGCGGCGGCTTCTCCGGTCAGGCTGACGCCGTCCGGACAGCCATCGCGAGAGCGCTGGTCCAGCACAGCGGCGACGCGGAACTCCGGGACGTCTTCATGGAGTTCGACCGGTCGCTGCTGGTCAACGACGTCCGCCAGCGCGAGGCCAAGAAGTGGGGCGGTCCAGGCGCGCGCGCGCGCTACCAGAAGTCCTACCGCTAACCATGATGGTACCCGTCCGCTGTTTCACGTGCGGTACCGTCGTCGGCCAGCACTGGGAGGAGTTCAAGACCCGGACCCGCGAGGGCGACGAGGACCCAAAGCAGGTGCTCGACGAACTCGGCGTGGAACGGCACTGCTGTCGGCGGATGCTCGTCTCGCACAAGGACCTGGTGGACGTGGTGTCCCCCTACCAATGAGCGCCAACCAGCAGTTCAACCGGTACGAGAAGGCCCGGATCCTCGGTGCTCGCGCCCTGCAGGTGTCCCACGGCGCGCCGATCCTGGTCGACACCGACCAGACCGAGCCGATCCTGGTCGCCGCCGAGGAGTACGACGCCGGCGTGCTCCCGTTCACCGTCAACAGGGAGGGCGCGAAGTGACACTCGTCACTGACGTCCAGTTGCGCCGCGTGCTCGACTCCCGCGGTGACCCGACCGTCGAGGCCGAACTCCGCACGGAGTCAGGCGGCCACGGCCGCGGGATCGCCCCCAGTGGCGCCTCAACCGGGGAGTTCGAGGCCGTCGAGTTGCCACCCGAGGAGGCGATCGCTGCCGCCCGCGAGCACGCCGTTCCCCGTCTCGTGGGCGAGGCCTACGCCGGTGACCAGCGCGACGTGGACCGCCGCCTGCGCGGGGCCGACGGCACCGAGAACTTCTCGGGGATCGGCGCCAACAGCGCCGTCGCGATCTCCTTTGCGGCCGCCGAGGCCGCCGCCGACGTGCTCGGAGCGCCGCTGTTCCAGCACCTCGGGGGCACGTTTCGTGGCGAGGCGCCGACCCCACTCGGCAACGTCATCGGCGGCGGCGCCCACGCCGCCGAGTCGACGGACTTCCAGGAGTTTCTCTCGGTGCCCGTCGGCGCCCCGTCGGCCGCTGACGCCGTCTTCGCGAACGCCGCCGTCCACGCCGCGGCCGGCGACCTGCTCACAGAGCGGGGTCACACCGTCAACAAGGGCGACGAGGGCGCCTGGGCGGCGCCGGTGAGCGACGAGACCGCCCTCGAGGTGCTCGAGGAGGCAACCGAGCGAGTCAGCGAGGAGGTCGGCTTCGAGATTGGCACGGGCGTCGACATGGCCGCCGCCGAACTGTTCGAGGACGGCGCCTACCACCACACCAACAAGGTGCGACTGGCCAGCGACCAACTCGACTACGTGGCCCGACTGGTCGACGACTACGACCTGCGGTACGTGGAGGACCCGTTGGACGAGTCGGAGTTCGACGGGTTCGCCGAGTTGACCGACCGCGTGGGTGACCGGACGACGGTGTGTGGCGACGACCTGTTCGTCACCGACGCCGACCGCCTGGCCCGCGGGATCGAGGCCGGCGCCGCCAACAGCGTCCTCGTCAAGCCGAACCAGGTGGGCACGCTGTCGGGGGCGTTCGACGCCGTCGAGACCGCCCGCGAGGCCGGCTACGCCCCGGTGGTGAGCCACCGGTCGGGCGAGACGGAGGACACCACGATCGCACACCTCGCCGTCGCCGTTGGAGCGCCGTACGTGAAGACTGGCGCCGTCGGCGGCGAGCGCACTGCCAAGCTAAACGAACTCATCAGGATCGAGGACAACGCATGAGCGAAAAGAACGACACCGAACCCGAGGAGGGGCTCGACGCCGATACGGACGGCGACGAGCCCGACGCCCCCGCCGAGGGGGCGGGCACAGACACGGAACCGACCGACGACGCCGACGGCGGCGCCGGCCAGGTCGCCGAGGCGCCACCCGAGGAGGCCCAGGAGGAGCCGGCCGGCCCCGCGCTGGACGAGGACGTTCTCTCCGGCGAGGAGGCCGACCTGCTCATTCCCGTCGAGGACTACCTCGGCGCCGGGGTCCACATCGGCACCCAGCAGTCCACGACCGACATGGAGCGGTACATCCACCGCGTCCGCACCGACGGACTGTACGTGCTGGACATCTCCGCGACCGACGACCGCATCCGGATGGCCGCGGAGTTTCTCTCGACGTACGACCCCGAGCAGATTCTCGTCACCTCCAGTCGCCAGTACGGCCGCTACCCCGCCGAGCAGTTCGCCCGTGCTGCCGGCGCTCGCGCCCGTACCGGCCGGTTCATCCCCGGTACGCTGACGAACCCCGAGTACGACGCCTACATCGAACCCGACGTGCTCGTGGTGACCGACCCCATCGGCGACTCACAGGCCGTGAAGGAGGCGAGCACGGTCGGGATTCCGGTCATCGCGATGTGTGACTCGAACAACACCACCCGCGACGTCGACTTCGTCATCCCGACGAACAACAAGGGCCGCAAGGCGCTGTCGGTGGTGTACTGGCTGCTCGCAAACGAGACGCTCGACGCCCGCGGCGCAAAGCCCACCTACGGGCTGGACGACTTCGAGGGCGGCATCTAATCGCGACGGTTTCTGGTCCGTTTCATTCGTGCGTCGCTCACACTCGCCGGGAGCGATGCCTGTCGTCAGTCCGTGTCGTCCTTTCGTTCGGAGACGTTGGTCTCCTCGGTTCGGAGGGTTCTCTTGGCGATGTCCTCGTCCGTCGGCCCGGGACCGTCTCTAGCGCCAGCCAGTTCCGCTGAGAACAGCCGACGACTACTGGCCGGTATTGCTCTTGGGCGCACGACACCCGCGAGACCCCCTGCGAGGAACAGAACCTGTCGGCTCGTCAGTCGTCGTCGGCGGCGGCCGAGCCACCGGCACCGTCGCCGGCGTCGCCGACGGTGAACTGGTCGAGGGAGTCGTTCAGCGAGGCGGCCCGCTCGGCCAGCGTGCGGATGTCATCGTCGATCTCGGAGACGGAGGCGGTCTGCTCCTCGGCGGCGGCGGCGACACTCTCGGCGTCGCGAGCGGTGCGTTCGCTGACGTCGTTCGCGTCCTCGACCATTGCAGTGACTTCCTGGGTCGAGGAGGCCTGGGCCTGCGTGGACTCGTTGATCTGCTGGACGCCCGTGTTGGTCTGCTGGGCGTAGTCGGTGATCTGGTCGAGCGCCTCTATTGTCTCGTTCACCCGCGAGACGCTCTCGGTGACGAGGTCGCGCGTCTCCTGGACGGCGTCTGCGGTGTCGCGGGTCTCACTCTGGGTTTCGCCGATCAGTTCGTCGATCTCGTTGGCGGAGTTCTGTATCTGGTCTGCCAGGTCGGTGATCTCGTCGGCGACGACCTCGAAGCCGCCCTCGTCGCCGCCCTCACCGCTGGCGCGGGACGCCTCGATGTTAGCGTTCAACGCGAGCATGTTGGTCTGTTTTGCGACGTCCTGGATGAAGTCGGAGATCTCGTCGATCGCGTCCATCCGCTCTAGCAGGGCGTTGACGCGGTCGGCGGTGCGCTCGGACTGGCGGTCGACGGCTTCCATGTTGCTGACGACGGTCTGTGCGCTCTGGATCTCCTGGCGGCAGGTCTCGGCGGTCCGGTCGGCGGTCACTGCGACCTGGTCGGCCGAGGAGGCCAGTTCCTCGGTGGTGGCCGCGAGGTCGTTCACCTCGTCGAGTGTGCCCTCGAGTTGCTGGCTCTGGTTCGTCGCGGCGTCGCTTATCGACTGCATCGCGCGGGCGATGTCGTCGCTCGCGTCGGCCACGTCGTCCATCACGACCCGACTGTCCTCGGAGGCGCGGGCCACGTCGTCGCTGAACCGTTTTGTCTCCTCGATAGAGGTCCGCAGGTCCGAGAGCATGTCGTTGAACCGCCGACCGAGGCGGTTGAGTTGCTCGACGTCCGTGTCGTCGTCGAGCCTGACCGAGAGGTCGCCGTCGGCGGCAGCGGTCATCGCCTCGGAGAACTCCTCGACGGTGTCAGTGAGTTGGTCGTTGAGGTCGCGTTGTTCCTCCTGGGCCGTGCGGGCGAGTTCGGCCGCCCGCTCGGCCTCGTCGATGCGCTGCTGGAGGGAGTCACGCATCCGGTCGACCGACTCGTAGGCTTGGCCCACCTCGTCGCCGCGGTCGGTGTTCAGCGAGGTGTCGAACTCGCCCTCGCTGACGCGTTCGGCCCGGGAGGACAGCCCCCGGAGGTCACGCACCGTGGTGTACCCGAGCGTCCCGAACACCAGCACGACCACACCGAGAACGACCCCGGCAAGCAGGAAGACGGACTGTTGGACCTGGTTCTGGAGACTGAACACGGTCGAGCGTGGTGCCTGCGAGACGACGTAGAAGTTCTCGTTGCCGAACTCGACCGTGTCGGCGCCGGTCACCTGCCGTTGGCCGTCGAGTTCGAGCGTGTCGTCGAAGTACGCAGAGCGACTCGTGCCGCCGATGTTCGGGGCGGTCCGTGTCCGGATCTGGTTCGTGGCGTCGTCGGTCAGGAACCCGGCCTCGACCGCGCTGTCGCCGATGCGGGCCGGGTCCGCGCTGAGGACGATCCGTTCACTGCGAGCGTTGACCGCTATCGCCCGGCCGTCCTCGGGGGACTGGAGCCGGGTAGACGCCTGGTTCAGGTCGGAGACGATGACGACAGCTCGAGAGCCGTCGCCGACGCCCCGCACGAACGCCATCGCGTTCGTCACGCCGGTCGGGGAGGTGTAGATATCGCTCCTGTACGCCTGCCCTTCGCCGAGATTCTCCGCGGAGAGTCCGCGCCAGGGGACGCCCTCCCCGAGTGTCGACCCCGACAGGGAGTCGTCGGTGCTGGCGACCACCGACGCCTGGTCAGCGGTCAGGTCGACGTAGTGCACCTGCACGACCGACTCCGCGAAGTTCTGGTTCTGTAGGTAGTCGGTCACCCCCGCCGAGTCCGCCTCGCGAACGGACGGCGCGGCGGCGATCCGCCGTGTCTCCTGGTCCATCTCGTTGAACCACGCGAGTGCCTGCCCGGCCTGCAGTTGGGCGTTGTTCTGGAACTCCGTCTGGGCCTCGTCGCTCAGCACCGCGCCCGTCTGTTGCACGGTGAAAAAGCCGACCGCGACGACGGCGCCGACGACGACCACGACCCCCAGGGTCATCTTCACCAGATAGCTAAAGTCCGGAACGAGCCCCAGTACGCCCCGATCGTCCGTCGACCGCCAGTTAGAGTCCGTCTCAGGCATCCGTAGCAGAACGGTCTACTGGTGACCTCGGATTAAGTCTATTGCCCAGTTCGGCGACAGGTCGCATTCGGGCCTGTACCTTACTTAGACGACATTTATTGGTTGCCAACAGGACCCCGGGGAAATATATATTATAATTCTTATCTGTCGTTAGCTTTTAGAAACCCCCTTTGTTATGTGGAACCACGCCATGACGCGCTCGACGAGACGCTCCTTGCTGAAGGCGACGAGTGTGGCCGGAGCCGTATCGCTCGCCGGTTGTGTCGGCGGTATCTTGAGCGGCGGCGGACAGAGCGAGGTCGACAGACTCGCCGAGGAGGCCCGACAGGCAACCGAACAGTACGACCAGAACCGCGAACTCGCGATCGATGACGGGTACGAGGCGATCCAGGGGCCGCTGGTCCCGGGTCAGGGCTACCACTTCCAGCACATCGGGTACACGATGGAGGCCGCGGAGACGGGCGAGTTCGACATCACGAAGCCACAGTTGCTCGGGTACGACTCGAAGGGTGGCCTCGCGTACGTCGAGTACGGGACTTTGGACCGGGTGATCGACAACCAGCCCGGCCTGTTCGCCGATGTCAGCGACCCGCCGGAGTGGTCGGTCCACCGTGCCGGCACGCACGTCCTGGCGGACCAGACCGACCAGGTGAAGCCCGTCCCCGAGTGGAGTCCCGACGAACTGACGACACCCGGCGTGTGGGCCGACGTGGCGCCGCCGGACGACAGCGTCGAACCGGGCGACGAGTACACCGCCCGGTTCGGTCCGGGCAGGCAGACCGACACCCGGATTGTCGACCACGTGACGACGCACCCGGACGTCCGTGGCGTCCACTTCTGGATCCACGAGGAGAACCCCGAGGGCATCTTCGCCCCGGCACACCCCTCGTGGTCGCAGCCCTGACGAGCGGGCACTGACCGAATTCTATCCTTTGCGTCTGCGGTGCTGAAGAAACCCCTAACTCCGGGGGCGAGCAGTCGTCTCTCCCAGACGGAAGTGGCGGGTATGCGTGTGACACGTCGTGGCACGGTCGCAACGGTCGGCACAGCACTGAGTGCCTCCCTCGCCGTTGCCGGGAGGCCTCTCGGCGACGGGGCGACGAGTCAGGCCCAGCGCTACGCCGAACGGGCCCGTGAGGCGACGGCGGCGTACGACGGCGACCGGCGGGCCGTCATCGAGGACGGCTACACCAACGTGCTGGGACCGCAGATTCCGGGACAGGGCTGGCAGTTCTCGAACCCTGACCACACCAGAAAGGCACTTTAGGGCGGCGTGTTCGCCGTCGACGAACCGCCGATCCTGACCTTCGACCGCGACGGCAGCCTCGGCAGCGTGGAGCACGGCGGGCCGGACCCAACATGCCCCGAAGCCTCAACCTGTTTTCGGACGTCTCCGCGGAGGTCGAGTGGGGCGTCCACCGCGCGGCGACCCACGTTTTCGCCGACAGGGAGGACCCCGTCACCCCGCTGAGCGAGCGGACGATCGACGAAATCATGACCGTCGAGTGGTGGTGCGGCCTCGGTATCGTGGACGACAGCATCGAGGTCGGTGACGAGGTGGAGATACGGTTCGGTCCCTGGCAGGCGGAGAGCCAGGAGACGGAGACGCGGGTCGTCGACGTCGTCACGAAACACCCGGACCTGCGGTCGGTGCACTTCTGGGTCCACGAGGACAACCCAGAGTGGATGTTCGCGCCGACCCACCCTGACTTCGCCCGGTCGGCCTGATCAGTCCCCGGGTTCGACCACGCCGAGCCACCGTCCGACGCGGTCGTCGTCCACCCACGAGATGGTGCCGCGACACCAGTGTTCGCGCTCGGTCAGCGGGAAGCGGTGTTGCACCGCAGAGGGGTCGCCCGTCCGCAACAACACGCCACAGATGCGCTCGCCGTGGGCGTCGAGTCGTTTCTGGAGCCACTCGCCCGTCGGCCCGCGCTCCGGGCGCTCGGCCGGTGCCTCGTCGGGGTGGTCGGCGGCGTCCTCGGCCGGTGTCACCAGCGTCACGGTGCGCCCGGCAAAGGAGGCGACGTCGATCCCGCGCTCGGGGTCGTGACGCACGTCTGCCGTTGGGAAGCGGTAGAACTCACGGAACACCTCGGTCCGGTCGAGTGAGTCCACCGCCAACACGACGGCGCCGATCCCCGACACAGGCGCCCGGACGACCGACCGCGACGGGCTGGCGCGGTACCGTCGGGGCGTGCGGTCGTCGATAGGAAAGGGCAATAGCCCCCGCGTCTTGCGGGTGCCGACCCACCCGTAGTCGAACTCGGTCGGGTGGCCCTCCGGCGGTTCGCGAGAGGACTCGAACGGTCCGGCGACGGGGTGGCCCATCTCCATCGCCCGGGAGAGGTGTCCCAGCACGGACCCCACCTCGGTGGCCCAGGCGTACGGTCCGGCGTCGTCGTCGATACCCTGTGGCCACCGCTGTGGGTGGTCGACGCCGTCGGCGGCCGAGACGAACTCCAGGTACGAGCCGTCTTGGAAACACACCATCGACATCTCCGTGCCGCCGTCGCCGTGTTCGCCGCCGTACTCCGGCTCCAGTCCCAGGTCCGCGAACGTCGCCTCCACGCGTTCGAGGTCCGACCAGGTCGTCGCCACGTGGTCGACGACCGGCTCTCTGCTCATGTCTCTGCTCTAATGGGTCGACTCATAAGGATTGTTCGTTCCACTCGGCGGTTTCCGGCGAAACGGCTAACTGCCACACCGCCGTCGACCGTCCGTGGACGACCACGCGAACGGCGTCGAGACCGCGGTCCACCTCGAACAGCGACTCCGCGACGTGGGCGTGGTGTACCCGCTGTTCGAGGGCAACGGCTTCGTCGTCGTCAGCGACCACCGGGTGTTCGTCGTCCGTGAGCCAAACCCCAACTCAGCGGACGGCTTCGTGTTCAAGGAGGTCGCCCGCGACGACGTGGAACTGTTCCGGATCGAGCAGGGCCGCCCCTCGCAGAGTCGCTACGTCGAGGGCGAGCGCACCGAGTGGAGCGGGTCACTCACGCACGTGAAACTGTGGCTCCCTTCGGACGCCGTCGACTGCGTCGTCGACGCCGACCCCCGGGAGGTGGCCAGCGCCTTCGTCACGCTCGTCACCGACGGGGAGCCGGACAGGGACCGCGGCAACGACGAGCACCCAGCGGGCGCCCCGGACCACGACGGGTCGGGGGAGTGACTCGCTGCCAGACCCGACCGCTTTTTATCGTGCCAACCGCCGTCGGCGTATGGTCACCGCGAGCGCCCCGGGGAAGGTGTACCTCTTTGGGGAACACGCCGTCGTGTACGGCGAACCCGCCGTCCCCGTCGCCGTCGAGCGTCGCGCCCGCGTCACCGTCGAGGAGCGCGACGACGACCGCGTCCGGGTCGAGGCCGAGGACCTCTCCGTCGAGGGGCTGGTCGTCGAGTACGAGGGCGACCTCGCCGGCGCGACCGAGGCGGCGACACCGGAGCGACGTGCCGAGGCGGCCACGCGGTACGTCGGCGAGGCGATCGCACAGGCCCGTGACGCCGCCGACCGTCCCGAGGCCGGCCTCGACGTGCGAGTCGAGAGCGACATTCCGCTTGGCGCCGGTCTCGGCTCCTCGGCGGCGGTCTCCGTCGCCACGGTGGCGGCGGGCGTCCGTGCCCTCGGCACCGACCTCGACCGCCCCGAGGTCGCCGACCGGGCGTACCGCGTCGAACACACGGTGCAGTCCGGCGGGGCCTCTCGCTCGGACACGTTCTGTTCCACGATGGGCGGGGCCGTCCGCGTCGAGGGCGACGACTGCACGGCGCTCTCGACGCCCGATCTCCCCTTCGTCGTCGGCTTCGACGGCGGCGGCGGGGACACGGGCGAACTCGTCGCCGGCGTCCGCGAGTTGCGCGACCGGTACGAGTTCGCCGCCGACACCGTTCACGCCATCGGCGACCTCGTGCGTCGCGGCGTGGTCGCACTCGAGGCGGGCGACCACGGGGAACTCGGGCGCCTGATGGACGTGGACCACGGACTGTTGTCGGCGCTGGGGGTCTCCGCCCGGTCGCTGGACGCGATGGTGTGGGCCGCCCGCGAGGCCGGCGCTCACGGCGCCAAACTCACTGGCGCCGGCGGCGGCGGCTGTGTCGTCGCCCTGGACGACTCCCGGGCGACACTGCGGGCGCTCGAACTCACGCCGGAGTGCGAGGCCGCCTTCCGTGCTCCCGTGGCCGAGGAGGGAGTCCGGATCGAGACCGAGAGCGAGACGGAAGACGGGTCGACGCCGGAGGGTGAGCCGTGATCGTCCTGAAACTCGGCGGCAGCGTCATCACGGACAAGTCCACCCCCGAGACGGTCGACGGACACGCCCTGGAGCGGGCGGCCGCCGCCCTCGCCGAGGTCCGCGACGGCGGTGACGACCAGACCCGACCCGGGTTGGTGGTCGTCCACGGCGCCGGCAGTTTCGGCCACCACCACGCCGACCGGCACGGCCTCGGCGTCAACGCCGGAACACACGACGCCACGGCGCTGTGGGACGTCCACGACGCGATGCGCCGACTGAACGACCGCGTGACGGGGGCGCTGCGTGACGCTGGCCTCTCCCCGGCGCCAGTCCACCCGTTCTCGCTCGCCCACCGCGACCGGGTGAGCGACCTGACGATGCCGGTCGGGGGGATCGCGACGATGATCGACGAGGGGTTCGTCCCCGTGTTGCACGGTGACGGCGTCGTCCAGCGGGGGGCGGGCGTGACGATCCTCTCGGGCGACGAGGTGGTCGTCAGGCTCGCCCACGACCTCGGCGCCGACCAGGTGGGCATGTGCTCGACGGTCCCCGGCGTCCTGCGGGACGGCGACGTGATCCCGCGGATCGAGGCGCTAGACGACGTGCGGGACGTCCTCGGCGGTGCCGACGGCGTCGACGTGACCGGCGGGATGGCCGCGAAGGTGAACACACTGCTCGAGGTGGGCACCCCCGCCCGGATCTTCGGGCTTGCCGATCTGGAGGGCTTTCTCGCCGGTGACTCCGTGGGGACGCTCGTCGACGGCCGATGACGGTGACTCCCGCCGCGCCCCGTCCCGCGGTCACTCCACGCTGACGGTCCGGAGGTCCGAGGCGACGCGCACGTCGCCGTCGAACCCCTCACGGACGCTCTCGACCATCGCCTCCTCCTCGCCGTCGGCGTGTGGGTAGAGGTGGGTGAGGTACACGCGGCCGACCTCGCTGTCGGCCTCGGCAAGCGCCGCGCCCAGTTTCGAGGGTGTCGGGTGGTTCGACACCTCGATCCCGTCGGGGAACGAGCAGTCGTGGACCAGCAGGGCGGAGCCGTCGGCGAACTCGACGAGTTCGGGAAACGCCTCGCTGTCCCCGCTGTAGGTGACCGTCGGCGGGAGGCGGTCCACGTCGGCGTCTGTATCGCCCTCTCGCACCGTGGCGTCGTCGGCCACGTCGTCGTGGTCGGCGACGTGGACCCGGTACGCCTGGCACGGCATCGAGTGACGGGTCTCGTGCGCCCGGACCCGGTAGCCCGCGATCTCGAACGGCTCGTCGGTACCGACCGCCCGCAGGTCCAGGTTCACGCGGCCCTCGAGGTAGTCGTGGACCGAGAGCAGGTCACGCACCAACTCGGGGGTGCCCTCGGGTCCGGCGACGGTCAGTTCCTCCTCGCCGGCGAGCCAGCGCGCCTTCAAAAGCGGCAACAGGTCGGCGACGTGGTCGAGGTGGTGGTGTGTGAGCAGAATCGTCGAGACGCCCTCGTAGCCCACGTCGGTACGGGCAAGCCGGTGGAGCACGCCGCTGCCGCAATCGACGAGCAACGGCCCCTGGCCGCCCTCGAACAGCAGGCCGGTCTGGTGGCGGTCGCCGGTCGGCATCGCCGCGCCGGTGCCCAGGAACGTGAGTCGCATACCGGGTCGGCGCCCGCGACGGACAAAACGCTGGCGTCGCCCGCCGCCGGGAACACGGAGTCAACGCTGATGCCGTCGCGCTCGCGTGCGAGCGCGCACGAAAGCCACTTGTCTGACGCGTCCGAGAGCCGGATAGATGGGAACACAGGAGGCTCGCGAGCGACTGGCCGCGGTCGACCCCGACTTCGACCCCGCTGACGTGGCCATCGACGACGCCGACGTGCTCGAACTGCTCGACCCCGCGGTCCAGGAGTGGTGGGTCGAGCAGTTCGGCGCGTACGTCCCGGAAAACGGCGGCTTCTTCACCCCCCCACAGGAGGGCGCCATCCCGCTCATCCACGAGGGGCAGAACGCGCTGATCGCGGCGCCAACCGGGTCTGGAAAAACTCTTGCCTCGTTTACATCTATAATCAACGAGTTGTTTAACAGAGAGCGCGAGGAGGGACTGGAGAACTCAGTCTACTGTCTGTACGTCTCGCCGCTGAAGTCACTCGCGAACGACATCCACCGCAACCTGGAGCGGCCCCTGGAGGGGGTGCGTGAACGGTTGCGCGAGCGTGGCGAGGACGTGGGGGAAGTGCGCCACGCGATCCGGCACGGTGACACCGACAGCAGCGAGCGCCAGAAGATGCTCGACACCACGCCGCACATCCTCAACACCACGCCGGAGACGCTCGCCATCCTGCTCAACTCCCCGAAGTTCAAGGAGAAACTCCGCACCGTCGAGTACGTCATCGTCGACGAGATACACTCAATCGCCGACTCGAAGCGGGGCACCCACCTCTCCGTGTCGCTCGAACGCCTGGAGGCGATGGCCAACGGTTCGCCGACCCGGATCGGTTGTTCGGCGACGATCGAACCGCTGTCGGACGTGGCGGACTTTCTCGTGGGGTGTGAGGACGGCGATCCCCGCTCCTGTGAGATCGTCGACGCCCGGTTCGCCCGCGAGTTCGACCTGCAGTTGCACTGCCCGACCGACGACCTGATCAACACGCCCGCCGGCGTGGTGAACGACCGCCTGTACGAGAAGCTCCACTCGCTGATCCAGGAGCACACGAACACGCTCGTGTTCACAAACACCCGGTCGGGGGCCGAGCGAGTGCTGCACAACCTCCGCGAGCGGTACGACGACTACGACGAGGACAACTCCGGCGCCCACCACGGTTCGCTGTCGAGGGAGGCCCGCGAGGGCGTCGAGACCGCTCTCAAAGAGGGCACCCTTGACTTCGTCACCTCCTCGACCTCGCTAGAGTTGGGTATCGACATGCCCCACATCGACCTCGTGGTGCAGATCGGCAGTCCGAAGTCCGTCGCCGCACTGCTCCAGCGGGTCGGACGGGCGGGCCACCGCGTCGGCCAGACGGTGACGGGACGGGTGATCGCGATGGACCGCGACGAACTGATCGAGTGTGCGGTGATGCTGAAAAAGGCCGAGGAGGGGTTCGTCGACAGCGTCTCGATCCCCGAACGCGCCCAGGACGTGGCCGCACAACAGGTGTACGGTATGGCGATAAACGCGATCCGACCCGAACGAGAGGTTCGCGGTATTCTGGAGCGGGCGTACCCCTACCGCGAGTACGGCGACGCCGAGTGGGAGGCGCTCATGCGCTATCTCACCGCGGACTACGAGGGCATGGAGGACCGCAACGTGTACGCGAAGGTGTGGCGCGACGACAACGACCCGCCCGACGGCGAACACCACCACGCCGAGTACGACGTGGGCCAGCGGCTGATCGGCAAGCGCGGCCGTCTCGCACAGATGATCTACATGACCAACATCGGCACCATCCCGGACTCCTTTTCTATCGACGTGTTCACTCGCGCCGACAACGAATGGGTTGGCGACCTCGACGAGGACTACCTCGACACGCTCGAACCCGGCGACGTGTTCGTGTTGGGCGGTGACCACTTCGAGTACCGCTACCGTCGCGGGACGAAGGTGTACGTCGACCGCACGAGTGCCCGGCCCACGGTGCCGTCGTGGTTCTCCGAACGACTGCCGCTTTCGTTCGACCTCGGGCGAGAGATTCTCGCCTTCCAGGGTGAGTTGCTCCACAAGCACGAGCGGGGCGGCCCGCCCCGTGTCCGTGCCTGGCTCCGCGAGTTCCCGATCGACGACGACGCCGTCCGCGCGGTCGCCCGCCTGTTCGACGAACAGGTCCGCTTTGCCGGCGCAGCGAGTGTCAGCACCGACCGCCGTCTCGTCGTCGAGGAGGTGCTCGACCGCGACAGTTACGAGCGCCACTACCACGTCCACTCGATCTACGGTCGGCAGTTCAACGACGGCCTCTCCCGGGCGCTTGCCTACCGCTGTGCCCAGGAGGCGACCGCGAACGTCTCCGTCGCCGTCGCCGACAACGGGTTCACGCTGTCGATGCCGCTCAACCGGAAAGTCGACGTGGCCGGGATCCTGCGCGACCTGGACCCGGGTGCGGTGCGCTCGGTGCTGCGGTCCGCCCTGTCGGAAACCGACCTCCTCCAGCGGTACTTCCGCATCAACGCCACCCGCTCGCTGATGATCCTCAAGAACTACAAGGGCACCGAGAAGTCCGCCAGCCAACAGCAGGTCTCAAGCGAGATGCTGCTTGGCTTCGCCGAGGATCTCGACGACTTCGCCGTTATCGAGGAGACCTACCGCGAGATAACCGAGGACAAACTCGACCTGGCGGGCATCGAGACGGTGCTCGCCCGTGTCCAGGCGGGCGACGTCGAGGTCGTCTCACACACGCCGGACTCGCCGACGCCCCGGGCGTTCGGACTGGCGACACTGATGGCGTCGGACGTAGTGCTCGCCGAGGACGAGAGTGCCGTGCTCCAGGACTTTCACGACCGCGTGCTGGCCGAGATCGACGACGACCAGGCGGCCCGCCAGGCGACGACTGGCCCGGACGACACCGGCTAGATCCAGCCGACGAGTCGCAGGGTGATCACGCCGAGGACGACGAAGCCGACGATGCTGGCGCTCAGGCCGGCGGCGAGCGCGCTCGGGGCGCCACGGGCGCGGGCGGCGTAGTAGGTGCCAAAGAGGACGTACAGGCCGAGCACGCCGCTCAGGCCGCCGAGAACGAGCGGCTGGAGTTCGCCGCCCACTCCCGGGATGAACCCGCCGTCGCTGACGGCGACGACGGCCCCGAGGCCGAGCACGAGCGCGACCAGCAGGAACCCGACGGTCCAGCCGACCGGTCCCGAGAGCACTGACAGCGGCGACTCCTCGGTCGGGAGACTGGGACGGTCGAACTCCCGTCGCTGGCCCGCCAGCGAGACGGTGACGACGATGACCAGCAGGAACAGCCCCATCGCGAGCGTGGACAGGAAGGCCGAACCGACCACCATTGTCCCGAGGATGGGGGACGGCGGGGTTTGACTCCACCGATCCCGAGTGGCACTGTCGCCCGGGTGCGGATTACCATCGTCGCTACCGGGGTCGAGCAAAGACGACGGGGCGAAGAGACCCGGATCAGGTGATCGAGTAGGCGGCCGCCAGCGTGAGTGCCATCGCGGCGCCCAGGCCCAGCAGCATCAGGTACGTCAGCGAGCGTGGCTCCCAGCGGAGATGCTGGAAGTACGCGGCGACGACGATCGCCTTGACGAACGAGACGACCATGATCCCCGCGAACACCGGCCAGTACGCCGTCCCGAGTGCGCCCTCAAGCGCGACTTGGCCGGTCGCCAGCACGAACAGGAACACGTAGATCCCGGCGTAGAGTTTGAGCCTGGACATTGTTACACGATGTAAAACAGCGGGAACAGGAACAGCCACACGATGTCCACGAAGTGCCAGTACAGGCCGAAGTACTCCAGTTGGCTGTCGTCGTCGATGTAGGCGCCGCGGCGGGCGCGGGTGATCATGAACACGGCGATCCCGAGACCGACGATGACGTGGGCGGCGTGCAGGCCGGTGGTGAGGAAGAACGTGGACTCACCGATGCCACTCGATGGGTAGTGGCCCTCGCTGAACAGGTGCAGCCACTCGATGCCCTTGTTACCGAGAAAGCCCACGCCGAGCAACACGGTCGCGACCATCGAGGCGACGACGCCCTTTGTGGAGTTGCGCCTGGCGGCGACCAGTGCGAGGACGACGGTGAACGACGAGGTCAGCAGGATGTACGTGTTCACCAGGCCGGGCAGGGACTCCTCGGGCACGGCCCAGGCGGCGGCGTTCCACCCCTCGGCGACGCGGATGAACAGGTACGAGCCGATGAACCCGCCAAACAGCACCACGTCGCTGGCGAGAAACACCCACATGCCGAGTTTGCCCCGCTTGATGCCGTCGAACGGCCAGCGCTCGGCGACGGCCATGTCGGTCACGTCGAACGGTTCCAGCGCGAACGCCACCAGCCCGAAGCTGAGGACCCCGCCGCCCAGGACCGTCAGCCCGAGGTACAGCGGGTCGACCGCCGGCGCGCCGACCGCCAGCGCGTCGACGACGCCGTCGACCTCGCGGCCGCCGACGGTCAGGCCGTAGTTGAACAGGCCGGCTACCCCGGCGAAGGTGATGAATCCGCCGAGGCTGATGATGAACGGCGTGATGCTGGCGTGGTCGTCGTGGCCCTCCTCGTGACCGCCCTCGTGGCCGTGGGCATCGGCGACGACGCCCGTCTGGGCGGTGCCGCCGTCGGGCCGCGTCTCGCCGCCGTCGGGCGTCACCCGGTCGAGAAAGCGCAACTGACCGTCGCTGTAACTCGGGACGCCGGGGAAGTTCTCGAGCGGCGGCGGCGAGGCGACCGCCCACTCCGCCGTCGTGGCGTACGCCCACGGGGTCTCCCCGGCCTCGGCGCCCGTGTACAGGCTCTTTGCCATGTTGTAGAACATGATCAGGAACGAGAAGCCGAGAATGAACCCGCCGATCGTCGCCGCCTGGTGCCACGGGGTGAACGCCTCGTTGTAGTTGAACACGCGACGGGGCGTCTCCCAGACGACGAACAGCGGGAAGTACAGCAGGTTGAACCCGAGGAAGTACAGCCCGAAGTGGAGTTTCCCGAGGAACTCGTCGTACATCTTGCCGGTGATCTTCGGGTACCAGTAGTACAGGCCGCCAAACAGTGCGGTGGCGCCACCGACCATGACGTAGTGGAAGTGCGCGACCACCCAGTACGTGCCCCGCATCTCGTAGTCCAGCACTACGGCGCCGAGGAACACCCCGGTGATACCGCCGACGATGAACAGTACGAGCGCGCCGAAACAGAACAGGAACGGCGTGGTAAACCGGATCCGGCCTTTCAGCATCGTGTAGATCAGCGAGAACACCATCAGGTCAAAGGGCAGCGAGATGCCGATCGTCGTCGCCATAAACAGCGTCTTGATCTCCAGGTTGATCGAGGTGAGGAACATGTGATGCATCCACACCACGAACGACTGCAGCGCGACGAGCACCATCGAGGCGATAAACCACTTCCGGCCCACGAGCCGCCGGCCGGTGAACGTCTGGAACACCTCAGCCATCACGCCCAGCGCCGGGAAGAACACGATGTACACCTCGGGGTGCCCGAAGAACCAGAACAGGTGTGCCCACAGCAGTGACCCGCTCTCGGGGTTGATAAAGTACTGCGTGCCGAGAATGTGGTCGGCGGTGAGGATGATGAGCGCCGCGAGCAGGGCGGCAAAGGCAAACAGCATCATCCACACCGTCAGCAGTATCGACGCCGAAAACACCGGCAACTTCCGCAGGGTGAGCCCCTCGGCGCGCATCCGGTGCATCGTGGTGATAAAGTTCACCGACGACACCGTCACCGAGGCGACGAACATCATCAGCCCGAGGATCGCCATCGTCGCCCCCGGTCCGACGCCCGGCAGGTAGGTGGGGACGTTCAGCGGGGCGTACATCGTCCAGCCGCCAGCAAAGGTGTTCCCGAGAAAGAAAGAGCCGCCAAACAGCAGCCCCGAGAACAGGTACAGCCAGTAGCTCAGGGAGTTCAGCCGCGGGAAGGCGAGGTCTTTCGCGCCCAGTTGCAGCGGGATCAGGTAGTTCGCGAAGCCAAACGCAAAGGGGGAGATGAACCAGAACACCATCAACAGACCGTGGGCTGAGACGGTCTGGTTGTAGTTCAGTCCGTTCAGCACCTGAGCGCCAGGCTCCCACATCTGCATCCGGATCAGGAGCGCCAGCGCCCCGCCGAACATCAGGAAAAAGAGGGCGGTGACGAGATACAGGATCCCGATGTCCTTGTGGTTCGTCGTGACGAACCACCGCTTCACCGAACTGAGCGCCGGGAGACCGTGGTCCTCCTCGGTCTCGCCCGGTAACTCGTCGCCTATCGTGGCGGTGCCACCGTCGGGGGTCGGACTCGTGGTGCCCCCGTCGGTGCGTGCGCTGCCGTCGTCCTCGTGAGGTTCCTGGGTCATCGTTATGGGGCTATCGTGCTCGCGGTCCCGTCGACCGGGGCGGGGACGCTGATCGACTCTTCACCACCGTGTCCGTCCTCGGTCTCCTCCTCGTCGGGGCAGTCCTCGAACTCCTCGGCGAACCCGGGCGGGCACGGAGCGTCACTGTCCGGCTCCGCGTCACGCCCGTCGTACCACGCTTGGAACTCGGACTGGCTCATCACCTCGACCGGCCCCTCCATGTAGGAGTGGGCAGAGCCACACAGTTCGTAACACTTCGCGGTGTACTCGCCGCCCTCCTCGGCGATGAACCAGGTCTGGGTCCACTGGCCCGGAATGGCGTCGCTCTTGACACGGAACTCGGGCACTCCGAAGTTGTGCCACACGTCCGCCGAGGTGACGTGTATCCTGACCGTGCGGTCCTCGGGGATGTAGAGGGTGTCAGTCTGGTTGCCGTTCTCGTAGTGGTAGCGCCAGCCGAACTGGTACCCCTCGACGCGGACGTCGAGGGGGTCGTCGCCCTCGACACCGGAGTCACCCGCCGCAGCGTTCTCGACGTACAGCAGCGTGCCGTACGTCCACACGACCAGCGAGACGACGATGATCGCCGACAGCGTAAAGGAAAGAAACAGTTTCCGTCCCTTTCCGCCGCCGGTCGGCAGTTCCCCTAACTCGGGGCGGTCCTCGACGTCGTCAGCGCCCCCGTCGTCGCGGAACTTGTACGCGTTGTACAGCATGTACCCGATGACGACGAGGCCGACGAGGGTCCCGAGACCGAGAAACACCCAGTAGATCCGCTGGAACACCTCGACTCTGGACCCCTCGGGGATCACCTGCAAGGGGACCGCCAGGTTTGCCTGGAGCATAATCGGGGGTTCTACCAGAATTGTGCCCTTGCGCACTTAGCGATTTCGAAGCACCCGCCCGTCGGCTGTCGATCACGGCAGTATCGTCCGGTACCGTGAGCGACCACCACGGGGGGTCCCCCGGCGCCGGGCCGATCCGAGGACCACTCAGTCGGCGCCCGCGCTCCCCGGCAGCACCGACGGGTCGCCCGAGCGAGTGACGTACTCGACGGCGATGCCCACGAGCGGCGAGCGCGACCGGGCCGCACAGGCCCTCGCTCGCTCGGCGTACCGGTCGGCCACCTGCTGCACCCGTCGGTACCCCTCCCGGTCGTCGCCCGCGAGAACGTACTCGGCCGTTACAGGGGTCAGTTGCCCCTCACGGGCGTCGGCCGCGTAGTCGTCGACGTCGTCCAGCCACACCTGCGCGTACACCGTCGTCAGCACCACCGCCCGCCGGAACGCCCCGTCGACGCACACCCCGGCCGCCTCGTACATGTCGAACATCCCGTCGTAGATGACGCCCACCCGCCCGTACTGGGTGCGAAAGTACGGCAGCGTCAGGTCCGCCTCGTCGTACCCCTCGGGTTGGGCCTCGAACGTCGCCTCCCGATACCGCTCGCGTACGCCCCGCAGCGCCTCGGAACTCCCGTCTCGTGCCCCCGTGAGCAACTCGCGGAACTCCGGGTCCCGCTGTTGATGTGCCTCGGAGGCGTCGACCGCGCGCTCGTAGGCCACCCGCACCTCGTCGGGGACCCGGTCGAACCGGCGGTCAACCTCGGACTGCAGGGTCGACTGCGCTATCTCGGCCACCCGTGACCGCGAGATCGTGTCGTCGCCACCGGCTCCGTCGCTCCCGTCGGTCACCGTCACCCCCTCGATCGACACCTCGAAGTCGCCGTACTCGTCGTCGTTTATCGCGTCGCGCATATCCCCGTCGAGAAGGGCGACGACCACCAGTCGGGACAGTCCCTCGACACGCTCGGTCTCGCGGACCAGCGCGCTAAACCCCGGGTCGACGCTCGCGTCGGCGTCGTCTAGCAGTCCGCCGAGACGGTCGACGATCCCCGGCCGGACCACCCGCTCGACCGGGTCGAAGCCGTCATCGGCACGACGGCGGAGGTCCCGGTACAGCCGCGCCAGCGTCAACTCGACGGGCAACAGGAGCTTCGTCTCGTACTCGAAGGCCACTGCGTCCGGGTCGACGCCGACCGCCTCGGCGACCGCCGCCGCCACCTGCTCGAACGAGTCCTCGACCATTCCCTCCACGCGGTCCTCCGCGAGCGGCTGGAGCCGGAGCGCCCCCACGTCGAGTTGCCCGCCGTCCGCGTAGTACCCCAGGGCGGCTTGGGCCTCCGTCGGGACGCGCTCGACGTCCGCGACCCACCCCGCCGCCTGCCGGAGCGGCCCGCTCACGGCCGCCGCGGACCGGGCGCCGAGTCCCTCCAGCCCACCCCGAAGGTCCATGTCGGCCCGCGCGAGTCGGTGCCTGATAGACCCGGCGATCCCCGTGTCGTCCTCTCGGTCGCGCGACAGGCGGCGTCGGGAACGGGAGTCTTATGAACGCTCGCGTGGCCCGTGGCAGTATGGATGGTATCGCACGGTCGGCGGGACGGCTGGCGGCGGCGGCGCAGATCGCCGCCCGGACGTTCCTCCCGGTCGACACCAACCCCGTGCCGGGCGAGTGGACCCACGTCACGAAGGTCGACCCCGAGAGCGAGAAGCGACTCCCCCTCGCCTACCCGCTGTACCTGCGACACACCGACGCCGTCTCCGTCGGCGGTTCGAGGGACGTCACCGCCCGCAACACCGAACTCACCTTCGACCTGCTCGACCACGCCCCCACGCCGGCCTTTCACGAGCCCTCCGCCCCCGCTCACGTCACCGACGGCGTTCGCGAGCGGGCCGCCTTCGTCGCCATCCCCGAGGTGCTCAACGGCGAGACACAGGCGCTCGTCGGTCAACTCGGGGCCGGCATCGAACACGTCCGCGACGAACTCGCCCCCGAGATGATCGACCGTCACCTCCCGTGGGCGCCCGGCCGACTGCGGACCGCGCTCCGGGAGTTTGCCGCCTCCTGGCTGCTCGCGAGCGCCAACTTCGAGGCCTACATCATCCAGAACCCCGACTCCGCCGCTGCACGCGAGGCCGGCGTCGGCCCCGAGGACGTTCTCGAACCGGACGAAGCCGGTCGTCGGGCGGCCGCCGCAGAACGCCGCCTCGGCAGCGAGATGGTGTACGTCGAGTACTCCGGCACCTACGGCGACGACACCGGCGCCGCCACCGTCGAGGCCGTCAACGACACCACCCGCTGGTCCCGCGTCTGGTACGGCGGCGGCATCGACTCACGGGAGTCCGCCCTGCGCATGCTCGAGGCCGGCGCCGACGCCGTCGTCGTCGGCGACGCCTTTCACGACGTCGCCGAACAGGAGGCCGGCCTCTGTAAAGCCGCCCTCGACGACCCCGGCCTCCCGCTCGACAGCGACCGCCCGGCCGTCCGCGAGTGGGTCACCGACCGTCGCTCCGAGACCGACCCCGCCGCTCGCTACCTCTCGACTATCCCCGCGGTCACGAACCCCGAGCGTCGTGCCAGCAAGTACCTCACCGCCGGCGTCCACGCCCGCCTGGGGATCGAGACTGTCGCCCGCGAGTTGGGCGACGAGGCCACCGAGACCGACCTCCGCGAGGCGCTGCGGCGCTCGGTCCCCGGTGAGGCCGAGTTCGCCGACCTCGGCGAGGACGGCCGTGCCTTTGCCTACGAGAGCGCGCTGGCCGTTCTCGCCCGCCGGGCGGGCGTCGAGAGCGGCTCGCTGCCCGTCGACCACCTCAGCGTGTCGTCGTCCGATGGCGACACGAGCGACGGCGAACGCCGAAGCTCCGAGGCCACACAGTAGCCGCTCACGGGTCCGCTTCTGTTCCTGACACCGACGTTCCAGTCACCCTCCAGTCGAGACGAGCAGAAACTGAGTCCAGACGGCACAATCGGCGCTGGAAGGGAGAGGTCGGGAGAAGTCCGCGAGGGCGGAATTGAACCGGACGGGAGACGTTTTCCACGCCCCGTACGGCCGTGCCGGCGTTCCGCCTGCGGCCGACGGAAACCGTCGACCGTGACGGGTCGCCGTCCGGGCGGCGGGTTCGCACCGCCTGCGGCGGACGACGGGTGCCGGGTTCCCGAAGGACGCTTACACGCCCTCCGGTACTTGGCCTTTACACCCCACCGCCCGGGTGGCGGGGGAGTGGGACGCTACGGTCCTCCTTCAGGGCGTTCATCTCGTGTCCGTGTTACCGGACGTTTGATTTTTACCCCCAACCCGTCCCGTCCCGGCCGTGGCCTGCGACCGGTCCCGGACGAGTCGTCCGTGTGTCCTCACGTCCTCACGGACCTCTACGTAGAACAGATGGAATAATAAAGGTAACGATTCGAGATAGAAACTTGATTCCAGTTCGGTGTAGGTGTCCTTTGTGGCCGTCCGCCCGGGTGGACGCTGCGACCGTGTGGTCGGAGCCGCTTCGATTCTCATTCAGGACGTTCATACCGTGTCCGCGTTCCCCGGCGTTCGGGTTTTTTCGGCCCGTCCTCCGCGCGGCGGCCGGGGACGAGTCGCCCGTGTGCTCTCGTTCTCGCGACGAACGTGTACCGACGGACGTATAATAAATCCTATGAACGCACAGACGGCGTCGAGTACCCCCGACCCCGCTCAGAGACCCCCTGTACTGCAGGGTATCGCTCCCGAGAGACGCCGGAGTGACCCCCCATAGATTCCTGGGGAGATTTTTATACACGCGGTTCGCGTCGTCCCTCGCACGCCTTTTTGTTGGGGTCGTGTGGGCCCGACTCAGAGCCGCTTGGACATGTACGGCCCGTCTCGGTGGTAGCCGAGTTGCTCCTCGTAGTACTGCCGGACGCCGACACCGCTGAGGACAGCCATCTTCGAGTAGCCCGCCTCGCGGGCCAGCGACTCGGCGTGTTCCATCAGGCGACGACCGTACCCCTGGTGTTGCCAGTCGGCGCGCTCGTCGGCTCCGGCCTCCCCCTGGAGTGGTGCCTCGCTGCCGTACACGTGCAACTCGCGAACGACGGCGGCGTCCTCGAGTTCCGGCCGCACCGGGTCACCCGGGAACCGCACCCGGCAAAACCCGACGAGCAAGTCCTGTTCGCGGTCCTCGAAACTGACGAAGTGCTCGCGCCCCCCGGCGACCTCGTATCTGCGGGTGTCTAGGGTGATCGACCCGGGATCGGCGTCGTTCAGCCCCACCTCGCGACAGCGGATACACTCACACGACCAGTCGTGTGCGTCCATCTCCTGCCAGGCGAGTTGCCTGAGATTCGACTTCTGTACCCCCGCCTCGATGAGGTCGGCCGGGATGTCCCGCTGGACCCGCTGGATCCGCGTGTACGCCGGCACCTCGCGCATCAGTTCGGCGACGAGTTCGGCCGCCGCCTCGCTCGACAGCGGTTCGAACTCCCCCTGGTGCCACCAGTCGTACGTCGCGGTCCCCTCGACGATCAGCGTCGGGTATATCTTCAGGTAGTCC
>CAZQHW010000018.1:0-17728 GCA_964593395.1 uncultured Halobacteriales archaeon
ACGGGAAGTCGATCCGCTTCGTGCGGTCGTTGAACGCCTCCATCTTCTCGTCGCCTTTCTTGTCCTTGTACTCGGGCATGTTCGTCCGCCCGACGATCACCTGGTCGATGTCGATCCGCGGGTTGTTCTTCGGCTTGATCGTCTGCTCCTGGGAGGCGTGGAGGAAGTCGTAGAGGAACTCGCGCTGGAGCTTCAGGAGCTCCTCGCCCGAGAACAGCCCGCGGTTTGCGTTACAGAACGCGCCGGAGTAGTCGAACGCCCGCGGGTCGCTCTCGCCGTAGATGGCGATCTTCGAGTAGTTGACGTCGCCGGTGAGTTCGGTCTCGTCTTGGTTTTTCTTGTCCTTTGGCTCGAACGTCTCCAGGGCCTGGCGCTTGTTCTCGTCGGCGAGCAGGCGGACGATCTCGACGTGGTTCTCGAGAACGGCCTTGAGGTCGTCGTCGTAGTGTGCGAGCAGTCGGTCCATGTACAGTTCGGACTCGGGGTCGAGTGACTGCTCGTTGCGGATCGTGTAGGGGGCGTCGAGTTCCTCGTTCAGGTCGTCGATAACGGCCTGGCGCTGCTCGACCGGCAGCAACACGAGTGGGTCCTGGTTCATCGGCGAGCGGACGGTGTCGTCGGCGGGGTCCTGGTCGTCGATCACCGAACACAGGTCGACCCACCGGAACGTGTACATCCGGCCCTCGTCCCGCATCGTGTAGTCCTCGAAGTACCGGCGGATCTGCTTGTCGAAGTGTGACTTGCCGGACCCGACCGGCCCCAGGAGGAGTTTGATACGGCGCTCGGGGCCCAGGCGGCGGGCACCCGATTTCACCTTGTTGACGAACTCGTGGATCGCCTCGTGGACGACCCGGCCGTAGAAGGTGTTCTCCCCGTCGTTGAGGGGGTCTTCGCTTGCAAGTGTGTACTCGACGACACCGTCTTCCTCGTCGTACTCGGTGCCGTAGAAGTCGAACATGTCCGCCACGCGCTGGTTGGCGTTGCGGGCGACCTTCGGGTCGTCGTACAGTTCCTCGAGGTACCACTCGAAGCTCTTCGTCTCGCGGAGGTCCTCGGGCATCGAGGCCTGGTAACTCTCACTCAGTTCGGCGAGCGTGTCGATGTTCTTGCTCATGATCTGGTGGACGTGGCTGTCGTCCCGACGGCCGTCGTCGTGTCCGGCGACGACGGCCGGGCGCGCCCTTCGGGACGATACGAGAGCCGTCTGCCGGCCTGCGGTGGCGCCGAGTGCGGGCGGACAGGTGCGGACGCTTGCGCGCGAAAGCGGAATGGGGTGTGACCGGTCATCTCCGTCCCGGTCGCCGAGCCACCCCACGGGGGTATATTCGCGGGGAAGCGGGCGGCGTCCGATACCGTCTCCTCGTTCGGAGACCGATCAACTTAAGCCCTGTCAAAAATATAAAAAAAGTTACACGCGTGTTCGGCCGACGTGACCGGGACGGACCGGGGAGGGTAAGACGGTCGCCGCTCTCGAGTGAGTATGGGCGAGGACCCGCTGGCCGCGCTGCCCGACGCGTGGACGGTCTGGAGCGACGGCGCCGGCGAGGACGGACGGCTCGTTCTCGGCTACCGTCCGGACGTGTTCGACTCCGACACCTTTCCCGCCGCCTGCCTGCCAACGCTGTACGTCACCCGTGGCCCGGCCGAGCGCCGCCGTCCACCAGGGTCCCCGACCGCCTCCCGCCAGGCGTGGCACGTCACGCTCTTTCTCGAACCCGAGGTCGCCGCCGACAGTCGGCGCCACGACCGCCGCGAGGGAGCCGTCCGCGACGCCGTCGAGTGGGCCCAGGCATTCGACTGCGGCGACGTGGACTACCGCGACCTCTACCAGGTGCCCCGTGAGCGGTACCTCGACCGCCTCGACGAGTTGACCGACCGGACCGAGAGTTGAACGACGAGAGCGGGACCACGTCGCCCCGTGACCTGAGACGCGGGGTCGGCCGAGGCGAGAGCGCGGCGCACCGCCCCGCGAGGGAGACGCTACGGGTCTTGACCGAGCCCCGGTGAGTCCGACTGCGCCGCCTGTTCGCTCGAGAGCGGCCCGGGAGATTTAACCGCTCGCCGCCCGGAGCGCGACTATGGGCCAGGTCACGCTCATCGGAACGCGCCTGGCGTCCGAGGGCACCGAGTTCGTCTACCAGGGCGAGGCAAGCGGCTGTGCCGGGTGTCCGTACCGAGGCCAGTGTCTCAACCTGACCGAGGGCGTGAAGTACCGCGTAACCGACGTCCGTGAGAACGCACAGACCCTGGAGTGTGCGGTCCACGACGACGGCGTCACGGCGGTCGAGGTCGAGGCCGTCCCCGTGCGGGCGAACGTCGCCTCGAAGCAGGCCTACGCCGGCAACCGGACGAGTCTGGAGGGACCCTGCCCCCACGTCGACTGTCCCAGTCACGAGTTCTGCGAACCCGACGGCGCCGACTTCGACGGTGAGTACCGCGTCAGCGAGGTCGTCGGCGACCCGCCCCACGAGTTCTGCGCGCTGGACCGCGAGTTGACGCTCGTGGAGTTCGCGCCACAGGGCGAGGATCAGTCGTAGTCGACGACCCCGTCGACGGTCACCGACCCCACCTGGGTGGCGGCGTAGCCAAAGAGGTCCTCGTAGCCGTATGCCGACACCAACACCGGGACAAACGGGTGGTCGGCCAGGCGGGGCTCGCCGTTGACAGTGGCGAACGGCTCGCCCTCGGGCACCACGTCGAAGTTGTCCACGACGATCTCGTAGTCACCGCCGGACGGCTTCGGGATCGGGTGGTCAAGTCTGTACAGCGGCTTGCGCTCGGCCCTGTACGACTCGGCGCTCACCCCCGTGGCGGCGAGAAACGCTCGCGCGATCCGCTCTGCGTTCCGGGCGGCCGACTCGCTGCCCTGTGTCCCGGCCTCGATCTCGACGGTCGGTCTGGCCTCGAGTAGCCGTCCCTCAGAGAGTTCGCTGGAGTCGACGACCGACGCTACCGGTAACGAGGCACTCACCTCCAGTCGTCGGGTGTCCGGGTCGACGACCACCGCGAACGGCTCGGGGTGTGACTGCGTGGAGTGGACCGCGAGCGTCAGTTTGTCCGCCAGAAGGTCGTACAGTCGCTCGGCCAACCGGCCCTCGTGCGTGTCGCCGAAGGAGTGCTCCGCCGGGTCGGTCCCCTGCGGGGGGAACGCCCGGTTGAGGTCCTCCTCGATGTACCGCACGCCACGGTCGAGCGCCTCCTCGTTCGCGATGACGAGCGTCAGCGACCCGCTGAACTCCAGGTCGGCAGAGCGGACGTGTTCGACGGCGCGCACCCCGGCCGGTTCGTCACCGTGGATCCCGCCGACGAGTGCGACCTCGGGTGGCCCGCTTCCGAACTGTTCGACGTACACTACCGAGACTTGGGGTGTCCGGGGATAAAGTGCCTCGGAATTCAGCGCCGGTCGAGACCGGGGAGTCTGTCGACGGCGTGACCGGCCGCTTCGAGGACCGGGGTGTCGCTCCGGCCGACGGCCACACCGGCGACGCCGAGTGCGGTCCCGGCCGCCAGGAGACTCGCGGGCACCGCCGGCGTCGCGAGCGTGATCCCGCCGACCGCCAGCGCCGTCCCGGCCCCGACGCGGACGAGGCCGCCCTTCGTCAGCGACGAGGCGAACGTCCCGGCGTCACCACGACCGACCACGAACGAACCGCTGTCGCCCTGGACTGTCGTCGTCCCGTCGCGCTCCTCTGCGTACCCGAGCACGGTCAGTTCGTCGCCGGGCTGGAACCGAGTCTCGTACCAGAGTCCCGGACCGTCGCCGCCCGAGGCGTCGGGCGCGGCGAACGCCCTCACCCCGTCCTGGTCGACGGTCACCTCGCCGAAGCCGTACACCCGGAACGGGGCCGCCGTCGCGCCGGCGTCGGCCAGCGTCCGTACGCCCGGTTCGGTTTGGTCGTCCTCGTACACGTCCGGCACGTCCGGCACGGAGACCCTGCCGGGGACCGGCACCCGGGAGAGTCGGTCCGGCGTCGGAACGCGACTCGCGATCCCGGACGGGACCACCTCGCCCAGCGGCACGCTGTCGGGCAGCGCCTCGTCGACACGCTGGCCGGGTTCGACGGGCGCCGCGGCAAGCGGCCGGGGGCGGGCGACCTTCGTCCGTCGTCGCCGCTGGTGGTAGACCGTCTCGACACCAGTGTGCGGCGTGACGGGGGTGGGCGTCCGCCCCGACTCCTCTCTGAGGTCCGTCTCACTCGGCTCGCCAGCCTCGCTGGTGCCGACGGTCGGGGCGGCGTCCGGCGACGGGGAGGCCCCGCCCTCGGGGCTGGTCGTTCCCGAGTCGCCCGTTGTCTCGGCGGTGGCCTCACTCGCCCCGGTCGACGGCGTGGTGGCGGTGTCGACGGTGACCGTCGACGTGCCATCGGCGGCCCGTGAACCGTTCGCGTGCACGGTGTCCGCGGAGGGGTCGACCTCGGCGGCGCTGTCGAAGACGGTCGCCTCGCTCGAGGAACTTCCCGCGTCGCTCTCGGCGCCGTCCGCTCGCCCCATGGCCGCGACAGACGGCTCCTCGCGTCGTTCGACCGTCGGGTCGTCGGAGTCCTCCACCTGGCGCCCGGCGGAAACGCGGTCGACCAACTCCCGCGAGTAGTCGACCGGGTTCGCGTCGCCGAACGGCGGCGTCGACCGGGGCTGGCCGTCGGGCCCGACGGCAGCGAGCGAGCGACGCAGGTGGACGGTGGCGCCGTCCACCTCGGCGACGAACGGCAGCAGTATCTCGGTCCGGGTGCGTCGTGACAGGTCCGTCCGGGTCCGGGCGACGACGGCCTGTAGGCGGTTCAGCGCCGCGGGGTCCTCGCTGAGGTCGACGCCGTAGCGGCGCTCGAACCCCGCGACCAGCCAGTCGACGACCGCCGTCCGCCAGGCGTCGGGCGTGCACTCGTTTCGCGTCGCGACGACGCTACCCGTGTCGGCGTCGACGGCCACTGGGTCGCCGTCGATCGCCGCGGCGTCGACGTGTGGCAGTCCCTCGTCGTCACGCGCGACGGTGTCCGTCTCGGTGGCCGTCGCCCGGTCGAGCACCATCGACGCGTCGACGGTGACGGTCTCCGGGGTGTCCGGGGCGTCGACCGTCCGGGTCGGTCCGTCGCTCTCTCCCGTTATCGGGCGTCCCTCGCGGACGGCGGCGAACAGCGTCGAGGCGAACTCCGATCGTCCACCGGTCGGCGCCGGGTTCGGGTCAGTCCCGTCGCTCACCTCCGATCGCTCGGGGCTCGCCGACTCGAACTCGGTGCCGGCGAACGGGTCCCGGTCGCGGGATCGCTGGCGACCGCCGTCGGTCATCACCCGGCGCTCGTCATCGTCGTCCTCGACGGGTTCGGCCTCGCCCTCGACGGTGATCAGGCCACCACCGTTCATCTCCTGGCCGACGTACGGCGTCGAGCGGAAGACGGCGAGCCGACCGCGCAACAGGCCCAGTCCCTCGAGGACCACGAGCGCCCCCGCGACGAACAGGAGGACTCCCAGGACCGCCCGGAACAGGACCGCGGTCGCCCGCAGCGGCCCGCTCGCCAGGCCCACCTCGACCAGCACCACCGGAACGGCAAGCACGCCGGCCACCAGGAGGACGGTCCGGGCGACGAAGTCCGTGAGCGGTCCCAGCGCCGTTCGACGGCGCAGCGCGTGGTACAGGACATCGTACCCGCCGAACAGGTACGCCGTCACGAGGGCGCCGCCGATGAGTGCCGCCAGCGGCCGGACCACGAGCAACAGGAGGGTTACTACGGCGGCGACGAGTGCGCCGCGGTTCGCGACGTACGAGAACACGACCGATCCGAGCTCGTCCCGGACCGTGTTCGTCGACGAATTCATCTTTGTTTCGTACTCTTTCTCCTGTATTTTAAACCTTCCACTCGGGACGCGGTGTGTGGGGTGTCACCCCTGACAGTCACGTGGGGACGTCGGCCCGCTGGGTGTCGAACTGCTTGAGGAAGGTCTGGACGGCGTCGTCGTCGCCGACGATCACGAGCCGCTCGTCGCCGGTGAGGGTGCGCTCCGGGTCGACGGTCGTCGAGAGGCCGTCCTCGTCCTCGACGGCGACGATCCGACAGCCTGTCCGCTCGTAGACCCCCGAGTCAGCGACCGTCGTCCCCGCGAACGGCGTCGCCGAGACGCGGACGAGCCGGATCTGGGTCGCGGGGTCGATGATGTCCTCGTCGCGCAGTTCGCGGGCGACCATCCGGGCGCTCACCTGTGGCACCGAGAGGACGTAGTCGGCGCCGGCCCGCATGGCCTTTCGCGAGGCGTTCGTGTCACTGACCCGGGTCAGCACCTCGATGTTGGGGTTCAGCGACCGGGCCACCACCGTCGCCAGCAGGCCGGTTGCGTCGTCGGGCACCGCGACGAGGATCGCGCCGGCATCCCCGATCCGCGCCTCCCGCAGCGTCTCCTTCGAACTGGCGTCGGCGACCATGTCGACATCGTCGCGGTCGACGACGTCGATGGTCACGGTGTCGATGCCGGCGTCGGCGATCACCTCGTGTGCGGCCTGGCCGACCTCGCCGTAGCCGGCGATCACCACCCGCTCGGGGCGCTCGTACCGCCGCAGCGACTGCGTGAACGCGCTCATCTCCTGCAGGGACTCCTGGCGGCCGGCGACGATCAGCGTGGTGTTCGGTCGGATCCGCGTGTCCGGTCCCGGCGGCAACTGGAGTTCGCCGTCGATCCACGCGCCGATGATCTGGGCGCCGGTTCGCTCGCGGATTCCCGTGTCGCGGATCCGTTTGCCGATCAGGTCGCTGCCGTGTTCGACCGGGATCTCCGTCACCTGGAAGTCGACGCCGAGTTCCATGCTGTCGGTGAACTCACCGGTGAACGAGGACACCGCTTTCTCTGCCAGCCGGTGTCCGAGCACGCCGTGTGGCGACAGCACCGTGTCGGCGCCGGCGTCTAGCAACACGTCCCGCATGTCGCTATCGTCGGTCAGCGCCACGATCTTGATGTCCGGCTGCACCGAGCGGGCGGTGAGGATCGCGTTGACGTTCGCGGTCCCGACGTCGACGACGACGGCGCGTGCGTCCGCTATCCCTGCCCGCTCGAAGGAGTCGAGGTCCTGTGGGGACCCATGGATGACGGAGTACCCCTCGTCCGACAGTTGCTCGGCCTCGTCCTCGTCGGTGTCTATCAGGACGTACTCGAAGTCGAGTTCGGTGAGTTCGTCCAGCAACACGGCGGAGTCACGCCGGTAGCCACAGACGATGACGTGGTCCTCCTTCGGGGTGAGCCGGCTGTCGAGGCTGGTCTCGGCCTCGTTTATCAGCGGCACGACGATTAGCCGTAGGGTAAAAAAGCCGATCCCGATGCCGGTAATCTGGGTGAGCGAGACGAACACGAACGTCACTGGGTGCGTCCACTTTCCGGAGTCCTGGCCGTAGCCGGTGGTCGTCATGGTCTGGACGACGAACTCGAAGGAGGCGAAGATCGACTGCCCCACGCCCTCGACGTGCCACATCACCTGGTTGTAGCCGACGGTGAACGCCAGGATGATCAGTCCGAGACCGACGAAGTAGTAGAGGATGAGCCTGTCCCGCCGGTTCAGGTCCAGACCCAGCGGCGACCAGGCCAGCGACACCATGACAATCATCGGACGGACCTGCATTAAAAGGGTTTCCGGACCGCGGATCGTCCGGGGCAACGGCCCGGAGCTCCCCACGCCGTCGTGCGGTGCGGTCCGGGGTCACCCGACCGCGGCCCCCGACAGGCGACACCGTTGCTCCGGTCGCGCCGCCCGCCGGCGACCCGACCGGGTGGAACCCTGCGAGCGGCCGGTGGGACCACGCCACGCTGCGTCGGGACACCGTCCATGGCGTCCGCTCGTACAATGCTGGCGCTACCACGAGGCACACGACTTTCGAGGACGAGTGGTACAACTACGGCAGCGGGACGACCGAGAGCACCTTCGCCCACGGGATGATCTACCTCGCCCCGGCGCATACAAGCAGTTTGACTTCGAGAACGGACGGGATGCGCTCGCTGTTCGACACTGCCCTGCAGTACCTCCACGGCCTCCCGCGGGACTTCGTCGGCGTCGACGTGTTCGAAGCCAGGACCATACTCACGAACGCGCTGGACGGTCCCGCAGTCTTAGAGGGGTGGCGGATCCTGCTCGACGGGAGCCACCCGGGTGCCCGGGATGTTGACTTCCAGTACGCCCACCGGCTCGACTGAGGTCGGGTCGAGCACACCGCCCTGCCGCGTGAGAACGGAGCCAGGCGACTCCGTTAGGACCCGCACGGTCGGACTGCTGCGGGCGTCCGTGTCTCTCCCGCCTCGTCACCGGTCCGCCAGTGCCCCGATGATAACCCGTATTTTTTAGAATCATTGAAACAAAACGTGTCCGGTATGCGGAGACGAAAGCTCCTGACGTTCACGCTCGGTGCTGTCGTTACCGCAACGGCTGGCTGTGTCGGCAACGACGACAGTTCGACCGACGGTGGAGGTGGAGGCGGCGACGGGAACGGGGACGCCGCGAACACCGGCGACGGGGACGACACCACCGAGACCACGACGCCAACCGGTAACGGGCCGGGTGACGACGGCTCCGGTACGGACGACGCCGACCCGACCACGGACGGCGGCGAAGGTCCGCGACTGGGCGACGTCCTCCGCTGGGAGGACTCCTTCGTGGTGGAACAGACTGCCGAGACAGACGGGGGAACAGTAGAACTGACCGGACGGTTCAACGCGGGCAACAGACACGTCACGATCGAATCACAAGGCCGTACGATTGACGTTTACACGGTCGGTGAGGACGTGTACATCGTGACGAGCGGGCGGTGTCTGGTGAACCCCGGAGAGGCGGTGCGACCCGACGCAGACATCGAGGTCGACGACGAGGAGACAGTTATCGGCCAGACCGCCGACCTGCGACCGTCGGGGACGACGACAATCGAGGGCGAGGAGATGTACGTGTACGAACTGCCGGAGAGTGCGGACAACACGACGGGAGACCTGAACTCGCAGGCGATATACGTCAGCGTCGAAACCGGCTACCTCCGCCGACACGAGTTCGAGCAGGGGGTCGGCGACTACCACTCCTGGGGCGAGGTCGACCCGATCGAACCCCCAGACGCGGACTGTCAGACTCCCCCCGGCGGCTGAGTCGGTGGTGCCCGACGGAACGGACCTCCGTTCTTCCGACGGCGAGTCCCGGCCGGCGCGTGCCCCCACCGGACGGTGACGGTGACGGTGACCGGCCGCGGTCCGTACCGCTTAACTCGCCGCGTCACAGAACTCGTTCTGCGTGCGGGGGTAGCCAAGCCTGGAAACGGCGGCGGACTCAAGATCCGCTCCCGAAGGGGTCCATGGGTTCGAATCCCATCCCCCGCACTGCAGGGCTGGACCCCGGACCGCAGGAGTAGGTCCCGGCCCGAAGTGCAGGAGATCGCAGGAGCGATCTTCCCCCGCATCACCCCTTCACTCTCAGCCCCCGAGTGGCGACGCCGGCCCGGAACCTGTGTGTCAGTCCGCGCTTGACCCGTCGGCACCGGACGCGGCGGCCCGCTCGGCAGTCCCCCCGACCAGTGGGTCGAACAGCCCCTGGGAGTTGGCGACGATCAGCGTGTAGCCGGTTTTTGCGGTCACGTCGAGGTACGTAACGACGACGGCGGTCGTGGTCACGTCCATCAGGTCGAGGCCGGCGGGACCGACGAGCCACACCACGGGGTAGACGAACCACAGCACGCCCGTGAGGTTGCGCACCTTCTGGAACAGCGCCTGCCGACGGAACGACTGCGCCGTGGCAGTCCGTCCAAAGGGGCCGAACAGGTAGTACGCGAGGCCGACAAACAACGCCGACGAGACCAGAAAGCCGGCCCACTTCGCCGGGCCGGTCGCGACCGAGGCGGCGTAGCCGACGGCGATCATCAGCACGTCGGCGACCACGGCGGCCACGAGCGTTCGCCGAGTGGCCCCGGCCAACAGCCCGATGGCGCCGACGAGAACCGGCGTCGTCAGCGCCCAGTCGACGTACCGCAGCGTCTCCACGTAGCCGCCGGCCGCGACGAACGCCCCGAGCCCGAACGCCATCCCGGCGTACGAGACCGCGGCGACGGCACACGTCCACAGCAGCAGTGCGTACACCCGTCCACCGGTCCGCCCGGGGACGACCTGGCGTCTGTCCGTGACCAGTCCAAGAAGGGCCACGACGACACCGATGGCCATTCCAACGGTCCCCAGGGCGTACACCAGCCCGACCGAGAGTCCGACCGCCATCTCACTCACCCCTCCTGCCGCCGTCCGTGCTGGCTGACGGTCGTGCGGTGCCGCTCGCCGACGGGGTGGCCCGGGTGTCTGAGACGGTGAACTGGTCGAGCAGGTCCCGGAGCACGTCGGCCTGTTCTCTCAGGTCTGTGACCTCCGCGGTGACGGTGTCGGCGGCGTCTGTCTGTTGGTCGGCTGCCGCGGACACCTCGTCCGTCTCCGCGACCGTCTCGCGACTGATCTCCGCGACCGCGTCGATCTGTCGTGAGGCCTCCTGTGCGGAGTCCGCCTGGTCGGCGGTCACGTCGCTAATCTCGCGGATGTTGCGGTCGGTCTCCTCGACGCGGCTGGCGATACGGTCGAGTTCGGTCAGCGCCTCCTCGACGGTGTCGGCGGCGCCCCGGACCCGCCCGCGGGCCCGGCCCACCGTCTCGACGGCGTCGCCGGTGCTGTTCTGGACCGCGGTGATCCGCTCCTCGATCTCGGCGGCGGACGCCCGGGTCTCCTCGCTGAGTGACTTCACCTCCTCGGCGACGACGCCGAAGCCCTGCCCGCCGTCGCCGCCGTCGCCGGCGCGGGCCGCCTCTATCGAGGCGTTCAGCGCGAGCATGTTGGTCTCCTCGGCGATGTCGCTGATCACGTCGACGATTTCCCCGATCTGGGCGATCTCCGCGTCGAGAGCCTCGATGGCCTCGCTCGCCTCGGCGGTCGTGTCGACCACGTCGTCCATCGCGTCGAGCGCGTCGGTGGCGGCCTCCTCGCCCGCCGCGGCCGCACTCGCCGTCTCGCCGGAGGTCTCGACGGCTTGGTCGACCGTGGCGGCGATCTCCTCGGCGGAGGCCGACAGCGTCTCCAGTTCGCGGGCGACCTCCTCCAGACTGTCGTCCTGGTCGCGCGCCCCGGTCTGGATCTCCGCGACCGAGGCGGCGACCTGTTCGCTCGCGGTCTGGACCTCCTGCGTGCGGGACTCGACCTGCCTGGCGGTCCCGCGGACGTCACCCGCGAACTCGACGAGTCGGCTCACCGTCGCCTCGATCTCGCCCAGCATGTCGTTGACCTCCTCGCCGACCTCGGCCATCGCGTCCGCCCGGTCCTCGGTCTGGAGACGGCGCGTCAGGTCGCCTGCCGCCGCGGCCCGCATCGCCTCGGCGTACTCGGTGGCGGTCTCGCGGAGGGACTCGCTGAACGCCTCGGCCTCCGTGCGCTCGCGTTCGGCCTCTTCGCGAGCGCTCTCGGCCCGCTCGCGGGCGCTCTCGGCGTCCTGACGGGCCCCCTCGGCCTCCCGTTTGGCTCGCTGTGCCTCCTCGCGGGCGCTCTCGGCGGCCTCGATCCGGTCGCGCAGGTCGTCACGCATCGTCGCCAGCGACCGGTAGAGGTCGCCGAACTCGTCCGACCGGCGGGTCGACAGCGAGACCGAGAGGTCGCCCTCGGCCATCTGCTCGGCCCGCCGGGACAGTTGCCGGACCGAGACGACCGTCGACGACCCGACGGTCGCACCGACGACGACGATGCCGACGAGTCCGACGAGCAGGACCCCGAGCAGACTAGAACGCACGTCGCCGGCGACCGCGAACGCCGACCCGGTGTCCTCGTGGATCATCAGCGTCCAGGGCGCCCCATCGACGGGCGCAAAGGCCATCACCATCCCGCGGCCGCCCATCACCGTCGATGTGGCGTCGCCGCCCTCGGACAGCGATGAGATGGTGCCGCCGACCTCGCGGTGGTCGGTGCCGACGGTCTCGGAGTCGGAGTGAGCGACGATCTCCCGGTCACCGTTTGCGATCACCAGGTTCTCGCTGTTCGGTCCCAGCGTCTGCGCGAACTCGTGGAGGTCGAGCACCGCGACGACGGTTCCGTCGCCGGTCGACACCGGCAGCGCCACCACACGGTTCTCGTACCAGTCGACGGTGTAGGTGCCCGTGACGCCGTCTGCCGATGGAGCGGCGACCGTCGCGCCGGCCATCCCCTCGACGGTGCCGGCGACGTACTCGCCGTCCTCCGCGTAGCCGTACCCGACGATGCCGGGTGGTCGGTCGTGACTCGCGGCGAACCGCTCCAGTCCGGTCGCCGGGTCCGACGCCGTCGTGACCGCGTCCGCCGCCGACTGCGCCCGCGACTCGACGCCGTCGAGCCACAGCCCAGTCGCGACAGACGCCTGCCGCGTGTCCGTTACCAGTTCCCCTCGTGCCTCCTCGCGAACGTCGGCCTCCGTCTCGGCGGCCGTCACCGCCGCGTAGCCCGCGGTGACTGCCACCACGAGCACCGCGGCGAGGAGAAGCTTCGCCGGATAGCTCCCACGTACTACCTGCAACATCTGTGTCGTGACCGAACCAGGACTCTCCAGTATATATACCCGACCCGGAGTTATCACCGCTGAAACCGCAACACGTAAGTGGCATTCGACGGCCCGCCGAACGACCCGATCAGGTATATAAACGGTTGGGCTCTCAGAGCGTGGGCGGTACCGAGCGGAGACGACGACGCCGGCGGTCTTTTGAACTTCGCCGTCCTCTGAGCGAGAGTGAGCGAGGCGTCCGCACCGTGGTTCGAGGTTCTGGGGTGGCCCGCCGACGGGCCGACACTGCGGCTGGACCACCGCGAGTTCGCCTACGCCGGCAAGTTCGTGATGTCCGGCACCGGGAAGGCGGTGCTTCGTCCAGAGCACCCGGCAGACGCCCCGGCCCCGGGGAGTGACGACGGGGACGGCTACGACCGGACGGTGCTGGCGGCCGTGTCGTTCGACGCCGACCGCACCGACCCCGACTGCCTGGTGCTACGGTACGTAACCGTTCGCCGGGACCGCCGCGGCGAGGGCTTTGGACCCACGCTCGTTCTCGCCGTTCTCGACCGTGCCGGGGGACGAGGGTTCGACCGCGCGCGGATCGCGGTCAACAACCCGTTCGCCTACGAGGCCCTGCACCGCGCCGGCTTCCGGTACACGGGCGAACAGTCCGGCCTCGCCGAACTCGTACTGGAGCGGCCCGTAGAGACACCCGCCGCCTGCGACCCGGAACGGTACCGCGCCGGACTGGACGCTCTCGCCGAGCGCGAACTGGGCGACGACGAGCGCGCGTTCGTCCGAGAGCGTCGTCAGCGCGGGCCGCCGGCGGTCGAGACCGGCGTGGCCGTGGTCGACGCCGGGGTGTCCGTCCGGTCGTCCGACGACGCCGACGACCGCTGACCGTGCATCGGCCACGTTCAAGACGCCGGCGACCCGAGCGGGGGTATGGGCAACGCGGCGCTGCGGGACCTGGCTGCGATCGAGTCCGTCTCCTACGACTCTCTCGGAGGTGCGACGGTCGCGGTCGACGCGCACAACTGGCTGTACCGCTACCTCACGACGACGGTGAAGTTCACCGCCTCGGCGGCGTACACCCACGACGGCGAGGAGGTGCCGAACCTCATCGGGATCGTCCAGGGCGTGCCGAAACTCCTCGAACACGACCTCACCCCCGTGTTCGTGTTCGACGGCGGCGTGACCGGCCTCAAGAGCGAGGAACTCGACCGTCGCCGCGAGAAGCGCGAGCGGGCGGAGAAGCGACTGGCGGCGGCCCGCGAACGTGGCGACCAGATCGAGGCCGCCCGCCTCGAATCCCAGACCCAGCGGCTCACTCCGGTCATCCAGGAGACCAGCCGCGAGTTGCTGTCGTTGCTCGGCGTGCCGGTCGTCGAGGCGCCCGCCGAGGGCGAGGCACAGGCCGCCCACATGGCCCGCCGCGGCGAGGTCGACTACGCCGGCACCGAGGACTACGACGCCCTGCTGTTTGGCGCGCCGCTCACGCTGCGGCAGTTGACCAACAGCGGCGACCCCGAGCGGATGTCACTGGAGGCGACGCTCGACCGCCACGGGATCACCTGGGAGCAACTGGTCGACGCCGCCATCCTCATCGGCACGGACTTCAACGAGGGCATCGACGGCATCGGGCCGGCGACCGCGATCGACGCGGTGCGAGAGCACGGCGACCTCTGGGGGGTGCTCGACGCCCGCGACGCCCACATCGAGGCCGCCGACCTGGTGCGTGATCTCTTTCTCGACCCGAACGTGACCGACGCCACCTTCGACGCCGAGGTCGACCCCGACGTGGACGCCGCCCGCGCGTTCGTCACCGAGGAGTGGGGCGTCCCCGCCGACGAGGTGTCGAAGGGGTTCGACCGCATCGAGGCGGCGATCACGCAGACCGGACTCGACCGCTGGACCTGACCGGCGACACGGTTTTTTCCACGGCCCGTTCACGGTCGAACGACGTGGCCGGTATCGAGACGATCGCCCGGCGGTACGCCACCGCGGCCGACGAGTCACGGCACGAGTTCGACGACGACCGGGTCGAGACCGAACGGGACCTGCTGGTGGCGCTGCAAGAGGAACTCGGCCCGGACGACACGGTGTGGATACTCGGGACCGACGGGGGACCGTACGCGATGCTGGCCGCCGACGTCGTCGGGCCCGACCAGGTGGCCGTCGTCAACGACGAGCTGAGTCGGCGGCGGAAGGTGGCCGACCTCCTGTCGAGGGCGGCCCTGGACGAGGTGAGCGTCGCGGCCCCCGACGCCCGCGCGGACCGCCCGGCGTCGCCGACGGTCGTGGTCGTCGACGGCCACGCTAGTGAGCCCCCGGCGGTGACGACGGCTCTGGCTGGCCGGCTCCCGGGGGTCCGGTACTTGCTGGTGAAAAGCGACGACGAGGCGACCGCTGACCGACTCAGGCAGGGGGGCTTCGAGACGACCCGGATCGGCGGTGACGACTCGTCGACACCGTGGGAGACGGTCGTGGCGGGTCGCCGCGACCCGAGCGCGACCGTGAACCCGGTCGTATCGCGGCTGTTCGACGGCGCGCCTGCCGTGGAGACGCCCGACGACCGAGACCAGGAGTCGGGGGAGGACGAGAACGAGGAACCTGACGGCCCGCTGGCACTGGCGGTCGGGGCGGTCCAGATCGTTCTCGGGGTGGTGGTCAGTCTGTTGCTCGCCGTAGTGTCCGGCGTCATGGGGTCCGTGTTCGTGTTGCTCATCACGGCGGTCTTGTGGCCACTCTGGTTGCTGCCGGGTCCGGAGGCGTGGTTGATGCGCAACGACCTGTTGCTCTACGGGGTCGGGTTCGTCGGCGGCTTCTGTTCCTACTTTCTCGGTGCCGGGGGTGGTGAGGAGTGAGCGACGGCGGGTCCTGTCCGCTCGTCGGCGTCGAACCGCCCGTGTTTTTGCCCGTCGACCCCCTCCACGTGTGCTATGGACGACGACGACGACGGCGAGTACCGCACCGAACGGGACAGTCTGGGTGAGGTCGCGGTCCCGGCCGACGCGTACTGGGGCGCACAGACACAGCGCGCCGTACAGAACTTCCCCATCTCCGACGAGCGGTTCGGCCGGCGCTTCGTCCGCGCACTCGGGGTGGTAAAGAAGGCCGCCGCGGAGGCCAACCGCGACCTGGGCCTCATCGACGAGAAGACCGCCGAGGCGGTCGTCGCCGCCGCCGACGAGGTGATCGACGGCGAACACGACGACCAGTTCCCCGTCGACGTGTTCCAGACCGGGTCCGGAACGTCGACGAACATGAACGCCAACGAGGTGATCGCAAACCGCGCCTCGGAGATCGTCGGGGCGGAGGTCGGCACCCGTGCCGTCCACCCGAACGACGACGTCAATTTCGGCCAGTCCTCGAACGACGTGATACCCACGGCGATGCACCTCGCCGCCCTCGACGCGGTGGAAAACGACGTGATGCCGGCCCTGGAGACGCTGCGGGATGCCCTGGCCGACGCCGAACGGCGGTTCGACGACGTGGTGAAGACCGGGCGTACCCACCTTCAGGACGCCACGCCGATACGGTTAGGTCAGGAGTTCTCGGGCTACCGCACGCAGATCGAGCGGGGGATCGAGCGTGTCCGTGGGACCCGCGAACACCTCGGTGAACTCGCACTGGGTGGGACCGCCGTCGGGACGGGGCTGAACACTCACGAGGAGTTTCCCGGCCTCGCTGGGGCGTACATCGCCCAGGAGACCGGCCTGGACGTGCGCGAGGCCGGGAACCACTTCGAGGCACAGGCGGCCCACGACGCGATGGCGGAGGCCCACGGCGCCCTGCGCACCGTCGCCGGGTCGATGCACAAGATAGCGAACGACCTGCGCCTGTTGGCCTCCGGGCCGCGCAACGGACTCGGTGAACTGGAACAGCCCGAGAACCAGCCCGGCTCCTCGATCATGCCGGGGAAGGTGAACCCGGTCGTCGCGGAGGCGGTCAACCAGGTGTACGCACAGGTCGTCGGCAACGACGCGACCGTCTCGACCGGCGCCGCGAGCGGGCAACTCGACCTGAACCTGTACAAGCCGGTGATCGCCCACAACTTCCTGCAGTCGGCGACGCTCCTGTCCAACGCGGCGGAGACCTTCGCCGAGCGGTTCGTCCGCGAACTAACGGCCAACCGCGAGCACTGTGCCGACGCCGTCGAGCGGTCGATGGCGATCGCAACGGCGCTGAACCCCGCGATCGGCTACGACGCCGCGAGCGAGGTCGCAAAGGCCGCACTGAAACAGGGCAAGACCGTCGAGGAGGTGGCCGTCGAGCGGGGCCACCTGACCGCCGAGGAGGCCGAGCGCCTGCTCGACCCCGAGCGACTCACACAGCGAGGCCTGCTGGACTGACGTGGGTCGTCGCCGTCGCCGGTTTCGCCTGGAGTTCTCACCGTCTACATAGACCCGGAACCGCGGTGCGGCGTGGTGGTGCGTGGCATGGTGCCGATCGATCATGTAGACTTTTGGGTGATGCACCCCTTGTAGGAGGTATGCACAAGTGTCGCGACTGCGGTCGCACGTTCAGTTCCGAACTCGACTACGAACTACACCGAGACACGTGTGGCCAGGACCGCCTGCTCTGTCGATCCTGTGGCAACCGCTTCGGCGAGCGGGAGGCAACGACCGACGGCTGGCACTACCGATGCCCCGCAGAGGACTGTGACGCAGAGGGGCTCGGAGAGGCCATCGTACAACTGGAAGACGCCCGCGTTCGACCGGCCGACTGACGCTACCACCGACCTTTTCACCCGCCCGCCCCGCCGTCTGGCATGGAACGGCTCGACACCCGTGTACGGTTCGTCTGGGCCGTCGGCAGTCTTATCTCCGGCCTCGTCCTCGGTGGCCTGGCCGCGGTCGCCCTCGCCACGCTGCGGCCCCGCCTGATCCCGGTCGCCGCCGCTCTGACGGCGGCGGTCGGACTCCTCGGTCTCGCGCTGGCCATCGTCCGCTACCGGCGGTGGCGCTTCGAGTTGCAGGACGACGCTCTCTTCCTGGAGCGAGGGGCGGTCACACACGTCCGGACGGTCGTCCCGTTCGTTCGCGTCCAGCACGTCGACACACAGCGCAGTCCTCTCGAGCGTGCCCTGGGCCTGTCGAGCGTGGTCGTGTACACCGCCGGCTCCCGAAGCGCGGACGTCACCGTGCCCGGACTCACGGTCGAGCGCGCCGACCGCCTCCAGGCGCAGTTGCGTGAACTCGCGGTCGAGACCGACCCGGGTGACGCCGTGTGAGCGGGGACGGG
>CAZQHW010000018.1:17828-23330 GCA_964593395.1 uncultured Halobacteriales archaeon
CTGACGACGCCGACGCACCAGCGGCGCGACCCGACGAGAACGCCGACCGACCGACGCCGGACACCGCCGAGGACGACGCGGGCCCGGGTGCGATGACCGACGCTCGGCCAGAAACGGACTCCGACGCCGGCGACCCGGCGACTGTCACTGGCGAGTCGGCGCAAGCAGAGAGCGCCGACACGGTGGACGTCCAGACGGCGACCCGTGGACTGCACCCGCTGTCGGTGCCGTACCGGGCCGTGACGCGGGCGCTGCGACCGACGACGCTCATCGTGCTCGTCACCGTCGTCGGGTCGGGGTCGATGGACCCACAGTCAGCGGGCTTTCTCGCGATCGTCGTCGGGACGCTGCTGTTCGCCGTCGGCTTCCAGTACGCCTACTACCTGCGATTCGAGTACGCGCTGACGGCGGAGACGCTCGACGTCGCCTCGGGAGTGGTCTCCCGGCGCAGTCGCGAGATACCCCTGCGACGCGTCCAGAACGTCGACGTCGAACAGAACCCCGTCCAGCGGGCGATCGGCATCGCGGCGGTCCGGGTCGAGACCGCCGGCGGCGGCGACACCGAGGCCGTTCTGGAGTACGTCGGCCGTGAGGAGGCACAGCGCCTGCGCGACGAGTTACGCCGGGCCGCCAAGCGCGCCCGTGACGGTGACTCCGACCCCGACCCCGAACTCGACCACGACCCCGACACCGACGCCGAGGACACCGAGAGGAGTGTGGCCGGGAGCGAGCGCGAGGAGGTGTTCGCCATCTCGACGCGGGGCCTGGTCGTGCTCAGTCTGTTCAGTTTTGACGCCGGCGCCGGGCTAATATCGAGTCTTGTCGGGACGCTTCTCAGCGGGGGTGACCCGTCGAATCTCGTCGGCGTCCAGCGGTTCCTCGACAGTCTGCCGCTGTCACCCCTGCAGACGGCGCTGGTCGGCGTCGCCGCCGTCGCGGTTCTCGCCTGGGTGTTGAGCGTGGTGCTCACCTTCGCGCGCTACTACGACTTCCGGCTCGTCCGGGTGAACGAGGGCCTGGAGTACGAGCGCGGTCTCCTGCAACAGTTCTCCGGTAGCATCCCGGTCGACAAGGTCCAGACCGTCTCGGTACGGTCGAACCTCGCTCACCGCCGCCTGGGGTACGCCACCGTCGCCGTCGAGACGGCGGGCTACTCGCCGGGCAGTGACCGCAGCGCACGACAACTGGCGGTCCCGCTGGCCTCTCGGTCCGAGGCGCTCTCGGTCGCCCGCTCCGTCGAGGGGTTCGACCGGACGGCACTGGACCTGACCCGCACACCGCGACGCGCTCGTCGGCGGTACGTCGCCCGGTTCGCACTGGCCGTCGGCGTCCTCACTGCCGTCGCCGCCGGCGTCCTCCGTGGACTGGCGCTCGCCGAGGTGGGGCCCGGACTGGCGGTCGACCGACGCCTGTTCGCGGTGCCCGTCGTCGCGCTGTTGCTGACCCCACTGGCCGCTCACCTCCGCTGGCGCAGTCGCGGCTACCGCACCACCTCGGAGCACTTTGTCGCCCGGACCGGCTTCTGGCGGCGCGTGACCCGCGTGGTGCCGTACTACCGGGTGCAGACCGTGATCGACTCGCGGTCGGTGTTCCAGCGGCGTCGCAGACTGGCGACCGTCGTCGCCGACACTGCCTCCTCTGCGAGTTTCCTCGGCGGTGACGCGGCCGCGATCGACGTCGACGCCGACGCTGCGACCCGACTTCGCGAGCGGTTGCGGACCGAACTAGACGGGGCGATCCGGCAGCGGGTGGGCGGCGAGGACCCTGGCGCCGACCACGACGACCCTGGCGGCGACTCCACGGGGAGCAGCCCGGACGGCGAGCACACGAACGACACTCCTGACGGCACGAGCGGGTCGCAGTCCCCGCCGACGACCGACGACTCCGACGCCGTCGACCACGACTGACACGGGAGGCGGTGCCCGTCTCGGGAGTCAGCAGACCTCCGGGTGGTCGGCGATCACGCCGTCGACACCGGCCGCGCGAAGGCGGTCCGCCGTCGACCGCTCCGCGACCGTCCAGGCGTTGACCGCCAAGTCGCGGTCGTGGGCGCGGTCGACGAACGCCGCGTCGACAAGCGAGTGGTGCGGGTGGACGGCCACGCAGTCGAGGTCAAGGGCGGTCGACACCGCGCTCTCGCCCGAGAACGTGAGATACGCCGTGTCGAACGCCGACCGCTCGCCGACCGCACGAAGCGTGTCAGCGTCGAACGAGGAGACGAGCACGCGCTCGGCGTCCACTGCCGAGTCGCGGAGCCGGTCGAGCGCGGCCCACGCTGGCTCTTTCAGTTCCACGTCGACCCCGGCGTCGAGGCGGGCGAGATCCTCGAGAATCGCTGTGAGCGTGGGCACGCCCTCGCCGGACCCCAGAACGGAGAGCGAGGCGAGGTCCTCCGGGTCGCGCTCGGCGACGGGACCGGTCGCCCCGGTGACACGGTCCAGCGTGGCGTCGTGGACGACGACCGGCTCTCCCGTGCGACAGCGTCGCACGTCGACCTCGACCCACTCCGCTCGACCGGCGGCGGCACGGACCGCACGACGCGTGTTCTCGGGATGGCGAGCGGCGAACCCGCGGTGAGCGATCAGGTCCACGGTGGTCGCAGGGGCGGCGACGACAAAACTCCCGCGAGCCCCGGACGACTTTTGTTCCCCGGCGGCATCGCAAAAGGCATGTCCGTCAGTTTCGACTTCGAGGGTCAGGTGGCGCTGGTGACGGGAGCGAGCGGGGCGCTCGGGAGTGCGGTCGTCGAGCGGTTCGACCGCGCTGGGGCGACGGTCGCCGCCGTCGACGTCGTGCCGCCGGAGAGCGAGGACTCCCTGCTCGACCCCGGGCAAGCGACGTTCTACGAGGCCGACCTCACGGAGGAGGCGGCCGTCGAGGACACGACCGAGGCGGTCGTGACAGAGCACGGCCGCATCGACCACCTGTTGAACGTCGCCGGCACGTGGCGCGGCGGTGACCCCATCGAGGACACCCCCCTGGAGACGTACCGGCTACTGGTCGACGTGAACCTCACGACGGCGTTTCTGACGACGAAACACGCCCTGCCGCATCTGCAGGAGACCGGGGGCGCGGTCTGTAGCGTGTCGGCGCGGTCCTCGCTGTCGGGCGGCGAGGGCGACGGTCCCTACCGGATCACGAAGGCCGGTATCAGGCTGCTCACCGAGACCGTCGCCGAGGAGAACCTCGGGACGGTCCGGGCGAACTGCGTCATGCCGTCGGTGCTCGACACGCCGATGAACCGCGAGATGATGGGCCACAGCGAGGAGTGGGTCGACCCCGCCGACGCCGCGACGGTGATGGCGTTTCTCTGCTCGGAGGGCGCCAGTCCGACGAGTGGGGCCGCAGTCCCGGTGTACGGCGAGGCCTGAGGACGCCGATACACGGAACCCTTTTGACCGTGCCCCCGGTTGCCGGCGATAATGACGATGGAGGACCGTTTCGAGGAGTTGGAGGACCTCCGCGAGCGGGCGCTGCGGGGTGGGGGACAGGACCGGATCGACCGCCAGCACGAGAAGGGCAAACTCACCGCTCGCGAACGCGTCGAGTACTTTCTCGACGACGACACCTTCGTCGAGTTCGACCAACTGCGGACCCACCGGTCCAGCAACTTCGGCCTGGAGGAGCGCCAGGTCCCCGGTGACGGCGTCGTCACCGGCTACGGCGAGGTGGACGGCCGGACAGTGTTTGTGTTCGCCCACGACTTCACCGTCTTCGGCGGCTCGCTGGGCGAGGTGTTCGCACAGAAGGTGTGCAAGGTGATGGACGAGGCGATGGAGGTCGGGGCGCCCGTCGTCGGCCTGAACGACTCTGCCGGCGCCCGCATCCAAGAGGGGGTCGCCTCGCTCGCCGGCTTCGCGGAGATATTCAAGCGCAACCAGCGTGCCTCCGGCGTCGTGCCGCAGATCAGCGCGATCATGGGGCCGTGTGCCGGCGGCGCGGTGTACTCCCCGTCCATCACCGATTTCGTGTTCATGGCCCGGGACACGAGTTACATGTACATCACCGGCCCCGGGGTCACGGAGACGGTCACCGGCGAGGCGGTCAGCCACCAGGATCTCGGCGGTGCCGGCGTCCACACCTCGACGACCGGCATCGCACAGTTCGCCGGCCAGACCGACGAGGACGTTCTCGACGGCATCCGCCGCCTGCTTTCGTACCTCCCGAGCAACAACGTCGAGGACCCGCCGCGTGCGGAGCCCGCGGACCCCGACCCGCAGGTGGACCTCTCGACGGTCGTCCCTGACCGCCCGCAGAAGCCGTACGACATGACCGACGTGGTCGAGGGGGTCGTCGACCGCACCACGTTCTACGAGGTGAACGAGGAGTTCGCCCGCAACGTCGTCGTCGGGTTCGCCCGGTTGAACGGCCACTCCGTCGGGATCGTGGCCAACCAGCCGCGGGTGAACGCCGGCACACTCACCGTCGACGCCTCGATGAAGGCGTCGCGCTTCGTCCGCTTCTGTGACGCGTTCAACATCCCCATCCTCACCTTCGTCGACGTGCCCGGCTTCATGCCCGGCACCGACCAGGAACACAACGGCATCATCAACCACGGCGCGAAACTGCTCTATGCCTTCTCAGAGGCGACAGTGCCGCTGATGACCGTCATCACGCGGAAAGCCTACGGCGGGGCCTACGACGTGATGTCCTCGAAGCACATCGGCGCGGACGTCAACTACGCGTGGCCGACGGCAGAGATCGCCGTCATGGGACCGGAAGGGGCCGTCAATGTGCTCTATAGCGACGAACTCGAGGCGGCCGAGGACGCCGAGGCCCGCCGCGAGGAACTCGTCGACGAGTATCGCGAGCAGTTCGCCAACCCCTACACGGCGGCTGACCGTGGCTTCGTCGACGACGTGATCGAGCCCCCCGAGACGCGCCCGAAGCTGATCGAGGACCTCGAGATGCTCCGCTCGAAGCGTACCGACCAGCCCGACCGCAAGCACGGCAACATCCCACTGTAGATGACGACCGACGAGCCGGCCGCACTGCCAGACGTCGAGACGCTCATCGAGGAGGTACGTGGCCTCGACGCTGCCGACACGGACGAAGCGGCCGCCGTCGCAGTCGCAATCGGCGCCCACCTGCGGGACCAGGCACAGGCTGCGGCGGCCGCGGACGGTGACGCCTCGGCCGACTGGACGGGGCGCAAGTGGCAGTACGCGGACCGGCTCGACCGCGACCGGGGCCGAGGCGTCCGCGTGCCCGACGGTAGCCCGACCGACCCGTGGACGGCAGCGAGCCGGTCAGATCGTCTATAACTCCTGGCCGAGAGGCGTACCCTTTTGGTGGGGACTCCCGATAGACCCCCTATGTTCGAGAAGGTCCTCGTCGCCAACCGCGGCGAGATCGCGGTCCGCGTCATGCGGGCCTGCGAGGAACTCGACGTCGACACGGTCGCTGTCTACAGCGAACCGGACCGTCACGCCGGCCACGTACGCTATGCAGACGAAGCCTACAACGTCGGGCCCGCTCGGGCCGCGGACTCCTACCTCGACC
>CAZQHW010000019.1:0-22184 GCA_964593395.1 uncultured Halobacteriales archaeon
CTCTGCAGGAGGGCTACACAGAGGCGGAGGCTCGTGAGATCACCCACGTCCAGGCCAACTTCGACTTCTACAACCACGGCTGGACCGAGATGATGGAGTTCCCGGCCGGCGAGATAGAGGACCACTACGAGCGCTACCGGGCCTTTTTCGAGCGTCACGGGATCACGATCGACGACCCGCTCGGGGCGTTCCGCAGCCGAGAGGTGCCCGCTGCGCCGTCGACGCCGGAGCGGCTTGACGACCCCGAGCATCCCCACGCACAGGGTGGGTTCGCCGACGACGTGTACGTCGAGGGGCCCGACGGCGAGGTGCGGATCGGCGGCCAGGACGAACCGGACGAGGTGGACCCCGCCGAGGCACCCGGCCTGGACGAGGACACTGTCGAGGACGCCGGCACCGGGGACTGACCGGGTCCGACCACCGGGGAGCCGTCACTCCCGCGCCAACCGGATCACCGCGTCGCTGCCGCCGACGGTGATCGGGTCGCCGTGGCCGGGGGCGGCGACGGCGAACTCCGGGGCGCGAGAGGCAAGCGTACGGACGCTCTCGCGGACGGCGTCGGTGTCGTGGCTCAGGTACCACGGCGAGTGTTGCAGTTCACCGCCTTTCTCGCGGACGAGGTCGCCGAGTACGCCCACGTCGCGGTCATCGCTGACGTAGGCCATGTGACCCTGCGTGTGGCCGGGGGTGTGGTAGGCGGTGAAACTGGCTATCTCCTCGCCGTCGATGATCCGCCGCACCTCGAGGTCGGGCACCGACAGGAGTGGCCGCGTCACCCGCTGGACGAACCCCTTCAGGTTGAGCAGCCCCGGCTTTTCGGTGCCGGTGATGTGGCTGGCGTCCGGTTCGCGGACGTGCACCGGGGCGTCGAGGTCTGGCGTGAGTTCGGCCAGTCCGCCGACGTGGTCGGGGTCGTAGTGTGTGATCAACACGCGGTCCACGTCGACGATGTCGTTGTCCGTCTCGCTTATCTCCTCGACCAACTCCTCGGCCGACCCTGGCGTGCCGGCGTCGAACAGCAGCAGTTCACGGTCCTCGACGAGGTACGCGCTCGCCGGGCTCAACTCCAACTGCCAGACGTGCTCGGCCAACTCTCTCGCCATCGCCGGTGGTTCAGCCGCCGCCCTCATCAATCCTGTCGCGGTCTCCCGTTCGCCGTCGGGACACCCCGCGAGCGCCACGGCAGCGCCGACCACGGCGGGTTTGAGACAGTACCACCCATCGACACGCATGTCAGACCCGGAGATAGAGGTCGAGACCGAGGTGGATCGCGGTCAAGGGAGAGGACGGGAACGGCGACGATCAGGAGGGGGCCGACGCTCACGAGGCCGACCACGACCACGAGGCAGCGGACGACCCGTTCGCCGGTGAGGCCGAGACCGAAGACGGAGAGGACGACGCCGGGGCCGACTGACGGCGACCGCGGGGACGACGGCACGCGGCGGGGCGACCGCCGACGCCGGCGCGACGGGTGAGAGCACGGTTCTTATGTCGGTCAGGCGCCCAGAGTGTGTATGTCAGAGCCTCGTGTCCCCGGGAGCGACTCGGAGGTGACGCTGCCCTGCGGGGAGAGTGTCGGTCCCGCGGCGGTGGACATGGGGATGCGGGAACTGTCCTGTGACTGTGGTGCGACCCACGCCGTCGTGACCGACGTGCACCCGCCGAGTCGGTTCGTCCCGGAGACGATGGTCGGGGACCTGCGGGCCGTCGTGGAGACCGAAGACGAGTTCGAGCAGTTCGGTACGCCCCACCTCCTCGGGATGGTGAGCGAGGAGTTCCCCGAGGAGGTGGTCAGCCTGGACGTCTCCGACGACGGCACCGTCGGCTACGCGATGCTGTGGGTGACCGCCTTCGACGCCCGCCGACTCCACGAGGTCGTCGTCGATCTCGTGTTGGAGATGATGGAGCACGCGCTGAGTCACGCCGACGACGACGCCGCCCGCGAGCAGTTTCGCGAGCAGCTCGCCGCCTTCGACGTCGAGGCCTTTGTCGACCAGTACCGGGACGAGCGGGAGTTCCGCGACGAGCACGACGACCCGGCCTGAGTGCTGCCGGCGTATGACACGCCTCCGACGCCCGTGACTCGCGAGTCAGACGACAGACCGCACGACGGCGCCGCCTCGAAACGAGATCGGCCGCGAGAGGCTGTAAGACGCGAGTCTGACGGTGATTTATGCTTATCGATATCCTGTGATGGTGTATGCGATCCCGGCGGGGCGAGTTCGAGCGGATCAAGTCGGTGCTTCAGGAAGCCGAGACCGACGGCCCACTCACCGCCCGCGAGATCCTCGAGGTGCTTGAGGCCCACGGCGAGGAGTTCGACAGTGCTCACCGCGTCGCCACCGTACTCGGGCGCTGGGCCGAGACCGACCAAGTGGACATCATCCAGGACCACCCCTACCGCTACCGTCTGAACGGGAGCGGCGCCTGAGGTCGTCGCCCGCCCCGGGTCACCGTGCCCCGACCGTGTCCGGCCCACACCCCGACCGTGGGTCAGTTGACTCGCGACCCGCACGTGTCTCGCTCCCGGCTACCCCGTTCCCGAAGCGGCACCTCGCGAGGTGCGAGAGTGTCCGCAGGATTCGAATTTCGAAGCTCAACTGTGCGTGTCGTAGCCCGTCGCCGGACTTATGACGATGTGCGAACTCGTCGCGGTAGATGAGTGATCCCGACCGCGACGAGGGCGGCGACAGGGGTGACGAACCGGCGACCGACGAGGCGGGGGACGCGGACGCGGTTTCGAGTGTGGAGTCGTCGAGCGGCGCGGGCGAGGGGCGGACGATCCTGCTCGTCGGCAGCGGTCCCATTCAGATCGGCCAGGCGGCGGAGTTCGACTACTCCGGGGCGCAGGCCTGTCGGGCGCTCCAGGAGGAGGGTGCCGAGGTCGTTCTGGTGAACTCCAACCCGGCGACGATAATGACCGACCCGGAGACTGCCGACCGCGTCTACGTCGAACCGATCACCCCCGACGCGATCGAGGCGGTGATCGAACGCGAGAAGCCCGACGGCGTCATCGCCGGTCTCGGCGGCCAGACGGGGCTGAACGTCACCGCAGAACTCGCCGAGCGGGGCGTTCTCGAGGAACACGGCGTTGAGGTGATGGGGACACCGCTCGAGACGATCTACGCCACCGAGGACCGCGAGCGGTTCCGCGAGCGGATGCACGAGATGGGCGAACCGGTCGCCCGCTCGCAAACGATCGACTCCGTCGACGAGGTCGAGGACGCCGTCAGCGCGGTGGGTGGACTGCCCGTCGTGATGCGAACGACCTACACGCTGGGGGGGTCCGGCAGCGGCGTCGTCGAGGAGATGGACGAGTTGCGCGAGCGGGTGCGGCGCGGACTCAGACTGTCACGGGACGACCGCGTGATGATAACGGAGTCGATCGCCGGTTGGATCGAACTGGAGTACGAGGTGATGCGTGACGCGGACGACTCCTGTGTCGTGATCTGCAACATGGAGAACCTCGATCCGATGGGCATCCACACTGGTGAGTCCGTCGTCGTCACGCCCTCGCAGGTGATCCCCGACCGCGGCCACCAGGAGATGCGTTCGACGGCGATCGAGGTGATCCGCGAGTTGGGCATCCACGGTGGCTGTAACATCCAGTTCGCCTGGCGCGACGACGGCACACCGGGCGGTGAGTACCGCGTCGTCGAGGTGAACCCGCGGGTGTCCCGCTCCTCCGCTCTCGCGTCGAAGGCGACGGGCTACCCGATCGCCCGCGTCACGGCGAAGGTGGCTCTCGGCAAACGGCTCCACGAGATCGAGAACGAGATTACCGGCGAGACGACCGCCGCGTTCGAACCCGCGATCGACTACGTCGTCACGAAGGTGCCCCGCTGGCCGATCGACAAGTTCCCCGAGGTGGAGTTCACCCTCGGGACGGCGATGAAGTCAACCGGCGAGGCGATGGCGATCGGACGCACCTTCGAGGAGTCCCTGTTGAAGGCGCTGCGCTCGACCGAGTACGAACCCGCGGTCGACCTCGCGAGCCTCGACGACGCGACGTTGCGCGAGGAGTACCTCGCCCGCCCGACGCCCGACCGTCCCTACGCAGTCATCGAGGCGTTCGACCGCGGCTTCGCCGTCGAGGCGGTGCGCTCGCTCACCGGGATCCGCGAGTGGTACCTGGAGCGGTTCCGGGCGGTCGCCGAAGCCGCCCGCGAGGCCGACCACGACCCGGCGCGGGCCGCCGCCGTCGGGTTCACCGACGAGGAGGTCGTCGCCCTCGGGAGCGAGGCCCACGAGCGCCGCCGGGAGACGGGACGGGAGCCGGCCGCTGCCGTGCCGGCCACCGGCGCGAGTCACGAGGACGGAGACGGCGGCACCGTTCCCGACGCCCCGCCGACCCGGGCAGCGGTGGAGCGGGTCGCCCCGGACCGCGTGTTCCGGCAGGTCGACACCTGTGCCGGCGAGTTCGCGGCGTCGACGCCGTACTACTACTCCGCCCGGGACCCGAGCGGCCGGGCGCGGGACGAACTCCAAGTCGACACCGACGCCGACTCCGTCGTGATCGTCGGCGGTGGTCCGATCCGTATCGGCCAGGGCGTCGAGTTCGACTACTGCACGGTCCACGCCGTGCGGGCGCTTCGCGATGCAGGCGTGGACGTACACGTCGTCAACAACAACCCCGAGACGGTCTCGACCGACTACGACACGAGCGACGGGCTCTTTTTCGAGCCGATCACCGCCGAGGAGGTCGCCGACGTGGTCGCCGCGACCGAGGCCGACGGCGTGATGGTGCAGTTCGGTGGCCAGACCTCCGTCGACGTGGCTGAACCGCTCCAGGCGGAACTCGACCGGCGCGACCTGGACTGTTCGATCCTCGGCACCTCGGTCGAGGCGACCGACCTCGCCGAGGACCGCGACCGCTTCAACCGCCTGCTCGACGCCCGGGGTATCGCCCAGCCAGAGGGCGGCACCGCGACGAGCGAGGCCGAGGCGCTCGCACTCGCAGGTGAGATCGGCTACCCGGTGCTGGTGCGGCCCTCCTACGTTCTCGGCGGTCGGGCGATGGCCGTCGTCCACGACGACTCGGAACTGCAGACCTACCTCGAGGAGGCGATCCGGGTGAGCCCCGACACGCCCGTGCTCGTCGACGAGTACCTCGAGGGCGCCGTCGAACTCGACGTCGACGCCGTGGCCGACGTCGGGGTAGACCGCGACGGCGACGACGAGGGCACACCGGCGGGCGACGTACTGGTCGGTGGCGTGATGGAGCACGTCGAACCCGCCGGGGTGCACTCCGGTGACTCCGCCTGCGTCATCCCGCCGCGCTCGCTGGACGACGACACCCTCTCCCGAGTGCGCGAGGTGGTCGAGACGGTCGCCCGGGCACTCGACACGGTGGGCCTGCTCAACGTCCAGTTGGCCGTCGACGACGGCGAAGTGTACGTTCTCGAGGCGAACCCGCGCTCCTCGCGGACGGTGCCGTTCGTCTCGAAGGCCACCAGCGTGCCGATCGCGAAGGTCGCCGCCCGCGTGATGGCCGGCGCGTCGCTGGCCGACCTCCCCCACGAGGAGCACGTCCCGGACCAGGCCAGCGTGAAGGAGGTCGTTCTCCCGTTCGACCGTCTTCCGGGCGCGGACCCCCGTCTCGGCCCGGAGATGAAGTCCACCGGCGAGGTGATGGGCACCGCAGACTCGTTTGAGGCGGCCTACGCGAAGGCCCAGCACGCCGCCGCCGGGCTGCCGGACGGTGGCCAGGCGGTCGTCGACCTCCCCGTCGACGGTCTCGGGCGCCACTTCGACGTGACCGCGCCCGACGACGTCCCCGCCGCGATCCGGGCGGGCGAGGTGGACCTGCTCGTCAGCGACGACGAGCGGGCGCTGCGGGCCGCGGTCGACGAGGGCGTGCCGTACTGCTCCACCCTCGCGGCTGCCGAGGCGACCGTCGCGGCGCTACACTCCGGGGCCACGGCGGCGTCCGACGTGTCCCCGGTCGGCGAACGCCCCCGGACCCGGCGGCGGTGGAGCGGGGACTGATCGGCGCTCGCCGGTCACTCCGCGAGCGCTCGCTCGACGCCCGCCCAGTCCTCCCGCAGCAGACTGTACTGCAAGGTGTCGACGTACTCGCCGTCGATAAACCGGTCCCGGCGGGTGCGGCCCTCGCGCTCGAAGCCCAGTGACTCGAGCAGTCGGCGGGAGGCGTCGTTGAACTCGTACACGCCCGCCCCGACGGCGGGGTGGTCGTACGTGCGGAAGGTGTACTCGACCGCCAGGGCGACCGCCTCGGTGCCGTACCCCTGGCCCTGGTGCTCCTCGGCGACCCAGTAGCCCAGTTCGGGCCGCCGGTACGACATGTCGTCGATCCCGACGAAGCCCGCTCGCTCGTACGTGCCGTTGGCCGGCGTTCCGGGGCCGCCGTCGTCGTCGACACAGACGAGAAAGTGGTCGCCGCCCGTGCGGTCGAACGCCGGGTCCTCCGCCTCGCGAGACCTGACGAAGTTCCCGAGCGGGTAGCGGACCTCGGGGTTGGCGTTGCCCCGCTGGCGGAAGGCTGCGTCCTCCGACTCGGGCGTACGAAGCGTGACCCGCTCGCTGCCCGTGACACGTGCACCTGGCATACTGCCGGGTGTCGTGTGTGTGGTAAGTGTCCTTGGGTCGCTCGTGAGCCGTTCGCGTGGGTCGTCTGGATGCCGCTGGGACTCCGTTCGGGTGTCAACAGAACCGCCCGAATCCCGGGAGGTCAGTCCGCGGCCACCTGGCGCGACTCGGCCATCCCGAGTACGTCGTCGAAGAAATCGAGCGTGTCGTGCGGGCCGGGGTTGGCCTCGGGGTGGTACTGCCGGGTGAGGACGTCCCGCGCGGGGTCGGCGAGGCCCTCGGGGGTGTCGTCGTTGACGTTGACCTGCGTGACCTCCAGTTCGCCGGGGTCGTCGACCGTGTAGCCGTGGTTCTGGGTGGTCATCACGACCTGTCCCGAGTCGAGGTCGCGCACTGGTTGGTTCACGCCGCGGTGGCCGAAGGTCATCTTGCGGGTGTCACCGCCCAGCGCACGGGCGACGACCTGCTGGCCCAGGCAGATACCGGCGACGGGCACCTCGCCGACGAACTCCCGGACAAGACGCTGTGCAGCCTCGAAGGTCGCGGGGTCGCCGGGACCGTTCGAGACGAACAACACGTCGGGGTCGCGGGCGACGACCTGTGCGGGGGGTGCGTCGTGCGGGAGAACGTCGACGGTGGCGCCGCGGGCCACGAGCGAGTCGACGATCGAGCCCTTTGTGCCACAGTCCACCAGGGCAACGCGGGGGTCGTCGCCGTCGCCGTGCGTGTGGGGGTGGTCGACGCTCACCTGGTCGCCGATCGCCTCGCGGTCGGCCATCCGCGGGCACGCCTCGAGTTCGGCGCGGGCGTCGTCGGGCGTGGCGTCGGGGCCGGCGGCGATCCCACACCGCTTCACGCCGGCGTCGCGCACGTCGGTCACCACGGAGCGGGTGTCCACCTGGTCGACGGCGGGCACGCCCGCCTCGCGCAGCCACGCCGCCACGTCGTCGGTGAACTCCCGGGCCACGGCGGTGGTGGGGTGGACACGGTCGGACTCGAACCGCTCCTCTCGCACCCCGTAGTTGCCGATGAGTGGGTACGCGAAGGTGAGCACCTGTCCCTCGTAACTCGGGTCGGTGAGCGACTCCTCGTAGCCCGTGTACGCCGTCGTGAACACCAACTCGCCGCTCGCCCGCCCCGGCGAACGGGCACGCCCCTCGATCACCGTGTCGCCCTCGACCGCCAGGTACGCGCTCATTACGAATATCGTGCGTCGCCAGTCTGATAAGCATTTGCTTCGAAGCATGACTTCGAATTTCGAAACACGTAACCGGTCGGACCCGCCCGTGTGGGCATGGACGACCTCGACCGGGCGATCCTCGACGAGTTGCGGGCGAACGCCCGGACGCCGTACACCGAGATCGCCGAACGGGTGGGGACGAGCGAGGGAACGGTGCGAAACCGCGTCGAGAAGATGCGGGAGTCGGGGGTGATCGAGCGGTTCACCGTCACGACGCGGACCGGCAACCTGCGGGCGATGGTGGAGATCGACGTGGCGGTCGACGCCGACGCCCGGGCGTTCGCCGGGGAGTTGGCGGCGTGGGCGGACGTCGACCTGGTGTGGCAGGTCGGCGGCGAGCGCGACGTGGTGCTCGTGGTCGACGCCGCGGACACCGAGCGCCTGAACGGGATCATCGCCCGGGCCCGCGACCGCGCCGAGGTGCGGGACATCACCTCGCGGCTCATCCTCGAGGAGCGGGTCGGCGGGGGGTGACCGGCCGGGGTCGGGTCAGTCGACGCCGGGAAACCGTGCCGGGTCGGGGTCGAGGGCGGCGGCCCACGCCGGTCGGGTGAGGTCGCCCCGCTGGTCGTACAGCGCCCCGTAGAACCGCCTGACGAGTCGCTCGGTGTTGCCGTGGCGGACTCGTGCACGCACTCGACCGTCGCGAAGCGCCGCGACGACCGACTCGGGGGTGAGGGTGTCGGCCTCGACCATCGTGTAGGCCCGGCCAACCTCGAACGGGAGGTGGGCGTCGCTGCCGGCGACGATCGGGAGGTCGCGGCGGCGGGCGAGTTCGAGCGCCCAGGGGTGGGACCGGGGGTGTTTGCCGTTGAGTTCGACGGCGTCGAAGTCGGCCTCGACGGTAAACAGGTCGCCACGGAACGGGTGGGCCATCACCGCCGCACAGCCCCGTTCGTGGGCCATGTCGACGGTCTCCGCCGGGGTGAGCGCACCCGGCTCCGTCTCGCGCGGCGGGTCCGGCCCGACGACGAGGACGTGCCCCCCTGTCGTCGAGACCTCGATCCCCGGGACGGTGACGGGCCGGTCGGTCTCAAAGGGCGTGTAGTAGTCGTGATTCGTGAGCACGAGGCCGTCGAGCCCCCGGTGACGGGCCGCTGCGGTCAGCAGTCGAAACCCCAGAGGGTCGAAGCGGTCGCCCAGGGCTCGACGCCCGTGGAAGAAGCGGGTATGGCTGTGGAGGTCGACGGCGTACACGCAACCTGTTGGAACACGAGCATCTTTCATCTTGTGGTCCATACTGTCGACATGGACGCAGAGCGCGGCACGGGCGACGAGGGTGAGGACACTCGCCGTGGGCGGGCCGACGGCGGCGAGGAACGGGTGCTGGTGCTGAACCCGGAGAGTGGCGACGGCGCCCACGCCGACACGGTGCGGGACCTCGCCGCAGAGCACGGGTTCTCGGTGCTGGAGACCGAGACGGCAGGCGACGCGGTCGAGTTCGCCAGGGAGCGCGCCCCGGGCGCGGACCTCCTCGCGGCCTGTGGTGGTGACGGCACGCTGAACGAGGTGGTACGGGGGGCCCGCGAGGCGGACGCCCTGTCGGACACCGTCATCGCCGTGGTTCCCGGCGGAACGGGCAACAACTTCGCCGGAAACGTCGGCGTCGAGTCGGTTCCCCACGCCTTCGAGGTGGTCGAGACGGGGCGCACTCGCGACCTGGACCTCGGGGTCGCTGACGACCGTCCGTTCGTCAACTCCTGTATCTGTGGACTGACCGCCGACGCGAGCGGCGACACCTCGAGCGAACTAAAACAGTCACTCGGCGTACTCGCCTACGTGGTGAACACGCTGCAGACGCTCCGGGGGTTCGACGGTATGCGACTGCACGTCGAGACCGGCCCGCGGAGCGACCGGTCGTTCGTCGGCGACGCCCTGTTCGTGCTCGTTGGCAACGGCCGGCGGTTCCCCGCCAGTGGCGACACGCAGGCCGACGTCGAGGACGGCTGCCTGGAGGTGGCCGTTATCGAGAACGCCTCGGTGTCGAAACTGGTCGGTGACCGGATCCGCGACAAACTGTTCGGGGCGGAGGCGGCCACGGAGATCCACCGACTGCGGGCGGCAGCGATCGACGTGCGTTCACTGGACGGAACGGCGGACGGCTTCAGCCTCGACGGCGAGATGGTCAGGACCGACGCCCTCTCGGTGCGGACGGAGGCTGGCGCGTTGTGTATGTGTGTCGGCGAGGGCTACGAGGTCTCTCCGGCCCCTCCAGAGGGGGCCGTCGGCGACTCCTGAGAGTCGAAGACTGTTTTACCGGGGTCCGCCAACGCCGGCACATGAGTGAGAGTTCGGTCGGCGACTCGGGCGCGAGCCCTCGCCACGAGAACGCCGCCCAAGACGTCATCGCGGTCGACGCCGACGACAACGCACAGGGGACGGTCAACCGCCTCGAGGCACACACCGGTGAGGGGGTCCGGCACCGCGCCTTTACCGCTTTAGTGTTCGACGACGAGGACCGCCTGTTGCTGGCACAGCGCAGTCCAGACAAGCGCCTGTGGGACACCTACTGGGACGGCACCGTCGCCTCCCACCCCGCGGAGGGCGAGAGCCAGGAGGCGGCCGCCCGCGCCCGCCTGGAGGAGGAACTCGGCGTCACCCCCGACCAGTACGCCGACCTGCGCGTGACGGACCGGTTCGAGTACCGTCGCTTCTTCGAGGACCGCGGCATCGAACACGAGGTGTGTTCGGTGCTGAAACTCACGCTGCGGGACCCGGCACTCGACCCCGACGAGTCCGAGGTCGCCGGGCTCCTGTGGGTGCCGTACCGCCGCCTGTACGAACACCGTGACTGGTACCGCCAACTCCGACTGTGCCCCTGGTTCGAGATTGCGATGCGCCGCGACTTCGAGTAACGAAACTGATACGTGAGAGAACGTTTCACGTACAGTCCTTTTCAAGAATCGTCCACTCGACCTCGCGGTTCGTTCTGTGAGCCGCTCGCCCTCTGGGACTTTTCGCCGTTAAGCTGTCAGGAGGTATGCCAACGCGTGCCAGGATTTAACACCGGTGACACCCTGTGTTAATCCGAGTGAGGGGAACGAAAAATGACACGGGCTGACACGGACCACGTCGAGCGCGAGACGGTCGACCTCGACCGCGAGCAGCAGTGGGTCATCCACCACGTGATGATATCACGGGTCGAGCGAGCCAGGGCGGCGGACCGCGTGCCCCCGTGGTGGGTAACGGACGCGGTCGAGCAGGTCGAGGGGCGGGACGACCCAGGGTTCACCGCATTCCAGGCGTGGCGGCTCCGTCGCGACCTCGCGGAGTACGCCGCCGACGACGACACCCCAAAAGAGGAGGCCGAGGGTGCTCTCGCCGTCGTCCGCACCCTGGCGGACCGCTACGAGTCTCCCCCGCCCGAACTCCGATAACTTCTCCGGCGCGAGGGGTCACCGCCCCCCACGCCCCGCCATCGCCCACACCGCTACCATGCCCAGCAGAAACGCCGGCACCAGCGGCACCACCAGAAAGGCCACCTCGAACGGCACTGCCGGCGGCCGCAGATAGATTACCGCCGGCGCACCGAAAAAGGCCACCACCACCGCCGCCAGCAGCACCCATCCACGGCGACCCATGCCGGGGTTCGGGTCCGGGAACTCGTCGGTACCGTCCCCGGACTCCGTCGTGGGCGCGGTGGCCGACGACTCGAACTCCGACGGGTCGTGGACGTACCGGTCGTCGCCGTCTGTCTCGTCCTCAGAGCTCACTGTCGGGTATCACCACCACTTTCCCAAAGCCCTCACGGTCCTCGAGCAGTCGGTGGGCACGGTCGGTCTCGCTCATCGGCAGGCGCTCGCGGATCCGCGGGTCGAGTGTGCCCTCCCAGACCAGCGAGAGCACGTCGTCCACCTCGCCCGGTGTCGCCATCGTCGAACCGCGCACGTCGAGTTGGTTCCAGAACACCCGCCGGATGTCCGTCTCGCCCGTCGGCCCCGTCGTCGCCCCGCAGGTGAGCAGCCGCCCGCCCTTCGCCAGCGAGCGCAGCGAGTCCGGCCACGTCGTCTCGCCCACGTGGTCGACGACGACGTCGACGCCGCGCTTGCCGGTCCGGTCGCGGATCCGTGCCGCGAAGTCCTCGCGCTCGTAATCGATCGCGTGGTCCGCGCCCAGTTCGCGGGCGGCGTCGAGTTTCGCCTCGCTGGAGGCGGTGGCGTACACCGTCGCGCCGGCGTGAGCGGCGATCTGGACGGCGGCGTGCCCGACGCCGCCGCTCGCTCCCAGCACGAGCACGTCGTCGTCGGCCCGCAGGTCGCCGCGAGTCATGAGCATCCGCCAGGCAGTGCCGAAGACGAGTGGCGCCGCGGCCGCCGTCTCCCAGTCCACCCCCTCGGGAACGGGAACGAGGTTCTCCGCCGACACCGCCGCCCGCTCCGCGTGCACCCCGGGGACGTGTTCGCCGATGACGTGGTAGCGCACGCACAGCGGTTCCTGGCCGTGCCGGCAGAACTCGCAGTCGCCACAGTGAACGCCGGCCCACAGCGCGACGCGGTCGCCCACCTCGAAGCGGTCGACGCCCTCGCCGACCGCGGCGACGACCCCGGCGCCGTCGCTGCCCGGGACGTGTGGCATCTCCAGGTCGAGCGTCGGCAACCCCCGGCGGGTCCACAGGTCGAGGTGGTTCAGTGCGCCGGCCTTCACGTCGACGACGACCTCGTCGCGGTCGGGGTCGGGCGCGGGGCGGTCGGCGTACTCCACGACGTCCGTGTCGCCGTGCTCACGGAACTGGACGGCCTTCATATCTCTCCAGTTGCGCCGTCACAGGGTGGTGTTTTCGGTTCGTGGCCGTCCCGGGACCGGCCGTGTCGCCGCCCCGTCGCTCACAGCCTCTCTGGGTCGACTCGCTCCACGCCGACGCGGACGGCGACGTAGGCGACGGCACCGAGTGCGACGTAGCCGGCGACGGCCAGCCACGTCGCGGTGGTCGGCGACCCGACGGCGAGTTTCGCGACGGTGTTCGCGGGGTGTTCCGGCAAGAGGCCGGCGACGACGGCGGCGGCGAGCACGCCCACGGAGTAGAGAAACTGCGCCTGCCGGCGGTCGGGCGTCGTCAGCGCGATCCCGGCGCCGACGACGACCAGCGCGGTCGAGAGGCCGGCCACGACCGCCACGAGCGCGAGCGGGTTGGCGACGCCGGTGCCGTTGAACCGCAACAGCGCGATCCACAGCGCCGCCTGGAGCGGCGCGAGCGTCGCCGCCGACAGCACCTTCGCGTCGACGATCGTCGAGAGGTCGACCGGCGCCACGCGGAGCAACTCCAGGGTGCCGCGCTGGACCTCCTCCGTGAGCGAGTCCACCGCGATCGACCCGCTGATAAACGCCGGCAGGAACATCAGCAGGGGCACGAGCACGGTGTAAGTGAACCCGAAGTACGGACTCGTGGGCACCCGGTCGGGCACCGGCAGCGGCTCCGGCAGTCGGCCCTGGCGGGCGTACTCGTCGCGGAGGTCTCGCTCCATCGTCTCCAGTACGTTCCGGACGGTGACGACGACGACCGTCGTGCGCACGTCGCCGTCCGGTACGGTGGTGGTGACCCGCACCTGTCCCGACGGGAGCCGGTCGGCCCGCACGACCGCGTCGATCCTGTCCGTCTCGAACGCCCGGTTCGCGGCGTCTGGAACGGGGTACTCCCGCACCTGGAGGTCGTCGTCCGTGCCCGCCGCCGCCTCTAGCACCGCCCCGCTCGCGTTGCCGGTCACGCCGACCGTCGGCTGGACGCCCGCCCCACTCGGACTGTACAGCGACACCAGCCCCACCACCAGAAACGACGAAAAGGCGGCGACGACCAACTGGATGGCAAGCGCCAACAGGATCGTCTTCTCGCTGCGCAGCGAGGCCACCTCCCGGCGGGCGATCGTCACCCGGGTGCTCCGTCCGGCGCGCTCCTGGCCCCCGTCAGCGACCGGTGCCGCCGCCGGTGGCTCCGGGTCGTCACCCCTGCCCCTGCCCCTGCCCGGTCGTCGCGCTGGAGCGGTGTCGCCGTCGCCCCCCGGGTCGCGCCCGTCGTCGTCCTCAGACACCGCCGACCACCCCCAGGACGGTGAGGTTGTACAGCCAGTGGACGGCGATCGCCACCGGCAGCGTGACGGCGTAGGCGGTCTTGCCCCGGCTCGCACCCAGCGCGGAGACCGTCGCGGTGACGGTGTGCAGCGCCAGTGGCGCGAGCAACAGCCCCAGCGCGACCAGCGGCTCCGTCGTCGCCGCCTCCGGGGCGACCGCCTGTCCCAGCGTCAGGTCCGGCAGACCGACCAGTTGGACGACGACGGTGAGTTTCTCGCCGACGAAGAACCCCACCCCGGAGGCGATCCCGACCACGACGGCCACCCGCTCCGTCCGGGCGAACCGCGCCGACTCGAACCCGGCGAACACGTGGACGCTCTTTGCGACCTCCTCGACGGTCGCGATCACGGCGATCAGGAGTGGCACCACCAGCGCGTCGGAGACGCCCGAGGAGACGGCGAACAACAGGGCGACGGCCAGTAGTTCGGCGACGAAGACAAACGGAATGAACAGCGCCGACCACAACGCCACGCCGCGGGCGCTGCGGACCCGCGCGGCCAGGGCGTCCATCGCCTTCAGGTGGACCGGCCGCTGTGTGAACATGTCCTCCTCGCGGTAGACGCCCGTGCCCAGCGCGTACAGAACGACCGCACTCAACAGGATCGGCCCGGTAGAAAACAGGAACTCCCCGGGTGCGACGCCGGTCCCCTGGAGGTCCCGCACCACGAGCGTCAAGATGAGCGCGATCGGCGTTATCTCGGTGAAGATCGCCGGCACAAAGGCGTACACCGTGATCGAGACGCTGACCGCTATCGTCACGAACGTGAGTTCCTTGAACGAGCGGGCGAACATCGCGCCGACGAACGTCGCGGCGAGAAACAGCGCGGCGATCGGCAGGACGGCAGCGACCGACAGCGCCCCACCGCCGACGACGACGGCGATCCCCACGGTGACGGCGACCAGCGCGGCGAGGTACGGCAGCGTCTTGCCGACGACGATCTCCCCGGGTGACACCGGCGAGACGAGTAGCAACTCGCCGCGGCGCTCCAGTCGTTCCTCCATTATCGTCGACCCGTACGACTGCACCACGAAGTTCATCGGCACGACGAACAGAAAGGCGAGCACGAGCGAGCCAAAGGGAAACGGCGGTGCGATCTCCGAGGGCGACCCCACCGACCCGCCACCGCCGGCGAGGTTCGGCACGCCGAGGGGCCCACCCCCGCCGCCACTCCCGCCACTCACGACGCCGTCGCCGCCGTCACCGCCGCCACCCCCACCACCGCCGTCACTGCCGTCGCCGCCGTCGCCGTTCCCACCACCGGTGTCTCCCCTCGCCGCCGTCGCCCGGCGCTCGTAGCGCAGTCGTACGTCGACCGGAAAGGCCACTGCCCGCTCGGCGTCGCCGCGCTCGACCGCGTCACCCAGGAGGTCGTCGTTGTACGCCTCGACCGCCGACCGGACGGCGCCGTAGGCGGCGAGACTCTTGCGACCGCCCTCGCGTGGCACCACCAGCCGACTGTCCCGGACGAGCACGTCCACGCGGCCCGACTCGTACGCCGCCGGCGTGGCGGGCCCGACCGCCAGGCGGTCCGCCTGCTCGACCGCCGGCCGGTACGGGGAGTCCTCGGCCACGCCGACGCGGTAGATGCCGTCGTCGAGCGCGACGCCGCTGACGGCGACCGGCCCGACTAGCCCTGCCGCGAGAACGGCGACGGCGGCGACCACGAGCGTCCGGCGACTCACGGTGCCCGCCGTGCGACTCACCTCCCACCGGGCGATCCGCAGGACCTTCCGGGGACGCAGCCTGGGAATCACGCCTCGCGCTCTCCGTCGCCCACCTCATCGCCCGACTCCAGCGCGACGCTCCCGTCGCCCCGGGTTTCCGGCCGCCTGGCGCCGTCGGTCCGCGCCCCGTCGGCGGCGCCCGTCTTCGGTGTCCCCGAGTACGGTCCCGTGTCGGCTGCCTCGGCGGGCGTCTCGCCCGCGATGTCGAGAAACACCGCCTCCAGACTCGGCTCGCGGGTGCGGATGTCGGTCACCTCGCCGCCCTGCTCGCGGACCGCCGTCCGGACCGAGTCCACTGCCGTCATCGTCTCGACGACCTGGCGGTACTCCTCCCTCTCGGCCCCCTCGACCGGGACGGCACCGTCGACCGCGACGTCCGTGTGGACGTGGTACTCGGTGGTGCCGTACTCCTCGCGGATCGCCTCGACGCTGCCGCGGGCGATTATCTCCCCGCGGTTCATGACGACGACGCGGTCGCAGACGGACTCCACGTGGTAGAGGTTGTGCGCGCTGAACACGACGGTGCGACCCTCGCGACTCAACTCGCGGGTGAACTCGATCACGTGGTTGGTCGTCAGGGGGTCGAGTCCCGACGCGGGTTCGTCGAACACCAGCACGTCGGGGTCGTTGACGAGTGCTCGTGCGATTGCGACTTTCCGTTTCATCCCCTTCGACATGTCGCCGATGCGGCGCTCGCGGTGCTCCAAGTCCAGTCGGTCCAGGGCGTCGTCGATGCGCTCGCGTGCCGTCTCCCGGGGCACGTCGTACAGGTCGGCAAAGAAACGCAGGTAGGCGTCGGCGGTCATCTCCTCGTACAGCGGGGACTCCTCGGGGACGAACCCGAGCGCCCGACGGGTTTCGAGGCTGCCGGCGTCGTGGCCGGCGACGACGGCGGTGCCACCCGTTGGCTCCACCAGCCCCGCGAGCATCTTCAGCGTCGTCGTCTTGCCGGCGCCGTTTGGTCCGACGATCCCGAACACCTCGCCCGGTTCGACGGTGAACGTCGACCCCTCGACGGCGACGAACTCCTCGTACTCCTTGCGGAGGTCCCGCACCTCGATCATCTGCCGGATGATGACACCGACCGTGGTTAAACCCCTGGCCGGCTTTCAGGGCGCTGTCACGTGATCGCCGTCCCGGTGGGCCGTCGTCACGGCCCACCACTCCCTACTCCGCACGCCCCGACCCCGGCCACCACGACCGCCTTGGGTCAGTGCGTGGGTCGCCAGTACAGCAAGGCGACGGTGACGACGAACACCGCCGTCGAGGTCCACAGTTCGGGGGTGAACGCGGTCAGCGTGCTCGCACTCACCCCGAGCGTGCCGCTGAGGACGGCGGCCACGACCGGCCAGGTGCAACTGACACACGAGAACAGCCCCAACAGGCCCGCCAGCGCGGAGCCGCCGGACGAGCCGAGCCGGAGGTCGATAAGCGTCACGTACAGCAGGTACACGAGCGCGCCGTAGCCGACGAACTTGTACGGCGGCACGGTCACCTGGAGGTGTTCGCCGAGGTAGACCAGCGCGGGCGAGTACCCCGGCGGCAGTCGCGTGGCGACCCGGAACGACCCCGCCACGTCGAGCGAACCGAAGGCGAGGCCCGGCCCCACGAGTCCGCCGACGTAGGCCAGCACCACGCCGTACACCCCGGCGCCCGAAAGCGCCAGCCACCGGCGTCGTCGCTCAGCACGGGGCGGGTCGGTCCGCCAGACCGCGAGCAACGCGACGTCCATCCAGACAAAGGGGTAGACCAGCGCGAGAACGTCCTCGGCGCCGACGAGCGCGAGGTACCACCCGAGAACGATCGCCTCGGCGAGCACGAGCGCGCCGGCGACCAGCACCGTCTCCCGTCGTGGTCGGAGCGCGTCGAGCGAGCGGCCCGCTGTCGCCATTCAGACCACCACGGCGTCGACGGCGACGGCGACCAGCAGCGCCCCCAGGTAAGCGTTCGCGGCGTGGAAGGTGCGCATCGCGGCGCGGTCGGTCCGCTCGTGGTGCAGGCGCACCGCGGCCCACAGGAACACCGCTCCGAGGGCGGCGCTGGTGAGGGCGTACACCGCGCCCAACTCCGTCGCCGCTCCCAGTGCGACCGCGCCGACGAGCGTCGCCCCCAGGTACAGCAGAATGTGCTTGCGAGTCACCGCCTCGCCCCGAACCACCGGCAGCATCGGGAAGCCCCCGCGCTCGTAGTCCTCCTTGTAGGCGAGCGCCAGGTTGTAGAAGTGTGCCGGCGTCCACAGGAAGATCACACCCGCCAGCAGGACCGCGGGCACGTCGATCCGCCCGCGTACCGCGGCCCACCCGATCAGCGCCGGCAGTGCGCCCGCCGCGCCACCGATGACGGTGTTTTGCACCGTGTTCGGCTTCAACAGGAGAGTGTACACCACGCTGTAGAACACGATCGCCGTCAGTCCGAGCAGGGCGGCCAGACGGTTCACCCGGAGAAAGGCGGCGAGCGAGGCGACGGCCAGTACCGCCCCGAACGCGGTGGCGCGGTAGATGCCGACCTCGTCGGTGGCGATCGGACGGTCGGCCGTGCGGTTCATCCGCCGGTCCACGTCCCGCTCCAGCACGTGGTTGAACGTGCCGCTGGCCCCGATCGCGAGGACGCCCCCGGCGAGCGTGGCCGCGACCACCCGCGGCGACAGCGACGGTCCGGCCGCGAGCGCCATCGCCGCGACCGCCACCAGACAGAGCAGCCACATCAGTCGCGGCTTCGTCAGTCGCAGGTACGCGGTCGCCCGGCGCCGGACCCGCTCGGCCAGCGTGCCCGACTCGCCCCGGGTCGACGTGGGCGTCGGCCCCTCGTCCGCGGGGTCGGGGGCGTCCGTCTCGGTGCTCGCCGCCGGGTCCGGCGCCGAGTGACCCTCGCCGGCGTCGTCGGCGCCGGCGGTGTGCTCCTCCAGGTGCCAGGTGAGCGCGAGCATGACGCCACCGAAGATGACGACGCCGGCGGCGAGGTGCAGGCCGGAGAGGGTGGCGGGTGCGCCTTGGAGCGCCGTCATCGCGCCGACGCCCACCTGGAGGGGGTACAGCGCCAGTCCCACGGTCACGGCGGCCCGTACTCGACGGCTGGCGGGGCGACGCCAGGCGAACACGAGGGTCGCCAGCGCCACCACCCCGACGACGGCGGCGACCAGGCGGTGTGTCCAGGCGACGGCGAGCGGGAGGCTACTGAGGACACTCCCCTCGCAGACGGGCCAGGTGGGACAGGCCGCAGCGGCGTCGGTGACCGCCGTCGTCGTGCCGGCGATCACCAGCAGGTAGACGCCGACCGCGGTGGCCGCAAGCGCCGCCGTCAGGCGATCCCAACCGGTGCCGACCGCGCTTGCCGGCTCCCCGTCGCTCTTGGCCGCCTGTCCCGCAATCACGCCCCCGTGTTAGGGCTCCCCGGGTATAGACCGCTCGGTTCCGTCGCGGTCACGTGCACCGGGACTGGTCACACGCCCGACGACGGCGGCTCACATGCCCATGTCCTCGGCGGCCTCCGGAACCGGGACCTCGTGGACGGCGACCCCGAGTCGCTCGGCGACGTGGTCGAGCGCCATGTCGAACCCGTAGTACCGTTCGAGTTCGTCCCCGTCGGGGGCGGTCCGTACCTTCAGCATGGCGTAGCCGTCGATGTTCTGGGCGACGGCGGCGGTCCGACCGTCACGCTCGACGGCCAGTACGCGCTCCTCGTCGGTTTCGTAGTAGCGGGCCTCTATCCCGTCGGTGACGCGTTTCTCGGTCACGTTCCCGCTCGGTCGTCCGCGGTTTCGAACCTGTCGGTCTATCGTGTCGATGCCCTTATCCAACCGGGCGGCGGGCGAACGGCCATGGACAACGAGAGCGGCGAGCGTGTCCCCGCCCCGGACCTCACGGAGGCAGGGCCACACGAGCACCGCGCCGTCTCGACCGGCGTCGACCTGCTCGACGGCATGCTCGACGGCGGACTGCCGGGGCGTCGGTCGACGCTCGTCGTCGGCGGCCCCGGCACGGGCAAGAGCACCCTCGCGATGAACTTTCTCCAGGCCGGCCTCGACCAGGGGGAGGAGTGCCTGTACGTCAGCACCGAGCAGACGATCGCCGAGTTGCGTGACTCCTTTGTCCCCTACGAGTTCGACCTCGACCACGAGAACCTCCGGTACACGAGCGTCCACGCCCGTCCCGGTCGCAGCATCGAGGCGGGCGAGACGATCACCCTCCAGAGCCTGGACGGTGAGGAGACGATCGGCGAGGGGTTCTCGCCGCCGTTCGAGACGCCGTACGTCCGCAAACATCTCCAGAACTTCGCCGACTGCGACCGCGTGGTGTTCGACTCCGTCTCCGGGCTGGCGGTCGTCGCGCAAGACGAGCACCTGTTCCGTCGCTCGGTGCTCGATCTGATCCGACTGTTCACCGACGAGTTCGGCGCGACGGCGCTTTTCACCGCCGAGGAGACGGACGACGCCTCGCTGCTGCAGTTCACCACCCACGGCGTGATCCGCCTGCACCGCGAGGAGGTCGCCGCCGACCCCCACCGGTTTCTCACCGTCGAGAAGATGCGCGGCGTCGACCACGACCGCCGCACCGTCGAGATCGAGTTCGACGACGACGGTGTCACCGCCCGGCCCGAGCGCCGCTCACAGCCACCCGCACTCAAACAGCACCGCCACGCCCCCGTCGGGATCGACGGCCTGGACGCTCTTACCGGGGGTGGTCTCGTCCGTGACGGGGTCGTTATCGAGCACGACGGGCGAGCGAACTTGGACGCCCTGTTGTCCACCGTGATCGCCGCCGCTCTGGACCGCGAGGAGACGGTCACGCTCGCCCCGACAACCGGGCTGGGTCCCGACCGCCTCGCCGGTCTGCTCGAGGGCCACGGGTACGACCTCGCGACGCTGCTGGCGGAGAACCGCCTCTCGGTGCTCGACACCGTCGGCGAGTGGGACCCGTCCGACCCGAGTGTTCACACCGTCTTCGCCTCGCTCGACGCCGCGACGGACACCTTCGAGGCGGTGAGCGGGGGCCAGGGCGAGGGGGCGAGTCTCACCCTCGTCGACGTTCCCTCGCTCACGCACCGACTCGGCCCCGAGGCGGTCCGTGACCTGCGGTACTTTCTGGGTTCGCGGCTCGACCGGGACGACGCCCTGCTCAGCCTGCTCAACCCCGCGGTGATCGAGGACCGCGTCGCCGCCTTCCACGCCGACGCCGCCGAGCAGGTGTTGCGGACGTGGGTCACCGACGCCGGCCTGCAGTACGTCTCCCTGGAGAAGTCGCCGTGTGGCTACGTCGGCTCCACCTCACTCGTCGAGTACCGGGTGGAGCCGCCCTACGTCGCGGTGCAGGCCCCGCCAGGCGAGCGGGAGACGCCGATGGCCGACGAGCGGTAGCCTCGCCTCCCTGACGGCGGTCACACGACGCCGGCGACGCCGAGCACGCCGAACAGCAGGTCGCCGTAGGTCAACCCGACGACCGTCCCCAGCGCCAGCGGCACCATGAACGGCAGTCCTGGTGACACCCACACCCGGTCGGCCTCGGCCAGCAGGTCGAGTCCGTCGCGCAACTCCGCCGCCGACGTGCCGTACGCGCCACGGTCGATGTCCTCCAGAAACGCCGCCGCGCCCCACGGGTCGTCGTACGTCTCGCCGGTCTCGTCCGTCGCGTTCGTCGGTGTCGTGTCGCCCTCGTCGGCCGTCGGTGGGTCGGCCACACGCTCCTGCCCGTCGCCGGCATCCCCCGTCGAGTCGCCGTCGTCCTCGGGCACCCGTCCCCCGTCGGTGATCGCGCCGTCACCCGGTGAGTTCGGGGTGGCGGGAAGGCTGTGGGGGTCCCGGTACTGCTCGGGGTCGGCCCGCACCGCCTGCAGGTCGGCGCCACGCCACTGGAGGTACATCCGCAGGGCGTCGAGGTCGAGTCCGCGACCGGTGGAGCCGTCGTCCCGTTCGAGCAGGCGCCCGTAGGTGTCGGGAATCCGGTCGACGGCGACGGGCCGGCCGAGAAACATTATCGAGGTGTAGTCTCCCCGAACGGCGTTGTAGACGACGAGTCCGACGGGGTAGGCGGCACCGACGACGACGGCGTTCGTCAGGGCGGTGAACGGGAACACCCCGACGGCGGTCTCGACGACCGGTAGCGACCCCGGCACGCCAAGCGACTGTGGCCACTCGGTCGTCAGGTACTGCGGGTACGTCGGGAACACGAGCGCGAGTACCATCACGGCCTTTGCGTCGGCGCCGCCGAAGCCGGCGATCCGCCAGAACAGGTACGCGAGTGGCACGACGAACCCCAGCGACAGCCCCGCCTGGATGAGAAACCGCGTCCGTGTCGTGGCGTTGCCCCCCAAGGCGGTCCAGGCCTCCAGCGCGAGCAGGACGACCCCGATGACGACCAGCGGGCGCCACACCTCGCCGGGGATCCGGCGGGTCTTCACGTCGCGGTAGGCGGCCCAGACGAACACGGGGACGACGACCAGCAGTCGCACCAGGTCGAACAGGTGTCCGCGCGAGGCGACGGCGACGCCGAGGTCTATCACGCCTCGGAGCAAGAGCGACACCGGAATGTAGGTTCCGGTGGGACGACGGTGGCGATCAGATGACGCGGTTCTGCAGGTAGTCCAGGTGCTTTGCGTTGTAGACGATCTTCAC
>CAZQHW010000020.1:0-278 GCA_964593395.1 uncultured Halobacteriales archaeon
GGCCGCCCGCCGGATGTGGTACAGGATTATGGAGGAGCGCTTCGACGCGGAGAAGCCCGGCTCCAAGCAGCTGAAGTTCCACACCCAGACCGCCGGGTCGACGCTGACCGCCCAGCAGATCGACAACAACATCGTCCGCGTCGGCTACCAGGCGCTCGCCGCCGTCCTCGGTGGCACGCAGTCACTGCACACAAACGGCAAGGACGAGGCACTCGCCCTGCCCACCGAGGAGTCCGTCCGTACCGCCCTGCGCACCCAGCAGATCCTCGCCCACGAGT
>CAZQHW010000020.1:288-22061 GCA_964593395.1 uncultured Halobacteriales archaeon
GTCCGGCGCGGCGGACACGATCGACCCGCTGGCTGGCTCGTACTACGTCGAGTCCCTCACCGACGGCGTCGAGGACGACGCCTTCGAGATCCTCCGAGAGGTGGACGACCGCGGCGGGATGCGTCGCGCCGTCGAGAACGGCTGGGTCCAACGGCAGATCCAGGACACCGCCTTCGAGCGCCAGCGCGAGGTCGAGACCGGCGAGCGGATCATCGTCGGCGTCAACGAGTTCCAGGTCGAAGAAGAGCCGACCGTCGACCTCGAGGAGGTGACCGAGGAGGAGGAACGCGCCCAGATCCAGCGGGTACGAGAGCGTCGGGACGAGCGCGACACCGAAGCCGTCGACGCCGCGTTAGAGGCGCTTCGGGACGCCGCCGCGGGCGACGAGAACGTACTCCCGTATCTGGTCGACGCCGTGAAGGCCTACGCCACCGTCGGCGAGATCTGTGACGTCCTGCGGGACGTGTTCGGTGAACACCAGCCCGGAGCGGTGTGACGTCTGGCGGGTCGGGCTTGTCGGTCGGTTTCTTGTCCCGTCGTCGGTCGAAGCCATCGGTGTGTTCTCCGTGTCAGGGTCTCTCGATTCCGAGTGGGTGTCCCGCGGAGCCCTCGGCGCCCTCTCAAAATCTGACACTCTCGATCTCCTCGTGGAGTCGTCCGAGGCCCGAGGCACGCTCGACCCTCGATTCCGCCAGGCGACTGGGGGGACTGGAGCGGGCCGCAGGGGTCCACCTCCGAGCGGGAGGACCCGAGAGACGAGTGCATGAGAGTTATTGTGCGAACTCCGAGATCGAGTACCGATGGGCGACGATAGCTGGCTACTGGGCATGGTCTGCTTCGACACTGTCGAGGAGACGTTGTTCGAAGATGTCCTCGAAGCCTTCCTCCGGAACGAGTTCACCGCGGGACACGGCGGTGAGGGTTCGGTCGAGGCGGCGGTCGAGCACGTCCGCGAGGGGTCGGGCTCCGAACTGCTCGCGACGGACGGGAGTGTCGAGGTGTGGTACGACGGAGACGAGTCCGGTCGTCAGAACCGCACCTACACGCTGGGGTTTCACCCGGACGAGCCGGCCGACGACCTCGCTCCGATAACCCTCAGAGTGCCTGGCACCCGGCTCGACCACACGGTCCAGGACCACGACGTGCAGCCGGAGGTCGAGGCCCTCGTCGATGCCTCCGAGACGCTCGCGGAGGCCGTCGACCCGTGGGTGGCGGTACTGGCGGTCATGCCCGACGGGCGGAAGGTCCCGACGGGTCGGCTCCCCGACCACGGCATCGAGAAACTCCCCTTCGTGACCGTCTTCGGTCCCGCGTTCCTCGACCACGTCGGCGGTCGAGAACACGTCCTCGCGGCGCCGGTGTACGAGACGCGGGCACTCGGCACGGGTGGCGTTCTGGTGCGGACCCGTGACAAGCCGATCGTGAAGCACCCGCTGGACGAGGGACCGTCGGGGTCACCCGAGAAGCACGTCCTCGAGGGCCGGTCGGCCGCGGACCGCGAGCGGTTCGTCGACCCGTTTCACGAACTCGCGGAGGGTGAACTCGCCACGGATCCGGTGCTGTGTGAGAGTCACGCCCCCTTCGAGTGGGAGAGGGTGGACTACGCGGCGTTCCCGGAACTCCCCGAGCGCGACGAGCACTGTCACGTCCTCTGTGTCCGTCGTGACGGAGAGAAGCTCTGGGAGGCACACAACGGCGAGTTCATCCGTCGTCTCATCGACGAGGACGGCCAGCCGATCGGGACGCTTCCGGAGGGCGTCCCGCCACACCAGGAGTTCGTCTCGACGGCGATCCGCACGGCCTACGAAGACGACCCACCGATGCACATGTACCGGATGGACGCACTCGACGAGCCAAGCGTCTACGCACGTCTCCGGGGGATGGACGCCGTCCCCGAGGGAGAGAGCATCTGGGAGGGTCGGGAGACGCCAGTGACGCGGTAGGTGGTCGTCGACGCCCGTTCGACGGTGGTCAGCACCTGACTCCGGGACCGAAGACTCGTGGAGTCACACACTCACCGCCGAGTTCGAGGCGGTACCGGGCCTGACCGGACACGTTATGCCCACGCGACCCCAAGCGAGCGCAGTGACCGACCCGTCGTTGCACGTGCGCTACGTGGGTGACGACGACCCCGAGAAGTGCACGGCCCGCAAACTCGCGCGGTTCGACCTCGTGGAGTTGCACGAGTCGGACCGGGCGACGCCGCACGGCACGGTGCTGGACCCGCACGCCGAGCGGGCGCTGTCGCCGGCGGACGACCCCGCACGCCTCGTGGCGCTGGACTGCTCGTGGACATCGGCGGACCCCGAGGCGTTCTCCCTGCCGGGCACGCGGCGGGCGCTGCCCTTTCTCGTGGCCGCCAACCCCGTGAACCACGGGCGGCCGTTCAGGTTGACGACGGTGGAGGCGCTGGCCGGGGCGCTGGCGATCCTCGGGGAGCGCGACCGTGCGGCGGAGTTGCTGGGCAAGTTCACCTGGGGACACACCTTCCTGGAGTTGAACGAGGAGCCACTCCGCCGGTACGCCGACTGTGCCGACTCGGCGGAGGTGGTCGCGGTGCAGGCGGAGTACCTGGAGCGGGGCGAACCCGGCACCGGCGAACCGGACGGCGAGCGGGCGGAGTAGGCTCGCCGCGGGCGATCGGTGGCTACTCGTCGGGGTACTTCGGTTCGCGTCGCTCGGCCCGTTCGATGGCGCGCTCCAGGACGGCGTGCACGTCGCCCTCGAAGGCGTCGCCGTGGCCGGCGTACAGCGCCTCGACAGAGTCGGGCGTGCGGGCGATCAACTCGCGCACCGACTCGATCAGTCGCTCGCGGGACTGGCCGGCCATGTCGGTCCGACCGAAACTGCCGTCGTCGAAGGCACCGTCGTTGTACACGACCACGTCGCCCGAGAACAGCGCCCGCTCGCCGACGAGCGAGACGTGGTCGTCGGCGTGACCGGGGGTGTACACCACGTCGTACTCCGCGTCGCCCATCCGCACGCTGTCGCCGTCGGCGACGGCGTGGGTGCGTCGCTCCCACCCGCGGTGGGCGTACAGGTCGGCGTCGAAGGCGTCGAGAACGGCGTCGAGTTCGCCGACGTGGTCGCCGTGACCGTGGGTGAGCACCACGCGGTCGAGGTCGGTGACGTGGCCGCGGATCACGCTCACGACGCCGGGCATCGTGCCGGCGTCGACGAGCGTGGGCACGTCGCCAGGGACGAGCCAGGCGTTGCAGGTGAACACGTCGGCGTCGCTTGTGACGTTGTGGACCTCCATACCCGCCGTCGGGAGCCGTCGCGTGAAGTATCCGGCGTCCCGTGGTCCACGCTCACCCGCCGGAACCCTGCCGTCCGTGTGTTTTAAGCATGTGAGTCCCTAACACGGCCGTGCATGGGGTTCGGGAGTTACGACGAATCCGAACAGGAGAACCAGGAGATCGACGCTGACCTCGACGAGGACGACGGCGTAACGACCACCGAGAGCGACCACGAGGGCGACGTGGAGTACGAGATCGGCGCCTCGAACGACGAACTCATCGACCGCCTGGGCGAAATAAAGGACAACGAGGCGAGTTGACCGCGTGACTCACGGCCCGCGATGAAGGCCGGCGTCCGGGCCCTGGGCGTCGCAGAGTCGTTCCGTCGCGACCGCGAGCACAGTACCCTGGGCGGCGCCGTCGTCCGTGCCTCTCGGGTGACCGACGGCTTCTCTCTCTCGACGGCGACCGTCGGTGGCACCGACGCGACCGACGCCGTCGTCGACTGCTACCGGCGTCTCGACCGCGAGGACGTGCAGTACGTTCTCGTGGCGGGACTGGCGCTGTCCTGGTACAACGTCGTCGACCTGTACGCCGTCCACGACGCCGTCGAGCGGCCCGTCCTGTCGGTGACCTTCGAGGCTGGCGAGTCACTCGAGGAGCCGCTGCGCGAGCAGTTCGACGGCGACGCCCTGAGCCGTCGGCTGGAGACGTACCGCGCACAGCCGTCCCGGCAGGCTGTCGAGGTGGACCACGGCCGCGCGTTCGTCCGCGCCGTCGGCGTCGACGACGACGAGGCCGAGCGGGTCGTCCGGGCGTTCACCCCGGAGGGGGGGCGACCGGAGCCGCTGCGGGTGGCTCGCCTGTTCGCCCGGGCGGTCGACGGGAGCCGCGACAGTGTCGACCCGTGACCCGGTGACTGACCGAGGTCGACCGGGGGGAAATCACGGAGGCGCCACAACATTCATTCAGCGAGGCCGATTAGTGTCAAAGAGATGGATTCTGTCCGGTCATCGGAGAACGACGACCGGTCGAGGGGACGGGACGACAGCACCGCGCCCGGGGGGACGGTCAGGGTGGCCTGTGTCGGCGACGGCCAGGCGACGGCGGTGCTCGAGAACAGTCCGGCGACGACCGTGACGCAGGTGTGCCGGGCCGAGGAGGTGACCGTCTCGGGGGTGGACTGCGTGGTGGTGACGAGCACGGCGACGGTGCCGGCGGCGATAGAGCAGGTGTGTGAACGCCATCCGGCGGTGCCGACGGTGGCGTGTACCCGTGACCCCGCCGTCGTTGACCGCGTCCGGGAGACGGCGACGGAGTTCTTCCGGCCACCGCCCGAGAACGGCGAGGGGTGGGCGCTGCTGTCCCGGCGGGTGACGACGGCAGTCGAGCGTGCCCGTAAGCGGCGTCGACGGGGACGCGAGCGACGACTGAGGCGACTGGTCGGCGTGACGCGGGACCTGTTGACCGCCGACTCCCGCGAGGCGGTCGCGGAGACGACCAGCGAGGCGGCGGGCGAAGTGCTTTCGTTCGCCGGGACCGATGTGCGACTGCACGACCCCGAGACGGACCTGCTGCGGAGCGTCTCGGTCGGCGCGAGCGTCGAGACTGACGAGCGATCCCCGTACCCCGTCGACGCGCCCCACGGCCGGGCGTTTCGCTCGGGCGAGACCGTCGTCGAGTCCGTCGACTCGGACGACCCGTACGACCGCGACCCGTTCGAGGAGGTGATGTACGTCCCGATAGGCGAGTACGGCCTGCTGTCGGTCGGGGTCACGGAGGGGGAACTGACGCCGACGGACCGGCGTCTTGCGGAGTCACTCGCCGCGAGCAGCGAGGTTGCCTTCCGCCGGCAGGAGCGCGACCGCGAACTGTTGGTCCGGACGCGGGCGATGACGGTCGCCGACGTCGGCTTCGTGTTACTGGACGACGGGAGCATCGCGTGGGCCAACGAGGGGTTCGCGGCGATCACTGGCTACGACCGTGAGGCGGTCGTCGGCCGCGGTGTGGGGCTGTTCGAGGCGCCGGAGACGGACCCGGAGACAGTCACACGCCTCCGCGAGGCGGTGACCGACGCCGAACCGGAGCCGGCGTCGCTGGCCATTCAGAGCCGGCGGGCCGACGGCACGCCGTTCTGGGCCCGGGTCGAAATCACGCCGGTCACCGACGCGACGGGCGACCCGACCCGGCGGGTCTGCTCGGTGACGGACATCACCCCCGAGGTGCGGCGCGAGCGTCGTCTCGAGGCGCTGGCGGCGACAAAGCGGTCGCTGGCCGCCGCCGAGACGACGGCCGACGTGGTGAGCGCGGTGCGGACCGCAGACCTCGGAACGCTTGACTTCGCGGGGGTCGGCGTCCGCCGGTACGACCCCGAGACGGAGCGACTCGTGCCGGTGGCGACAAACGGCGACGTACCGGGAGACGGACCCCGACGACCGGTCGACCTCGACTCCCCACAGGGCCGGGCCTACCGGACGGAGGAGACAGTCGCGCAGGTGGCGCCGGGCAACGGTGACGGGAGCGAGAGCGAGGTGCCGTACGACGAGGTACTGTACGTGCCGGTGGAGGACCACGGCGTCCTTTCGGTCGCGGGTGAGGGGACAACCGACGAGGTGGACCGCCGTCTGGCGGAGTTACTCGGTACCGGGGTGGCGGCCGCACTCGACCGCGCACGCCGCCGGGACACCCTCGAGTTGTACGGCGACGTGATCGAGACGACCCAGGGGATGGTGTACGCGACCGACGGGGACGGACGGCTCACGCTGGTGACGGAACCGCTGGCGGCGACGGTGGGTGTCGACCCGGAGACACTGGTCGGGACGCCCGCCGCGGAGACGCTCGCCCCCGAGGTGACCGCCGTCGACGTTGACGGGCGGGTGGAGACGACGCTGTCCCGGCCGGACGGCGAGACGCCGGTCGCGGTGGACGTGTCTCCGCTGTCGGACGGCGGCGTCGTCGGGATCGTTCACGACCGCTCGGAACTGGCGGCGACCCGCGACGAACTCGACGCCGAACGCGAGCGCATCGAGGTGCTGTTCGAGCACATGCCCGACCCGGTCTGTGAGGTGCGTCTGGAGGCGGACAGCAACGTTCTGGTGGAGGTGAACCAGGCGTTCGAGTCGACGTTCGGCTACGACCGCGAGGAACTGGTCGGGACCGACCTGAACGAGCGGATCGTGCCCGAGGACCAGGTCGAGGTCGCCGAGTCGCTGGACGACCGCGCCCGTGACGGTGGAGCCGTCACCGAGACCGTCCGCCGCGTGACCGCCGACGGCGTCAGGGACTTTCTGTTCCACGGCGTGCCGTTCGGGACCGACGGCCGGCGCCGTGCGTTTGGCGTCTACGTCGATATCTCCGAGCAGAAGCGTCGCGAGCGCCGCCTGGAGGTGCTCAACCGCGTTCTCCGGCACAACGTCCGCAACAAGACGACCGTCGTCCGGGGGTACGCCGAACTCGTCGCCGACCGGGTCGACGGCCTGGACCCCAACTCGGAGACCGCGATCGCTCGCCTGCGCGAGGCTAGCGCGGAGATCGCCGACATCAGCGACGTCGCCCGGTCGGTGCAGCGGTGCCTGGAGCGGGAGGTCTCGGAGCCGGTCGAGTTGGTCCCCGTCGTCGAGGCCCTCGCACGGCAGTACCGGGACGACGCCGACGTCCGTCTGGACCTCCCGGCGGCCTTGCCGGCGTCCACGAGCGGCAGCGCGGAACTCGCCCTCGACCAACTGCTAGAGAACGCCGCCGAACACGTCGCGTCGCCGACGGTCAGGATCGCCGGCGAGAACGAGAACGGCCGGGTACGGCTCCGCGTGACCGACGACGGCCCGGGGATCCCCGATGACGAGTTGTCGGTCGTCACCGGCGACCGGACCACGACCCAACTCGAACACGCCTCCGGACTGGGGCTGTGGGCGGTCCGGTGGGTCGTCGAGAACGACGGCGGGACGGTGCGGTTCGAGACCCCCGAGACGGACGAGGTCGGGACCCGGGTGACACTCGACCTCCCGGCGGACGACTCCGCGACGACCGGCGACCGGACGGGGGAGTGAGCCGCCGACCCCGAACGGACTTACCGCCCGGGGTCGTCCGGGCCGACATGGAGCGGACAGACGGCGTGGACGTGGTCGCCTGCGAGCGCTGCCCCCGCCTCGTCGAGTGCCGGTCACGGATCGTCAACGGCGACGGCCCGACCGACGCCGACCTCTGTCTCGTCGGCGAGGCGCCCGGCCAGCAGGAGGACAGCGAGGGACGCCCGTTCGTCGGTCGCAGCGGGAGCGTCCTCGACGAGGTACTCGATGAGGTGGGACCGGGACGCGACGCGGTCCGGATAATCAACAGCGTGCGCTGCCGGCCGCCGGAGAACCGCGACCCGAGGACCGAGGAACTCGAGGCGTGTCGCGGGTACCTGGAGCGGGAACTCGCCGCCGTCGACCCCGCGGTCGTCGTCACGCTGGGGAAGGTGCCCGCCGAGCACCTGCTCGGGGAGTCGGTGCGGGTGACGAGTGCGGCAGGCGAGGTGCGCGAGGCACGCGTCGGCGACCGGTCGTACCGCGTGGTCGTCTCGGTCCACCCGGCGGCGACGCTGTACGACGGCTCCCAGCGCGAGCCGTTCGAGACGGCCCTCTCGACGGCGGCCGAGTTGGCGGGTGTCGGGGGCGGCGACGAGGACGACGGCGACGGCCAGTCCCGCCTCGGTAACTTCTGAGTCCGTCCCGTTACGCGACCGAGGCGTCGCGGTCCTCCGCGGGAGCGAGGTGTTCCTGCCCCCACTCGCGCATCCCCTCGATAACGGGTTCCAGCGAGCGCCCGCGCTCGGTGAGCGAGTACTCCACGCGAAACGGCTTCTCGTTGACTATCTCACGGTTCACGAGCCGTTTTTCCTCGAGGTCGTCGAGACTGTCCGACAGTACCTTGCTAGAGATGCCGTCGACCTCCTCTTGGAGCGCGTTGAACCCGAGCGGTCCGTTCGCCAGGAGGCGGTGAACGATCACCGGGTGCCACTTCTTTCCGATGAGCGTCGCCGTCGAGGTTATCGCACACCACTCCTCTCCCGCACACCAGATGTCGAGTCGCTCCTCGGCCATACGCACACGAGGGACCGATCGGTCAAAAGGTTACCCCAGGAAAGGAGGTGAGCCGCGGTGACCGTGTTACTTCCCGTCGCGGGGACCGAGGCCGGCCCACTTCCACGGGTTGAACAGGCCACGCACCGCCTCGACGAGGCTCTTGCCCTCGTGCTCGCCGGGGCGAAGGCGGGCACGGATCCGCGAGGAGACGAGTTCGATCCCGAGCACGACAATGAACACCATGATCAGCGCCGCGGCGGCCTCGTCGTACTGGAAGAGGTCAACGGCGTTTGTGATCGCCAACCCGAGACCGCCGGCGCCGAGCACGCCCAGGGAGATGGCGATACGGGTGTTGATCTCGAGGATGTACAGTGTCCAGGCGATAAAGGAGCGAGACACCTGGCTGAGCATCCCGAAACTGACCGTCTGGGTACCGGAGGCGCCGGTCGAGCGGATGGCCTCGATCGGCCCCTCGTCGATCTCCTCCAGTTCGTCGGTGAACAGGCGGCCGAGGTTGCCGATGCCGTCGGTGGCGATGGCGAGTACGGCGGTCACCTGACCGGGCGGGCCGATCGGGGTGTAAAGAATGAGCCACACGATGGCGGGAATGGCGCGGATACCGCTGAGCAGGCCACGGAAGATGAAGTTGAACGGGAACGGGGTGACACGCTCGCTGCCGAGCACACCCAGGGTGAGCGCGAGCGGAAACGAGAGTACGGTCCCGAGAAAGCCAAGCAACAGCGTGATCAGACTCGCCCGCACGAGCGACAACTGTGTGCTCTGGAAACTGTCGATGATGTGGACACCGCCGCCGCGGAAACTGGCCGCGATCGCGGCGAGGCCCTCGATATCGTTGGTCTTCGTGTAGACGGTGAACTTCGAAAAGTCCGGCGGGAGAAAGCCACCGACGAGAAACTCGAGGAAGTTCGGGTACCGTCGCGCGACCACTTCGGCCTGGAAGCCAATGAACCCCAGCCCCCAGTAAACGACGCCGATGACGGCGCCGAGCAACAGCACGTACAGCCCGTACTTTATCCGTCGGAGCCGGTCGAGCGAGCGCAGTTTCTCGCCGACCGGGCCGGAGTTCGAGCCGGTGGGCGAACTCACGCGCCCTCACCCCCGTCAGGGGCAGCGGTCGGGCTGACGTTTGCGTCGGCGTCGGTTTCGGTGTCCGGTTCGCTGCTCGGGTCGACGACGTCCGTGGCCGCCGCGTCGGGACGGTCGTCCTCGGGCTGGTCGGCGTAGTATATCTCTTCCATGACGTCCATCGTCAGGTCGTCCTCGTCGCCGTCGAAGATGACCTGGCCGTCACGGATGCCCAGAAAGCGGTCGCCGAACTCCCGGGCGATGTTCACCTGGTGGAGACTCGTGACGGCAGTGAGGTCCTGCTCGTCGGCGGCCTTTTTCAGGTACCGCATCACGTCACGAGCGGCCTTCGGGTCGAGACTGGCGACCGGCTCGTCGGCGAGCAGCAGTTCGGGCTCTTGGACCAGCGCGCGGGCGATGCCGACGCGCTGTTTCTGACCGCCGCTCATCGACTCGGCGCGCTGGCCGGCCTCGTCGAGCAGGCCGACGGTGTCGAGTGCCTCGAGTGCCGTTACCTTGTCCTGCTCGGACTGCAGTCCGAGGACGCTGCGGACGAGCCCGTTCCGTGACAGCGCCCCGGAGAGGGCGTTGCCGAAGGCGCTCTTTGACTCGATGAGGTAGTGTTCCTGAAACACCATTCCCACCTCGCTCTCCTTGCCACCGACGCGGTCGCCGCCGATGGAGACTGTGCCGCTGGTGGGGACGGTAAGCCCGTTCAGTACGCGCAGCATCGTCGACTTCCCGGCCCCTGACGGGCCGAGCAGGATGACGAACTCACCCTCCTCAATCGTCAACGAGACCTCGTCTAGCGCGATGGTGTCCTCGCCGTACCGTTTTGTGACGTCGTCGAATTCGATCCGTGGCATGTGTCGTGTGTGAGGTGGGGCCGGGGTGTGGGAAGCCTACGTCGTCAGGACTGGAAGATTTCGGTCCCGACGTCGAGTTCGTTGGCGACGTCGATAACGGACTGGTACTCCTCTTTGCCGGCCTCGCGAACGCGGCCGAACCAGAGGTCGTCGTCCGTGCCGTCCTCGCCGTCGGCGCCGATGTAGGCCTCGTCGGGGGCCTCGAGAATCGACTCCAGGAGCGCGTTCTTCGCGTCCTCGCTCAACTCGGGCGAGACCACTATCGGCGCCCGTGGCAGGCCGGTGTCCTCGTGCAGCGTGGTGGCGACCTCCTGCCAGTCCTCGGGGGCGGGGCCCGTGCCGGTGTCCCGGACGAACCCACCCATTCCGGCAGCGTCGACGACGCCCTGCTCCAGTTGGGTGTACGAGGAGACGTGCCCCCCGGCGAAGCGGGCGTCGAAGGCGGCCTGTGAGCCGTTGCCCTCGGGCAGGTTACCGATGTCGACGCCGGCCTGGGAGATGGCACGCAGCGGGTACAGCGCACCGCTGGTCGACAGTCGGTCGGAGAAGGCGACCGTCTTACCCTCTAGATCCGAGACCTCCGAGATGTCGCTGTCGTTCGGGACCGCGATGAGACTCTTGTACTCCCAGGAGCCGTAGCCGAACCGCTGGAGGATGATCTCCGCGTTCCCACTCTCGACGCCGAGCGCGGCCGCGAACGGCCCGGTCTCCGCGATGTCGGTCGTGCCCTGGCCCATCGACTGGATGACCGCGCTGTAGTTGCTCGCGACGGAGCCGTCGACGGTGAGGTCGTCACCGACCTCGTAGTTGTCAGCCAGGTAGTCCTCGATGTGACCGAGAAACGGACTGTACTGCACCTCGAGGTCTTCCTGGGGGACACTCGGGGAGATCCCGAAGTTGACCGAGCCGTCGCCGCCGAAGCTCAACTGGTCCGAGCCGTCACTGCCGTCGCCACCGTCACCGCCGTCGCTACCGTCACTGCCGTCGGCGCCGTCGCCGCCGTCACCGCCATCCTCGCCGTCGCCGCCACCGCCACCGCCGAGGCAGCCTGCGAGTCCGGTTACTCCCGCTGTGCCAGCCACTCCGATAGACTTCAGGAACGTGCGTCGTTTCGCCATGATGCCGATTTAGCATCCCCGTATCAGATTCATAAAGCTTCCTAAGTCAAGTTGGGAGCACTATTTAGTTGCCTTCGACTGGAAGTGAAACGGCTGTTACGACTTAGGAATCCGAGAGAGTCCCCCCGGTGGCAGACTGTAGAGGCTATCGACCACCCGACGACCGTTCGTGTCGGGTGGCGTAGATACGTCGTGCTGTTGTCTGACGCCTGTGGCTCACAGTGTGGGAACATCACGAAAAAGGGTTGCGAAGCCACTCGGGGTCGTCAGGCGTTGTCGGGGTCCGCGTCGGACCCGAGCGCCCGCCAGGAGAGCCGCAGATCGCGGGCGGCAGCGGTCTGGTCGACGCGACCGGCAGCGGTGCGCTCTGGGGCGGTCGCCAGGCGCTCGTCGGCGTCGGCGGCAACGGCGTCGAACGCCGCCGCCAGCGTCTCCAGGGTGTCCCGACTCTCGGCCTCGGTCGGTTCGGTCATCAGCGCCTCGGGGACCGTCTCGGGCCACTTCGTCGTCGGCGGGTGGACGCCGTGGTCGAGCATCCGCTTTGCCACGTCGCCGGCGTCGCGGTCGCCCGCGCTGGCGACGAACTCGTGATGGAACGGTCCGTACGGCACCTCGTAGTCGATCCGCTCTGCGAGGTAGTTGGCGTTCAGCACCGCCTTCGCCGAGGCGTCGCGCAGCCCCTCGTCACCCAGCCGCGAGATGTACGCCAGGGTCTTCAACAGCACCAGCCAGTTGCCCTCGAACCCGTGCACGCGGCCGATCGACTTCGGTGGCTCGTAGCGCTCGTAGCGGGCGAGTCCCGCGTCCTCGGAGTCGTCCGACTCGACGGCGTGCTGGCCGTCCGCCCGCCGGACGTGCGGGGCCGGCAGGTACGGCCGTAACTCCTCCGTGACGCCGACGGGGCCGGCGCCCGGGCCGCCACCACCGTGGGGCGTGGCGAAGGTCTTGTGAACGTTGTAGTGCATCACGTCGAAGCCCATGTCCCCCGGTCGCGCCCGTCCCAGTAGCGCGTTCAGGTTCGCACCGTCGTAGTACAACAGGCCGCCGACGTCGTGGACCATCTCGGCGACCGTCTCGATGTCACGCTCGAACAGCCCAAGCGTGTTGGGGTTCGTCAGCATCAGCGCCGCCGTCTCCTCTGACAGGGCGGACTCGAGGGCATCGAGGTCGACGCGACCGTCCTCGCCGCCTGGCAACTTGACGACGTCGTAGCCGGCCATCGCCGCCGACGCGAAGTTCGTCCCGTGGGCGGTCTCGGGAACTATCACCTCCGACCGCTCGTCGTCGGTGTCGCGGTGGTAGGCGCGGGCGATCTGGATGCCGGTGAACTCACCCGCGGCGCCGGCCGGGGGCTGTAGGGTCACCGCGTCCATCCCGCCGACGCGGGCGAGGTAGTCCTGGAGCCGCGCGTACACCGCCAGGACCCCCTGCAGGGAGTCGTCCGGGCGGTCCGGATGGACCGCCGCCGCCGAGTCGGCGGCCACGTCCTCGATGAACTTCGGGTTGTACTTCATCGTACACGAGCCAAGCGGGAACGGCCCGCTGCCGACGCCGTAGTTCATCTGGGAGCGTCGCGTGTAGTGCCGGGCGAGTTCCGGCTCCGACAGCGACGGTCCCGACACGGACTCCCGGGTGAGGTCGTCCGGCAGGGGCACCTCGACCGTCTCGTCGGCCTCCGAGTCGGCGTCGCCACCGTCGCCCTGCACCGCCACCGTCCGCGAGCGCTTCTCGACTGCCAGCGGCTCGTACACCTCGCCGTTCTCGACGTAGCGGGCCTGGTCGTACCCGGGCGTGTTCACCGCGCCCGCCGCGCCGCCGTCGGTCTCCCGCTGGTCCGGTCGTCCGTCTCCGTCCGCGTCGTCGCTACTCATCGTGCCACCTCCCGGACCGCCGCGACGAAGCGGTCGAGTTCGTCGTCCGTGACACCGGTGGGACACACCTGGATCCGGTGGTCATCGACGGTGTGGACCGCGAACCCCCGGTCGTGCAGGTCGTCGACGACGGCGCCGGCGGGCTGGTCGACGCCCGCGACGAACTCCCGGAAGTGGTGGCCGTCGTGGACCGGTGCGCGGACGCCGTCGATCGCGTCGAGACGTTCGGCGGTCTCCTCGGCGCGGGTCACCGCCTCGCTCGCCCGCTCGACCAGCCCCTCGGGACCGAGCAGGAAGGCGTGCATCGCCGCCCGGAGCGCGACCCAGGCCATGTTCGTGCAGATGTTGCTCGTCGCTCGCTCGCGGCGGATGTGCTGCTCGCGGGTCTGCAGGGTGAGCGTGTACGAGCGCCGCCCCGCGCTGTCGGTGGACGCACCGACCAGTCGACCGGGCACCTGCCGGGTGAACTCCTCGCGGGTGACGAACATACCCATTCCCATGCCGTAACTGGTCGGCAGGCCGAGCACGTCCGCCTCACCGACGACGACGTCGGCACCGACGGTCGCCGGTTCCTCGAGGGCCGACAGCGCGACCGGGTCAGAGCCCAGACAGAACAGGGCGTCGTGGTCCGTCGCCAGGTCACCGACCGCGGCCAGCGAGTCCTCGACCGTGCCGTGTGGCGTCGGCGTCTCGGCGTAGACGAACAGCGTCTCCTCGTCGACCGCCGCCCGCAGCGCCGCCAGGTCGACGGTGCCGCCGTCGTAGGGGTAGGTCTCGACCACGAGGTCGGTGCCGGCGACGTAGTTGTCGAGCACGCCGCGACGGCCCTCGTACAGCGCCTCGGGGACGAGTACGCGGTGCCCGGAGCCGGCGTCGATCCGCCGGGAGTCCGCGACGCGGGCGGCCATCGTCGCCGCCTCGCCGAGGGCGGTCGCGGCGTCGTACACGGAGCAGTTCGCCACCTCCAGGCCGGCAAGTTCGGACAACAACGACTGGTACTCGAACAGCGCCTGCAAGAAGCCCTGCTGGACCTCGGGTTGGTACTGCGTGTAGGAGGTGAGATACTCCGCGCGGTCGGCGAGGTGGTCGACGGCGCTCGGCACGTACCCGCCGTACTCCCCGCGGCCGAGCAACTCGACGACCTGGTCGTTGCGCCGCAGGGTGCGGCCCAGGTCACGGACGACGGTGCGCTCGTCGCCGGCCTCGATGCCGAAGTCGCCGTCAAAGGCGACCGACTCCGGCACGTCGAACAGCGCGTCGATGGAGTCGACGCCCAGCGCGTCGAGCATCGCCGCGACCTCCTCGTTCGTGTGCGGGGCGAAGGGTGTGCCCACGTCGTCGTCCTCTGTCTGTCGCTCCCGTGGCTGTCCGCGTCCCCGGGACATCAGCGACCACCTCCTCGCTGTGGTCCACCGGCGGGCGTCGCGTCGGCCCCCCGTCCGTGCGGTCCGGTGTCGGCGTCTCTCATCACGATCTGCCATGCCCCCCGGCCTTATGTCACCCTCGGATCCGGGGGTGGTGGCCGGCGTTCGTGGGCGAGGCTGTGAGCGTCACGACATCGGTCGACCCGCCCGGCTACTCTACCTGGTCGGCGTACTCGCCCGCGTCCAACAGGTCGGCCAACTCGTCGGGGTCCGAGCGATCGATCTCGAGCATCCACCCCTCGTCGAACGGCGACTCGTTGACGAGTTCGGGGCGGTCGAACAGTTCCTCGTTGACCGCGACGACCTCACCTGAGACCGGCGCGTACAGGTCCGACACCGCCTTTATCGACTCGATGACGCCGAAGGCGTCGCCAGCGGTGACGGACTCGCCGGTCTCGGGCAACTCGACGAACACCACGTCGCCCAACTCGTCTTGGGCGAAGTCGGTGACGCCGACGCGGACGGCGTCGTCGGTCTCGCGGGCCCACTCGTGGGTCTCCAGATAGCCCAACTCCTCGGGCGTCTCGTAGCTCATCGCCGCCCTCCGGCCTGGCCGCCGATTGTTCTGCGAGCGTCCTCGCTCCGCCCGACACTCGCCGGTCCATGCCACCCGCCGGTCCTCGCGCTCGTGCCCGTCGCTGTCATTCGTCGTCCTCCAAGAAGCGCGTGCTTACCACTTTTGCCCTTTTCCGGGCACCGCGGACGACGACACGCAACTCGGTGCCGCGGTCTGCCCGTGCGACCGGCACGTACCCCAACCCGATCGGCTCGCCCAGCGTCGGACTCATCGTCCCGCTGGTCACCTCGCCGACCGTCTCGCCGTCGGGCGTCTCGATCGCGTAGCCGTGCCGGGGGACGCCCCGGTCGAGCAGTCGCAGACCGACGAGTCGCTCCTCGACACCGGCCTCGTCCTGTTCGCGCAGGCGGTCGCTCCCGACGAACTCGCCGTCGAGGTCGACCGCGAACCCGACGCCCGCCTCCAGTGGGGTGCGGGGGTTGTCGTCGGGGTGGAAGTCCTGGCCTGACAGCAACAGACCGGCCTCCAGGCGGAGCGTGTCCCGCGCCCCGAGACCGCAGGGTTGCACCCCGGCGTCGCGGACGGCGCCCCAGACCGTCGCCGCCTCGTCTGCGGACACCACCACCTCGACGCCGTCCTCCCCGGTGTAGCCCGTGCGGGCGACCCACGCCTCGACGCCGGCCACCGCGAAGTGGTCGGCCTCGAACCGCGCGAGTTCTGCGATCCCCGCCTCGCCGATGTCGGTCGCCACGCTCACCGCGTCCGGCCCCTGGAGTGCGAACATCGCCGTCTCCTCGGTGCGGTTCTCGACCGTGGCGTCCAGGCCCCAGGCGTCGCGGTGCTCACGCCAGCGCTCCGTGGCGTCGGCGTCGTGGCCGGCGTTGGGGACGAACAACACGTCCTCTGGACGGCGGTAGGCGACGGTGTCGTCGAGCATCACCCCCTCTTCGTCGGTGATCGCGGCGTAGACGGCGTCGCCAGCGTCGGCGCCGGCGAGGTCGTTCGTCACCAGGCGGTCGGTGAGTGTCGCCGCGTCGGGCCCGGTGACGGCGACCTGGCCCATGTGTGAGACGTCGAACACGCCCGCGGACTCCCGGACCGCCCGGTGCTCGGTGCGGATGGAGTCGAACTCGACTGGCATCTCCCAGCCGCCGAAGTCGGTGAACGAGGCGCCGTCGTCGTCGTGGCGCGAGGCGAGTGGCGGTCTGCGGGTCATGCTCGCCCGGGCGACGCCCGCGGGCAAGTAGCTTCCGCTCCCGGCGGCCGTGACCATGGGCGTCGCGGAGCGGTCGACCGGCCAGGACCACCACCGATATCCGGGAGTCGGTCGTACCGCTGGGTGTGCCCTGGCCCTGGCCGTTCGGCGGTTCCGACGCGGACGACACGAGCCGCGTGGCGCTGTTCGTCGACGGGCCGAACGTCCTGCGCGAGGAGTTCGACGTCGACCTCGACGACGTGCGGGCGGCGGGCGAGGCGTCCGGACGACTGGCCCTCGCCCGTCTCTACCTCGACGAACACGCCACGCCCGGCCTGATCCAGGCGGGCGAGGCGCGGGGGTTCGAGGTGGTGGTCACGAGCGGCGACGTGGACGTGAGACTCGCCACCGACGCCGCCGCCGTCGCCGCCGACGGCAGGGCGGACGTACTCGCCGTCGCCTCCCGGGACACCGACTTCAAGCCCGTTCTCGAGGCCGCCGCCGGCCGGGGGTTGCGGACGCTCGCGATCGCCCCCGGCGAGTACGGTCGTTCTGACGCCCTGGCGAACGCCGCCCACGACGCCGTCGTCGTCGACGACGGAACCGACGCCGAGGGGTGAGCCGCGTCGCTGGTCGTTGCCGGACGAGTGTCGCCCCGAACACGGGGGGGCGGGAGTAGAGACCGGCCGGACAGTCAGCGCCGGCCGAGTTCCTCGACCTGGACCTCGAAGTCGCCGGCCCCGGACCACGACTGCACCATCACCCCGAACGACTGGTCGGCGCTCGGGTCCGTGATCGTCAGTTGCTCACTGCTGTCCGGCGTCGTCGCCGCGTGGTCGTAGGTGAACGAGTCAGGTTCGGTACCGTCGTCGGTCGCGAACAGGTCGAAGTCGGCGTCCGTGGGACCGGACAGCGACACCGTCACCTGGCAGGGGTCGTCGAGTTGGGCGTCGTAGACGAACGTCGCCTCCCCGAACGCGGCGTCGAGTCGGCCGGCCATCGTGTCGGTCGCACGGGCCGCCTCGCAGGAGCCACCTGGCTCACCTGGCTCACCCGGGTCACCCGGCTCTCCCGGGTCGCCCGGGTCCGTCGGGTCGTCGCCGCCACCGCCGCCGGCGCCCGTGCCGGACTCCTCGACGACGAGTTCGTACTGCCCGCCGCCGGAGTACGAGGACACCATGACGCCCAGTTCCGCGTCCGCGGACAGTGCCTGCTCGTCGACCGCTATCTCCTCGTCGGAGCCGAACGTCCACGAGCGCTGGTCGTAGTTCGTCGCCGTGGGCGTCGAGCCGTCGTGCGAGAGGTAGAGGTCGTAGTCCGTTCGCGAGGGACCGGACAGCGACACCGTCACGCTACAGGGCTCGGTCGTCTGGGTCTCGTAGACGAACGACGCCGTACCGCCCGCGCCGTCGAGGGTGCCCGTCTCCGTGGTCGTCTCCACGACGTCACCGCAGGAGCCGCCAGGGTCCTCGACGGGGTCGCCCTCGACGGTCACGGTCGTCGAGGTGCTCGCCGAGGCACCCGTGCTGTCGGTGACGGTCATCTCGACGGCGTACTCACCGGCCTCGGCGTAGGCGTGTTCGACCGTCGCGCCGCTTTTTGTCGTTCCGTCGCCGAACCGCCACTCGTGGGACTCGATCACGCCGTTGAACGCAAAGGAGAGCGACCCGTCGAACTCGACGGCCTCGCCGGTCGAGAGCGTCCGCGAGTCCACGACCATCTCGGGGACCGGCGCGTCCTCGCCGCCACCACCACCGCCGCCGGTGCCACCCTCAACGATTGCGGCGGCGTCGACCTGACCCGCGCCCTGCTCGTTCGCCGGGAGGCCGATGTCGCTTGCGGTCTGTTTCAGGCGGTTGCGCAGTTCCGTCGCCGAGAGGTTCGGGTAGGCGGCCTTGCCCAGCGCGGCCACGCCGGTCGCCGCCGGACAGGACATCGACGTGCCCGAGATACGGTCGTACTGCGTGTCCTGGGGCCACGTCGACAGCACGTCGACGCCTGGGGCGGTGACCTCGACGTGGTCCCCGAAGGTGGAGAAACTCGCCAGGTTCTCGCCGTCGTCGACGGCAGAGACGGCGACGACCTCCTCGAAGCCGGCGGGGTACTGTTTTTCCTCCTGGCCGCTGTTGCCCGCGGCGGCGATCACGAGGGCGTCGTTGTCGGCGGCGTAACTGACGGCGTTTTGCAGGGTGTCCGAAGGGCCGCCGCCGCCGAGAGACATGTTGATCACGTCGGCGCCGCGGTCGGTGACGTACTGGACGGCGTCGGCGATGCCGTCGAGCGATCCCGACCCACGAGTTCCGAGCGCCCGGGCGCTGATGAGCGTCGAGTTGCTCACCCCCGCGACGCCCTCGCCGTTGTTCGTCGTCGCCGCCGCGATCCCCGCGACGTGCGTGCCGTGGTTCTCCTCGAACAGAAAGCCGTTCTCGGGGGCGGGGTCCTCGTCGTCGTCGACAAAGTCCCGGCCCGGGTCCTCGGGAAAGCGGTCACGCAGATCGGGGTGTTCGTAGTCGACGCCCGTGTCGACGATACCGATCGTCACGTCGTCGGAGCCAAGCGTCGTGTCCCACGCCGCCGGCGCGTTCACCTGCTGTGGGGTGTACTGGTCCGAGAGGCGGGGGTCGTTCGCCTCCAGGGCCGTCTCGACCTCCTCGGGCGAGACCGCGAACGTCTCGTACGTCCGGTTCTCCTCGACGTAACGCACGCCCTCCATGTCGGCGAGTTGGCTCTCGACCTCGACCCGGTCGACCCAGGACGAGTCCGGGTCCATGGCGACGGTCATGTACCGCAGCGTCTCGTTGCGGTGGACGACCTCACCCTTCGTGGGCATCGTCGTCTCAATCTCGTTCATGTCGGCGCCCGAGGAGACCCCGACGAGCATCTCGTACTGGTCCGTTCGCTCCTGTGCCGACCCGACGCCGGTCAGCGCCAGTACACCACCGGCCGCGCCGGCGGACTGCAGGAACGTGCGTCTGTCTACGAACGTATCACTCCCCATGTCAGACGAATAGAACGGGTATCCCCTTTTTAAATTTTCTTGTTCAAGCCCACATTTTACGATTTGAGTTAGCAAAGATGCATGACAGCGCCGCTCCGGGCCGCTCCGTCGGCGCTAGACGAGCGACGGTTTATTAACCGTTGTCCGTCGTGCGAGACAGAGACGAAACGACGCGAGAAAATTAGACAGAAAAGTTGCCGAAAGAATGACCGTTACTTTCCGAGCTCCTCGATCTCCAAGGTGAACCCGCCGGTGCCGTCCCAGGACTGGACCATGAGACCGATCTCCTGGCCGGCCGTCACGGAGTCCAAGACGAGTTGCTCGTTGCTGTCCGGCGTGGTGGCGGAGCGGTCGTAGTTGAACGAGTCGGGCTGTGAGCCGTCGTCGGTCGCGAACAGGTCGAAGTCGGCGTCTGCGGGACCGGACAGCGACACCGTCACCTGGCAGGGGTCGTCGAGTTCGGCCTGGTAGGCGAAGCTGGCGTCGTCGAACGAGGTCGACAGCTGGCCGGTCATCGAGTCCGTGACGCGGGCGGCGCCACAGGAGGTGCCGGGACCACTGGGGGCACCCGGGTCACCCGGCTGGCCGCCACCGCCCCCACCGTCGCCGATCGTGACGGTGACGCTCTCGGTGGCGCTCGTACCCGCGTCGTCGGTGACCGTCAGCGAGACCGTGTACTCGCCGGGGTCGGCGTACGAGTGTTCGGCGATGACGCCCGTGTCGGTCGTGCCGTCACCGAACTCCCACTCGTAGGCGGCGACCCGACCGTCCGGGTCCGAGGCGATGATGGCGTCGAAGCCGAGTCGCTCGCCGACCGGCGCCGACCGCGCCTCGGCGTTGATCCGCGGGATCGGCGCCTCGTTGTCGGGGTCGCCGTCGCCCGGCCCGCCAGGGTCGGCCGGGTCATCGCCGCCCCCGCCGTCGGCGCCCGTGCCCGACTCCTCGATGGTGAGTTGGTAGTCGCCGCCGCCGGTGTACGAGGACACCGTGATCCCCAGTTCGGCGTCCTCGGCGAGTGCCGACTGGTCGACCGCTATCTCCTCGTCGGAGCCGAACGTCCACGAGCGCTGGTCGTAGTTCGACGACGACGGCGTCGAGCCGTCGTGGGTCAGGTACAGGTCGAGGTCGGAGCCCGACCCGCCCGACAGCGACACCGTCACGCTACAGGGCTCGGTCGTCTGGGTCTCGTAGGCGAACGACGCCGTGTCGCCGGCGCCGTTCAGGCTCCCCGACTCGGTGGTCGTCTCCACCGTGTCGCCACACGAACCGCCGGGGGAACCGGGCGTCCCGGGGTCGTCGACCGGCTCACCGTCGACGGTGAGCGTGGTGCTTTCGGTCGCGCTGCCGCCCGTGCTTGCGGTGACGGTCATCTCGACGGTGTACTCGCCGGCCTCGGCGTAGGCGTGTTCGACCGTCGCGCCGCTTTTCGTCGTGCCGTCGCCCAGCGCCCACTCGTGAGACTCGACGACACCCTCGACCGCAAACGACAGCGAGCCGTCGAACTCGACCGTCTCGCCGGTCGAGGGGCTCCTCGTGGAGACGGTCACGTCCGGCACCGGGGGCTCGCCGGAGCCGCCGCCACCGCCGCCACCACCACCGGTGCCGCCCTCGACGATTGCGGCGGCGTCGACCTGGCCGGCGCCCTGTTCGGACTCGGGGAGACCGATGTCGCTTGCGGTCTGTTTCAGGCGGTTGCGCAGTTCCGTCGCCGAGAGGTTCGGGTACGCCGCGAGTCCGAGCGCCGCCACGCCGGCGACGACCGGCGAGGACATCGACGTGCCCGAGATGCGGTTGTACTCGCCGTCGGGCCACGTCGACAGCACCTCGACGCCGGGACCGGTCACGTCGATGTAGTCACCGAAGTTCGAGAACCGGGCGAGACTCTCGCTGTCGTCGACGGCAGAGACGCCGACGACGCCCTCGTAGGAGGCGGGGTAGTGCGGATCAGACGTACTCGAGTTGCCGGCGGCGGCGATCACGACCACACCCTGGTCCCGGGCGTAGCTGACGGCGCTCTCGACGGTGTCGAACGGCCGACTCGCGCCCAGCGAGAGGTTGATAATGTCCGCGCCCTCGTCCGCGGCCCACTGGATACCGTCGGCGACACTCTGTGCGCTGCCGCCGCGACCGCCCAACACGCGAGCGTTGATCAGTTCGGAGTTGCTCGTGCCGGCGACACCGGTCCCGTTGCCGGTCGTCGCGGCGGCCAGACCGGCGACGTGAGTGCCGTGGTCCTCCCGAGGCCCGGGCATCGGGTCGTCGTCGCCGTCGACGAAGTCCCGCCCGGGGTCGTCGCGGAACTGCTCGCGCAGGTCCGGGTGCTCGTAGTCGGCGCCGGTGTCGACGACCGCGATCGTCACGTCCTCCGAGCCGCGGGTCGTCTCCCACGCCGCCGG
>CAZQHW010000021.1:0-13754 GCA_964593395.1 uncultured Halobacteriales archaeon
CGACGATCCACGACGAGAACAGTCGGTCGTAGCGCCACTCTCCGGGAATGTCCGGCACCTGGAAGCGGTCGTCGCTGGCGAAGGCGACGTACACGTGGTAGAAGCCGAGGATGACGTCCGCGAACTCACGAGCGTCGCCGGCGGACTCCTCGCGACGGTCCTCGAGTTCGTCGGCGCCAGCCTCGGTCAGTTCGAAGTACTTACGATCCGGTTCGTCAGCCCGTTCGATGCGCTCCGCCCACCCCTCCTCCTCGAACTTGTAGAGGATCGGGTACACAGAGCCGTAGGAGGGCGCCCAGTGGCCACCGCTTATGTCCTCAATCTCTTTCAGTATCTCGTAGCCGTAGCGGGGCTTCTCCTCGAGGAGTTCGAGGACGAGGTAGGCGATCAGTCCCTTTGGCGGGCCGCTCTTTCGCATTCCTTTCACCTTTGGGAACGCGGCGGGAAATCGTTTCCGGAGACCGACGTTCTGGCGCTTCGATCGGCCGCCAGTAAAGAGAGAGCGTGGGGTGTCGCCGGGGACCACAAGCCCCATTCTGCTCCGTCCCCTTGCGAGGGTATGGACAGCAGAGAGCCGCCGGAGACGGCAGAGGGGTGGTACGCCCTCCACGACTTCCGACGGGTCGACTGGTCGGCCTGGCGGTCGGCACCGACCCGGGAGCGCGAACGCGCCACGCGAGAGGGGATCGAGTACCTCCGGAACACTGCCGACCCGACAGAGGGGGAGTCGGCGGTCGTCTCGGTCACCGGGCACAAGGCCGACCTGATGGTGATGCACCTCAGGCCGACGCTCGACGAGTTGAACGCCATAGAGCGACAGTTCGAGCGCACCGCCTTCGCGGAGTTCACCGAACGGACGACGTCGTACGTCTCCGTCGCAGAGGCGTCGGGGTACAACGTCGACCTCGAGGCCGCTCTCACGGGTGAGGCCGAGACGGGGCTCCAGCGGTACATCCAGTCGCGACTCGAGCCGTCGGTGCCGGACGCGGACTACGTCTGTTTCTACCCGATGGACAAGCGCCGGGACCCCGAGCAGAACTGGTACGACCTCCCGTTCGAGGAGCGTGCCGAGCACATGGAGGACCACGGCGAGATCGGAAAAGACTACGCCGGCAAGGTCTCGCAGGTCGTCACCTCGTCGATCGGACTGGACGACTGGGAGTGGGGTGTCACCCTGTTCGCGCAGGACGCCGCCCACATAAAACGCCTGCTGTACGAGATGCGGTTCGACCGCTCCTCGTCGCAGTTCGCTGACTTTGGACCGTTCTACGTCGGCCAGTTGATCGCCCCGGAGGACCTCCGGCCACTGCTGACCGGCGAGGCGGTGCCGGCCGACGACGCTGACCGGGGCGTGGCGCCGGCGACTGACGCCGCCAGTGGCGGTGGAGGGCCGCCGGACTGGGTCGACAGCGACGCCGACACCGGCGGTGGCGGTGGGGCCGGGCCACACGGCGGTGGGTCGCCACACGCCGGCGACGCCGGCGATGGCGGGGGTGGCGCCCACCTGGCCGGCGAGGAGACCGACGAGGGCGACATCCGGGGTGAACTCGCCGACATCGGCGTGTACGCCGGCCAGCCACACGGCGAGGAGGTGTACGCCGTCGTCGTCTACTCCGAGGCTGACCCGGACGAACTGTTCGAGGCAGTCGAGGGCCTGCGTGCGAACTTCGACCACTACGGCACACACCGCAAGACGGCGGTGTACGAGCGCCGCGACGACGACAACCCGCTGTCGGCGGTCGCGTCCGTCTGGGAGACCGAGAGCGCGGCCGACACCGCAGGTGGGTTTCTCTCTGACCTGCCGGGCGTCGTTCGCCAGGCGGGCGACGACGCCGACGGCGACACCTGGGGGACGATGGGGATGTTCTACACGGTCGAACCCGGCTACCGGGAGGACTTCCACGACAAGTTCGACGAGGTACTCGAGTTGCTCGGGGAGATGGACGGGCACATCAGGACCGACCTCATGCTGAACCGCGAGACCCCCGAGGACATGTTCATCGCCTCCCGGTGGGACTCCCAGGAGGACGCCACCGGGTTCTTCCGGAGTGAGGCGTTCGCCGAGACCGTCGACTGGGGCCGCGACGTCCTCGCCGACCGCCCGCGTCACGTGTTCCTGGCCTGACTGCCGCCGTCGGGTCCGACTGACCGCCGTAGCTGTGAGTTTGTTTGTACGAAGCCAGTCAGTTAACCACGACAGCGGTAGTTAATTAATTGTTTCGGACGCCAAGACGCCTAATTTCTGTTTTCAGGTGTAAGTACCGAAGAACGGGCGACAATATTAAGTGGTAAGCGGTTATTGTCTTTCGTGTACCAATGGGATCGAATTTACTCGACGGGCAGATTGGGCAGATACTCCGCGACGTGTTTGGAGCGGCCAACGACCAGGTGTACGTAGTTAACCCCGGCGAAGAGTCGGTCCGCGAGGTCGTCGAGGCCGCCGGCGAGGTAGAGTCACCGCCGACGATCCGGCTCCTGGCGGAGAAGAAACTCCTGCGGGACGTGATGGACGACTTCATCGTCGCCAGCGGCGCCGCGGACCTGATCGTCGACGGCGTTCTCGAGGTGAAGACCGTCGAGGACGCCCCGGCGAACTCCGTCGTCGTCACCGAGGACAGCGTCGTGGCGCTGGTCGACGCCGGCGGCCGCATGGGCGGACTGGAGACCGACGACGGGACCTTCGTCGACGGCGCACACGACGCCTACGGCCACGCCTGGGAGGCCGCCGACGACTACACCCTCCGCACGCCGCCCATCTCCCGTGTCCGCGAGACACTCGACAAGGACCTCGGCGCCGAGGCACAGAAAGACTTCTCGCAGGTGCTCTCGTCGCTAGAGACCGCCCGTGGCAACGGTGACGGCCTGGACGAGGTCACTATCTCGCTGTTGGTCGCCGCAAAGAACGAGGAGTTGTTCTACGACATCTCCCGCTGGGGCGAGGACGTCGGCGTCGCCTCGAAGGCCACCTTCAGTCGCATGAAGAACGAACTGGAGGACACCGGCCTGATCGGCACGGAGAAAGTGCCCGTCGACGTCGGCCGGCCGCGCCAGCGGCTCACCATCACCGACAAGCGCCTGAAAGACGCCGACGGTTCGCAACTGGCGAGCGTCGCGGAGTCCATTCTCGCGTAGTTCGGGCCGTTCGAGTTCGTCTCGCCGCCGACCGACACTTTCAGACGCCGCCCACGCCGGTCGAGCGACCGCGCACCTTTTTATCGCCGCGTCGAACCGCGGGCCATGAGCCACGCCGACACGCGGAGGCAAACGCCATGAGTCGCACCGACCTCCGGGACCTCTCGCCGCCGGAAGCGGTCCACGAGGCAGTCGCCGACCTCGACCTCGACGCCGGCACGGAGCGGGTCCCGCTGCGAGACGCCCGTGGACGCGTCCTCGCCGAGCGAGTCACCGCGGCGGTGGACGTGCCGGGGTTCGACCGCTCCGCGCTCGACGGGTACGCCGTTCGAGCGGCGGACACCGACGGTGCCCCGGTCGAGTTGTCCGTCGTCGGCCGCGTGTCGGCGGGCGAACGGCCCGACGTGGCGCTCGACCCCGGCGAGACCGCGGGGATCGCCACGGGAGCGGTCATGCCACCCGGCGCGGACGCGATGGTGCCCGTCGAGTCGGTGTCCGAGCGCGACGAGACGGTCCTCGTCCGGGAGACGGTCGGTGTCGGCGGCAACGTCGCTCCCGCCGGCGCCGACGTGGCGGCGGGGGAACGGGCACTCGGACCCGGCACCCGGCTCACCGAGCGCGAGATCGGCCTGTTGGCCGCTCTCGGTGCAGACCGGGTGCCCGTGCGACGCCGCCCCCGCGTGGGGATCGTCCCGACCGGCGACGAACTGATCCCGCCAGGCGGGGCCCTCGACCACCGGGCCGGCCAGATACACGACGTGAACACGGAGACCGTCGCGGCCGCTGTGGGGGCAGCAGGAGGGGCAGCAGACGTCCGCGAGCGGGTCGGTGACGACCCGGCGGCGGTCGCCGAGGCGGTCCGGGCGGCGGCCGACGACTGCGACCTGGTGCTGACCTCGGGGGCGACCAGCGTCGGCGAGGAGGACACCCTCCGCCAGACCGTGACCGACAACGGCGAGCTACTGTTGCACGGCGCGGCGGTGAAACCGGGCAAGCCCGTTCTCGTGGGGCGTGTCTCGGGTGACGCGGGCGGTGCCGGCGTGGTCGGCCTCCCGGGCTACCCGGTGTCGGCGCTGACGACGTTTCGCACCTTCGTCGCGCCGGCGCTGCGGGACGCCGCCGGCCTCCCGGAACCGGCGACGGCCAGCATGGAGGGCGAGATGGCCGTTCCGGAGACGTTCGAGGGGCCACGGCGTCGACTCGTGGCCGTGGCGGTCGTCGAGGGGGCCGACGGCCCGCTGGTCTACCCCGTCGACAAGGGTAGCGGCGCGGTCACCTCGCTGACGAACGCCGACGGCGTGGTCGAGATGCCGGTCGACGTGGACCGCCTGGCGGCGGGCGAGCGGGTCACCGTCGAACTGTTCTCGCCGGACACGCCGGTGCCGGGGACACTGGTGGTCGGCGAGTCGGACCCCGCGCTGTGGGCGGCGCTCGACGAGGTGGACGCCCGGTTCCTCGCGGTCGGAACTCGCGGCGGCCGGGAGCGCCTGCGACAGCGCGTCGCCGACGCCGTCGTGGTCGCCGGTCCTGGTGGCGCGGGCGCCGACGACGGCGACGGGGACCACCCGACGCTCTCGGCCTGGCGCCGGGAGTGGGGGCTGGTGGTCCCGGCGGGGAACCCCGACGGCGTCGAGGGCGTTACCGACCTCGTCGACCGGGACCTGCGGCTGGCGAACCGCGGTCCGGAGTCGGGACTGCGGACGAGTCTCGCCCGACTGGTCGCCGACCACGCGGACGAGCGGGGAATCGACCGCCACGACGCGGTCGGGGCGGTCGACGGCTTCGAGTCCGAGACTCGTGGCCTGGAGAGTCCCGCACGGCGGGTGCTCGCCGACCGGGCGGACGCCGGCGTCGGTCTGCGGGCGACCGCCGAGCGACTCGGCCTGGGGTTCGTCCCGCTTGGCGAGCAGTCGGTACGAGTGCTCGCGAACCCGGAGCGCCGGTCGAAGCCGGGAGTGGACGCGCTCGCCGCGGCGCTGTCGGGTGCGTCCTTCCGGGAGCGAGTCGCGACGCTGCCGGGCTACGAGAGCGGCGATAGCCGAGAGGAGTAGCGAATCAGTCGCAGTAGAGGTCGTCGATGTCGGTGACGCGGTAGTCGGCGCGGACACACTGGCCCCGGACGACGGGGGAGTGACGTTCGACGTGGACGGCGTCGAGACCGGCGTTCCAGGCGGCGCCGACGTCGCTCGGACCGTCGCCGACGAGGACGCCGCGACCGGTGCCGCCGTCGGCGGCGGCGTCTGCGCCGGCGACCTCGGCGACACCCATCTGCGAGAGCGCGCGGTGGACGGGAGCGGGGTCCGGCTTCCAGCCCAGTTCCTCGTTACAGCAGACAACGGCGTCGAACCAGTCGCGGATCCCGACGGCGTCCAGAACGGGCTTCGCGAGGTACTCCTGTGAGTGAGTGACGATCCCGACCGGCACGTCGAGGTCGGCGACAAAGGCGGCGTCGTCGTGAAGGTAGGCGACCTCGGCCCGGTCCCGTGGGCTCTCGACCTCGTGAAAGGCGGTCCAGAACCGCTCGGGGTCGAGCCCCTTTGTGCGGAGGGTGTCGTTGCGCGAGCCACGCAGACCGTGCCAGAGGGTGGTCACCTCCCGGTCGGAGAAGGCACAGTCCAGTCGGTCGCCGACGTCGTCGAACACCTCCCGGGCGTAGGAGTGGGGCACGTCCACCAGGGTGCCGTCGAGGTCGAACACCCAGAAGTCGTACTCCGGTGGCGCACCTGGAGGCGTCGGCTGCCACGCGGCGGCGTCGTCGGGCGTCGTCTCGGCGCCATCCATCGGATGCTGTCGTAACCGATCGCTCGATAAGTGTCTTGCGGGCTACAGCGGGTCGTCAGCCTCGGCGTCACCCGACTCGTTGTCGACCAGTCTCGCCATCTCGATGTCTTCCTCGGTGATGCCGCCGGCCTCGTGGGAGGTGAACCGGACCTCGACCTCCTTGTACCGGATCTCGATCGTCGGGTGGTGGAACTGCGCCTCGGCTATCTCGCCGATCATCTGCGCGAAGTTCACGCCACGGAGGTACTCGTCGAACGAGAAGGTGCGGACGATCTCGTCGCCGTCACGCTCCCAGTGCTGGGGGAGTCGCTCGGCGATCTCGTCGTCGGGGAGCAGATCGGCCATACACCGCACGAGCGCACCGACCGGCAAAACGGTTGTCCTTCCGGCTACTCAGGGGTCGTCGTCAGCGGCGTCGGCCCGCACCGCGTCCGGGAGGTCGACGAACTCGGGAGGCTCGGCACCGAACTCCGGGTCGAACAGGCGGATCGCCGTGGCGATCGTCTCCCAGTCGTCCTCGCCGGCGGCCTCGCGCAGGCTCTTTGTCGGGGCGGCCATCAGTTGTCCGACAAGGGCGTCGGCGAGTGCCGCTACTGTCTCACGTTGCTCGTCGGTCAGGTCACCCTGGGTCTCCAACTTCCCCAGCGCGGTCTCGAGTTCGCGTCGCTTCACGCGGTCGGCACTCTCGTGCATCGCGGCGACGACCTCGTCGGCACGCTTGCGCTTGAACCGTTCGAGGAGGTGGTCGAGTTCCTCCTCGACGGTCGTCTCGGCCGCCTCGGCCGCCCGACGGCGACGCTCGTGAGTCCGTCCGGTCACGCTCTCGAGGTCGTCCAGGTCGTGCACCGACACGCCCTCCACCTCGTCGACGCGAGAGGCGACGTCACGGGGCTGGCCCATGTCGACGATGCAGGCAGGGCCATCGTCACCGGCGATGCCGGCCGCCAAGGCGGTACCGACGTCGATCACCGGGTCGGAGGCACCCGTCGCCGCCACGACCGCGTCGGCAGTCGCGAGGTGTTCGGGGAGGTCGTCCATCGGGGCGACCACCGTGTCGGTCTCGAGGTCCGCGGCCAAGTCGGCGGCGCGGTCGAGCGACCGGTTGACGACGACGACCCGCTCGACGTCGTGGTCGTCGAGCCACCGGGCGACCGTCGAGGACATCTCGCCGGCGCCGACGACGAGCACCGTCGCCGTTCCGAGTGCGACCCGGTCCTCGAGAAAGCGGACGGCGGCGCTGCCGAGTGAGTGCGCTCCCTCGTTGATCGCCGTCTCGGAGCGAACCCGCTCGCCGACGTGGATCGCCTTCGGCACCACCTCCTCCAGAACGGGGCCGACACCGCCGACGCCGCGGGCGGTCTCGTAGGCCGTGCGGACCTGCCCGAGAACGGCGTGCTCGCCAAGCACCATCGACTCCAGGCCGGCGGCGACCCGCAGCAGGTGACGGATGCTGTTCTCGTGGCCGGTGCGGACCACCGCTGACGCCGGCACTTCGGCGACGAACTCCTCTAGCGCCGGGCGGGCCGCCGTCGCCTCCTCGGTGACGACGTACGCCTCGCTCCGGTTGCACGTCCGCAGGGCGTACGCCTCCCGGACGTCGTCGTGGGTCAACAGCGCGTCGATGTCGCTCCTGACGTCGCCGCTGCCGGCCGCAGAGACGGTGTCGACGTCGGCGTGTTCGTGTGTGACCCGTACCCCGGAGACCACGCCGGTAGGTGCCGTCACGCTCGCTCACCCCCCTCGGTCGTGCCCGTGCCATCGGACCGCCGCACCCCCCGGGCGGAGACCGGCGCCGACGAACCCGGCCCAGGTCTACGACCGGACCGAAACATGAGTTCACGTCGGGCGCCGAGTGTGATAAGTACCACGACACCGGACAACGGCGTCAGGACTCTGTCACTTCGTCCAAGGCGGCGTCACCGCGCACGCCGGTCACCTCGTAGCCAGCGTCGCGAACGTCGTCGAGAACCGCCTCGTGGTCCGTGTCGGCGCGGTAGTAGAACACCAGGTCGAAGGTGCCCCCACGGAGCAGCTGTTGGCACTCCCAGACGAACTCGTCGTCCTCGACGCGGCGTCCCTGGTGCTGGTTCGAGGCGAACTCCGGGTCGTCGACCCCGGAGTAGACGTAGTGATCGGTCGGGTCGACACCCGCACGGTCGGCGATCAGTTCGCCCACCGCCAGGGTGGCCTCGTGCATGGCGATGTCGTCGTCACTCTCGAGGTTGGTGCGGACGATGGCCCCGTTCAGTGACACCTCGCCGGGTTGCAGGAGTCGCCACGTCCGCCGTCGGAGGCTCTCGTCGACCGCCTCTGTCATCGACGGCACTCGGGGCCGGGCGAACTTAGTGACCGCGGTCCCGGCCGACCGCGTCAGAACTCCACGTTCGAGGTGGACGTCAGGTCGCCGTCGTCCGCTGCGGGGCCGCGCCCGAGGTAGTCGTACGCCTGGTCGGCGAGCACCACGTCGCCGTTGTCGATTGCCACGTCCACCCCCGTCAGGTAGGCGCCCTCACAGGGACCGAACGTGCACCGGCCAGTGTCGAGGGCGAACATCGCGCCGTGGTTCGCACACACCACCTCGTCGCCACGGACCGGGGCCCCCGACCCCTTGTCCAGCGGGATGTGAGTGAAGTGCTGGCACTGGTTGAGCCAGGCGACGACGGACACCGGGGACTCGTCGGTGTCCATCGGGGCGGGCCGGCCAGCGTCGGTGTCGCCGTCGCCATCGCCGTCGCCGCCACCCCCCGGAGCCGTCTCCCCGGCCGGTGCCCGCGCCAGAACGACCTCGCGCTCCTCGCCGTCATCGCTCACCCGAAACAGCAGCGTCGAGTCGGTGGGGACCTCGGAGAGAGCAGCGATCCGCTCACCCACCGTGGTCACCGCGCCCGGTTCTGTGCGCGCTCGATCCAGTCTTCGAGTCGTCCCTCGGGGACGTCGGCGCGGTCGGCCACGTCGGCGGCGTCGGCCGCGGCGAGGTCATCGACGGTCTCGATGCCGGCGCCGGAGAGTCGCCCGGCGTAGGTGGGGCCGATTCCCTTTATAACGTCGACTGCCTCCGAAGGGACCCGGCGCCCGTCGTCGTCGGTGTCAGTGTCAGTGTCTGTGCTCTCGGCGGCGGAGTCGGGCGTCGGCGCGGCGCCACTCGCCGTGGCAGTGTCCGACTCCGACCCGGTCGTCGCAGCCGCGTCCGACGCCGAGACTCCCCCGGCCGGTCCCGCCGGCGTCGACCCCGCGGCTCCCCCGGTGTCGCCAGCCTCGTCGTCGGCGTCGTGTCTGCGCGTGCTCGCGGTGCCCTCGCCGCGTTCGCGCTCGACGGTGATGCCGACGTCGCGGTCGTCGGTCGTGGACTCGCCGTCGCTCTCGAGCCCGAGAAGCGACTTCAGTTTCTCGAACAGGCCCATCGCCCCTTTCTACACTCCCCGCCCACTTAAGCCCGGCTCCGTCGCTCGATCCCGCCCTCCTCGGTCGGGTCACTCCAACCGGTCGTACAGCGCCGTCTCCATCGCTCTCGTCGGCGCGTCTAGGCCGGTCCAGCGCTCGAAGGCGGCCGCCCCCTGCTCGACCAGCATCCGCCCCCCGTCGACGGTGCGGGCGCCGGCCCGCTCGACGTCCCGCAGGAGCCGGGTCCGGAGCGGCCGGTACACCGCGTCGAGAACGGTCAACTCGCCGTGGAGCGCCGCCGCGGGCACCGGCGAGCGGTCCTCCTCCATCCCGACCGTGGTGGCGTTGACCAGCACCGTCGCGTCCGAGAGCAGCGAGTCGAGCGCCGACAGCGGGTGCGCGCTCACAGGCACCGTCCCGTCCAGGGCGTCGGACTCGCCGCCCGGCGCCGCACTCGCCGCACCGTCGGCCGCCCCGCCGGCCTGAAGATCCGCGGCGAGTGTCTCGGCCCGCTCGACGGTCCGGTTCGCGACCCGGACCCGCGCGCCGGCGTCCAACAGTCCGACGGTGACCGCCCGGCCCGCACCGCCGGCGCCGACGACCACCGCCGTCGCCCCCGACAGGTCGGCGCCGGCAGCCCGCAGCGCCCGCCGTGCGCCCGCCGCGTCTGTGTTGTGCCCCGTCACCCGGTCCCCGAAGTCGACGGTGTTGACCGCGCCGATCCGTGCCGCCAACGGGTCGGGGTCGACGAGGTCGAGCACTCGCTCCTTGTGCGGGACGGTGACGTTCAGCCCTGCCACCCCCAGCGCTCGGGCGCCCTCGACGGCGGCAGCCAGGTCCGCGCCCGCCACGCCGAAGGTGACGTAGCGGGCGTCCAGTCCGGTCGCCTCGTAGGCTGCCTCGTGCATCGGCGGCGACAGCGAGTGGTCGACCGGGTCGCCGACGAGACCGTACACCTCCATACCGGCGCGAGGACGGCGACCGACAAAGGCACACCGGGTCCTGGCGAGGGCGACGTGGCGGCGCCCGACGGGAGACATATGAGGCCCCGGACCGAACCACGCCCGATGAGTGATCGAGCCCCGCTCGCGGCTGGTCGTGCGGCCTGCGAGCGGTTCGGCTACGAGGTATCGGACGACGACCTGCCGGTCGCCCACCCCAGGGCAACGGCGACGCCACTCGCGGGGTCGCCCGCGCCGGTCGAGGTGACGGTCCTGGACGACGCCGACCCACACGCCGCCGCGAGCGTCGTGGCTCGTGCCGCCGCCCGGAACCGTGTCGCCTTGCTGGTCGGCCGTGACAGCGCGATAGCGGCGGACCTGCACGACGCCCTGGCGGACCCGCCGATGGCCCGCGCCGAGACCGACACCGGCGAGCGCACCTTCCACACCGGCAGTGACCGCGTCCACCTCGCCGAGGGTGGCCTCGCCCTCCACGTCGTCAGGGAGCGTCCACACCCCAGGCCCACCTTCGAGTGGCACGAGGAACCCGCAGACGGGTCGAGAGACCGGGCAGGCGCGGACCGCAGGCGGCTCGCACTTGCCGCCGACGACGAGCGGGTCACCACCCTGGACGGCGTCGAGACGCTCTCCTGTCCCGGGCCGGACCGGGAGCGGTTCACCCACTTCTACCGGCGCGAGAACGACCGCCTGTTCCACGTGTACGACGCAACGGGCGATCCGACGGGCGTGTTCTCGACGGTCCAGGCGATGCGCGGGCGTGGCTTTCACCCCGTTCCGGCGCCCGTCGTCCCCGAACACCTGTTCCACGACGCCGAGCGCTCGCCGCGACAGTCCTGGGCCGTTCTCGACCCAGAGAACGAGCGGGTGACCGCCGACCACGGCCCCGTCACTCTCGACTGATGCGCTTTGCGGAGTTCGAACCCGTGTACGAGGCCATTCTGGCGGACTTCGGCTACGACCGCGCGGGCGACGAGGCGGCACGGGACCTGCTCGCGGACCGGCTCACCGGGCCGGCGCTGTCGCCCGCGGACCTCGACATGGCGGGGACGGTCGCCGTCGTCGCACCCGGACCGTCGCTGTCGTCGTCGGTGGCCCGCGCCCGCGACGCTGACCGGGTCGTGGCCGCCTCGAACGCCGCCGACCGCCTGGAGCGGGCGGGAGTCGCCGTCGACCTCCAGGTGACCGACCTCGACGGTGTCCCGGAGCGGGCAGCCAAACGGACCCGCGAGGGGACGCCGGTCGCCGTCCACGCACACGGCGACAACCGCGACCAGATGCGGGCCACGGTGTCCGACTGCGATCCCGACCGTGTGCTGCCGACGACGCAGGCGGCGCCCACGGACACGGTCCACAACCTCGGCGGGTTCACCGACGGCGACCGCGCCGCGTTCGTCGCGGACGCACTCGGCGCCGACCGCCTCCGGTTCGTCGGGTGGGACCTCGACGACGACGTGGGCACGGAGAAGCGCCGCAAACTCGACTGGGCGAAGCGACTGCTGGCCTGGCTGGAGCGACGGCGCGACGAGCGGTTCGAGGTGTTGGACGGGCGACGCGAGACGATTGAACCCGTCGGGGCAGACCGGGACTGACCCGAGCGGTACCGCTTCGCCGGAATGTCACTCTCAGAATCAGGACAGCCGGCAGATTATTTAATCCTCGGGGGCAACTGTGCATGATATACCATGCTGGGCTTCAAAATCGCCGTCGTCGGAGCGTTCGTGTCGGCGGCGGGCGTCTGCACGGTCGCGGCGATACGGGCCCGTCGAGTTGACGACCACGAGTTGCGCCTGGGGCTGACGGGGGTGTTCGTGCTGACCGCGGTGTGGTCGATGACGGAGGCGGCGCGGCTGTTCAGTCCGGTCGACCAGACGATCGCCCACGTCGGCTACCTCGGGGGGCTGGTGATCGGGCTGGCGGCGGTCGGTGCGTGGCTGTACTTCTGTTCCGCGTACGCCGGTCTCGACTACCACCGTAGCAGGCGGTGGCTCACGGTCGGAGCCGTGACGTATCTGTTTGTGGTGTCAGTGAAACTGACGAACCCGATCCACGGCGGGTACTACACGGCGGACCTGCGTCAGGCGCCCTTCGAGTACTTTGCCGTCCAGCCGGGACCGGCGCACTGGGTGGTGGTCGCCGGCGTGTACGCCGTCGTCACCCTGGGGTTCGCGGCGCTGTTCGCGACCTTCCAGCGCGCGAGGGCGGACACGACCGCCCTGTGGGTGCTGTCGCTCGCGGCTGCGCTGCCGTTGCTGCCGGAGGTGACCGCCGCGCTCACTACGGGGACACTGCCGGGGCTGAACTACGAGCCCCTCGGCGTCGCCCTGTTCGGGGTGGGCGCGTTGTTCGTCGTCGAGGACCGCTTTCTGGCGGTCGGCGCGCTCGCACGACAACAGGTCGTCGACGACATCGAGTCTGCCGTTCTCGTGGTCGACCAGACGGAACGACTGTTGGACTACAACGAGGCGGCCACGTCGCTGTTCCCGAACGTCACCGGCGGCCGGCAGGTCGAGGACTGCAGTGCCGCGCTCGCGGACCGACTCGAGGACCACCGAAACCGGGTGGCGACCGACGGGGGCGGGACCGCAGGGATCAACGCAGCGGTCGCCGACGACGAGACGCTCGACGATCTTGAGGACGGGAGCGTGCTGTCGGTGAGCCACGGCGGTCGGCTCCGTCACTACCTCTGTCGTGTCGTCGACATCGAACTCGGGTCGCAGGCGCTTGGCTGGGGACTCGTGTTGTCCGAGGTGACCGAACTGGAGGAGAAGCGTCGCGCGCTGCGCAAGCAAAACGAGCAACTCGACGACTTCGCGTCGGGGATCACCCACGAACTCCGGAACCCGCTGTCGGTCGTCCAGGGGTACGTCGAACTGCTGGGTGAGGCGGTCGACGGCGACGTCGACCGGGAAACCGTCGACCGCGCCGTTCTGGAGATAACGGAGGCGACCGAGCGGATGACCACCGCGGTCGACGAGATGAACCTGCTGGCGCGGCGCGGTCGCACCGTCGAGGAGCCGACCGCGAACCGGATCAGCGAGGCGGTACGGACCGCACAGGCAAACATCGACGGCACCGTCGAGACAGTCGTCGACACCGACGGCATCGTCGTCTCCGACGAGACCCGACTCTGGCAGATCCTTCGGAACGTGCTCACCTTCGCCGACGCGGAGGGCGCAAACCGCGTGCGGATCAGCGTCTGTGACCGGTCGATGCTCGTCGGTATCGACGGGTCCCTCGACGTCGACGAGACGCGGCGACTGCTCCGCCACGGCTACGCCGGGGGCCAGGGCGACACGCGACTCGCACTCGCAAACGCCCGGTCGATGGCCCGTGCACACGGCTGGAGTGTCACCGTCGACTCGGTGGACCCCGACAGTGCGGACACCGCAGTGTTCGTCTTCGAACACGTCGACACCACCCCCGACCCGGACGCGACCTCGGCCCCCGAAGACGACACCGACGTCGCGAGCGAGGAAGCCGACGGCGAAGACGACACCA
>CAZQHW010000021.1:13854-21366 GCA_964593395.1 uncultured Halobacteriales archaeon
GGTAGGTCTCGCGCACGGTGTTCGAGAGCGTCCCACCCTTTCGCAACGCGATCAGGACAACGACGAACGGACCGTCGGCCGGCCGCAGAACGAACACCTCGCGGTCGTGACCGAGTCCGTGTTCCGGCGGGGCGCGCCGTTCGTCGGTGACGTGGATCCCGCCGGGACCGACCGACACCGACGGCTCGTCGTCGCGCCAGGCTGCCCCCGGGTCGTCGGCGTCCGGAGCAGTGGCGTTGACCCGGGAGAGCAACGGCTCTAGAGGGCGTCGTCCGGTCCGGAACTCCGCCAGGCGGTCGACACCGTCCGGGTCCGCGAACACGTACAGGACGCCGTTCGGGCGACCGTCGGTCCCGCGGGTCACCCGCGACCCCATCGCCTCGCCCCGGGCCGCCGCCTCCCGCCAGGTCGCTCCCGCCGCCTCGAACAGGTTCACCACGTCGTCGGCAAAGGCAAAGAGAGTGCGCTTTCGCACCTCGACCGCCTGCACCCGGGGGTCGGGGTCGGCCCACGACAGCGTCGCCCGCACCAGATACCCCGGCAGTAACTCGGCCAGCGTCGCGTCGACCTCGCCGTGTCCCCGCCGGGGCACCGCGACCGGGTCGTACGACCGGTCGGCCGGCGGCGCGGGCGACTCGGAACTCGGGGCCTCGCCGTCACCCGCTGAGGCGCCACCGACGTCGGGTACGCCTGGGGTCGGGTCACCCCGGTCCGAGGTCGTCGTCTCGTCGGGGACCGGGTCGTCCGACGGCGTCGTCGTCGGGTCGTCGACCGGCACGAACAACAGGCGCTCGTCGTCCGTGTCGAGCACCCTGAACAGGCCGGTCTCGGGCATGCTCCGCCGTAGGAGCCGGACTGGTTTAACTCCCGCCTCGTCCGGACTGGGACAAGGCACTTACCGCTCCGTGTGGGCAGTTAGCACGGTCGCATGTCGCAGCGCGAACGGACCGAGGTCGCCGGACGGGTGACGCCACGACTCAGTCTCGGCAGCGGAGACTCTGTCGTGCCCGCGATGGACGTCGTCGGGCGCATCGTCTACGACTATCACCGGGACCGCCTGGAGACGGCGCCGACGTACCTCCACCCGGACGGCCGAGTGACGGCGGCGGAGCCGGCCCGTCACTTCGAGAAGTACGAGCACTGGAGCGAGGTCGAACAAGCGGCGCTCGACCGCGTCAGGGGGCGAGTACTCGACGTAGGCTGTGGCGCCGGCCGACACGCTCGCCCACTGGAGCGTCGAGGCCACGACGTTCTGGCGGTCGACCCGAGTCCCACCGCGGTGCGGACTGCCCGCGAACGCGGCGTCGAGAACTGCGCCGTCGCCCAGGCGGCGGACCGTCCCGTCTCCCGGGCGAGCGTCGACACGGTCCTGCTGTTGGGCACGCAGTTAGGCGTCTGTGACTACCCCGTCGGGATGCGCTCCGTGCTCACGGACCTGTACACCGTGACCGCACCCGGGGGTCGCCTCGTTCTCGACCTGGAGGACCCCCGGGCGGTCGAGCGGGCGGCCCCGATCGACCACTGGGGCGGTGACGACAGTCGCCAGGCGGTCTACCGGTGGCCCGACGACGGGCCGGCCTCGTACGCCCGCCGCTGGTTCCGCGTGCGGTACGGCGCCTGGACGGGCGAGTGGACTCGACTGGCGATGCTCACGCCCGCGCAGTTCCGTGCCGTCGTCGCCGGCACCCGGTGGCGCGTCGGCGAGGTGGTCCGGAACACCGGCGAACCCCGGTACGCGCTCGTTCTGGAGAAGTAATCACAGGCGGCAGTTGCCCCGGACGGGGTTTCAGTAGCCGCCACACGACCGACGGGTCAGTCCTCAGACTCGAACTCCAGGGCGGCGGAGTTGATACAGTAGCGCTTGCCGGTCGGCTCCGGGCCGTCCTCGAAGACGTGACCCAGGTGGCCCTCGCAGCGCGAGCACACCACCTCGACGCGGCGCATCCCGTGTCGGGTGTCGACCTCGGTCTCGACGTTCCCCTCGCTGACCACGTTATAAAAGGAGGGCCACCCGGTGTCGGACTCGAACTTCACGTCGCTCGTGAACAGCGCCTGTCCACACCCAGCGCAGGTGAACGTTCCCTCGCCGTCGACGTCGAGGAGGTCGCCGCTGAACTTCGGCTCCGTGCCACGCTCGCGGAGAATCTCGTACTCCTCGTCGGTGAGGACCTCGCGCCACTCGGTCTCGGAGCGGGGCAGGTCCGCGTCTGTCTCGGACATACGGTCGGTACGGCATCCGCGGGGAAATACCCGGCGTCACCAGCGAGCGAGCGCGTCGACCGGCGACGGTCGCGTTCGAGCGCACCGAGACACGAACGTTCAGGTGCCCCGAGACACTGGACTCCGTATGGCGATTCACTGGCACAGACGAGACCTGCGCGTGGCCGACAACGTCGGCCTCGCCGCCGCGGCGGGCGTGGGTTGGCCCGCCGACGACGCCGCAGACGAGGTGGCGCCGCTGTTTGTTTTCGACGACGAGGTGCTCGACCACGGTTCGCCGCCCCGCGTCGCGTTCATGCTCGACGCCCTCGACGCCCTGCGCTCGGCGTACCGCGACGCCGGAGGTGACATCCTGGTCGAGCGTGGGGACCCACGCGAGGTCCTCCCGCGAGTTGCCCGGGAGCGTGGCCACGACCGCGTCGTCTGGAACCGCAGTCACACCGGGATGGGCCGCGAGCGCGACGCCGACGTCCGCGACCGTCTCGAGGAGACCGGCGTCACCGTCGACACCTACGAGGACGAACTGCACCACGAACCGGGGTCGATCACGACCAACGCCGGCGAGTACTACTCCGTCTACACGTACTTCTGGAAGAAGTGGCGCGACCGACCGAAGAACGACCCCGCGCCCGCACCGGGAGCCGACGACATCGCCCTCGACCACGGAGCGGGCGAACCGCTTCCGACGCTGTCAGAGTTGGGCTTCGACGAACCGGAGGCCGAGATCGAACCCGCGAGTACGGCACAGGCTCGCGACCGCCTCCAGTCCTTCTGCGAGGAAAACGTGTTCCGGTACGACGACGCCCGCGAGTACCCCGCGGAGGACGCCACGTCGCGGCTGTCTGCCCACCTCACGTGGGGGACCATCGGGCCACGCGAGGTGTACGCGGCGACGACAGAAGCCCACGACCGGGCCGAGGGCGAAGAGGAGCGAGAGGCCGTCGAGGAGTTCCAGTCACAACTCGCCTGGCGGGAGTTCTACAGCCACGTGTTGCACTTCGAGCCACAGGTCGTCACTGAGAACTACAAGTCCTACGAGAACGAAATCGAGTGGCGTGACGACCCCGATGCGCTGCAGGCATGGAAAGACGGCGAGACAGGCTACCCAGTGGTCGACGCCGGGATGCGTCAACTGCGTCGGGAGGCGTACATGCACAACCGTGTCCGGATGATCGTCGCCTCCTTTCTGACGAAGGACCTCCTGATCGACTGGCGCGAGGGGTACCACTGGTTCCGTGACAAGCTCGCCGACCACGACACCGCGAACAACAACGGCGGCTGGCAGTGGGCCGCCTCGACGGGAACCGACGCCCAGCCGTACTTTCGCATCTTCAACCCGATGACCCAGGGCGAGCGGTACGACCCCGACGCCGAGTACGTCCACCAGTACGTCCCCGAGTTGCGCGGCGCCCCCGCCGACGCGATCCACTCCTGGCACGAACTCGACCCCGCCGAGCGCGAACGCCACGCTCCGGACTACCCGGCGCCGATCGTCGACCACTCCGAGCGCCGCGAGCAGGCACTCGCGATGTTCAAACGTGCCCGCGGCGAAGAGGAGGCGGACTGACTCACACACCCCGACACTCGAGCCACCGGGATCCACGATACCACGTCACACGCCGCGAGACGGCCGAAACCGGGTGCCTCGGAAATGACAAGACACCAACTTTAATCGCGATTCGGGAAGGTTTAAGCGTGTTCCGACCCACTGTTATGATGTACCCATGAGTCAAACTGAACAGCAGGGATACGAGCTACCGGAGCTCCCCTACGAGTACGACGCACTGGAGCCACACATCAGCGAGCAGGTCGTCCGCTGGCATCACGACACGCATCACCAGAGCTACGTCAACAGTTGGAACGACGCCGAGGAGACCCTCGCGGAGAACCGCGAGTCCCACGACTTCGGGTCCTCGCCGACCGCGATCCGGAGTGTCACTCACAACTCCGGCGGGCACATTCTCCACGAGTTGTTCTGGGAGAACATGAGCCCGAACGGCGGCGGCGAGCCCTCGGGCGCGCTGGCCGACCACATCGAGGCCGACTTCGGATCGTACGACGCCTGGCGCGGCGAGTTCGAAGCCGCCGCAGGCGACGCCTCCGGCTGGGCGCTGCTGGTGTACGACAGCTACTCGGACCAGCTTCGCAACGTCGTCGTCGACAACCACGACGAGGGCGCTCTCTGGGGCTCACACCCCATTCTGGCGCTGGACGTCTGGGAGCACTCCTACTACCACGACTACGGCCCCGCCCGCGGCGACTTCGTCGACGCCTTCTTCAACGTCGTCGACTGGGAGGAGCCCGAGGCGCGCTTCGAGGACCTGGTCCACAGCCACTAACGCTCGCACTCCAGCGTTTCGACCCGCTTTTTTATCGAGACCGAACCGAGGAGTCGCAGGTCCGCAGTCGGTGTCGGTCAGACCGCGTTTCGACTCGTCCCACGCCGGCGGCAGGCGCCAGTCATGGGTTCCCGTCTACCTCTATGTCGAGTTCACCGCCGCTCACCGTCGTCACGGTGATGTCGTAGTCGCCGCGGTCCCCGTCGACGTTGACCGGGACCCGCTGCGTCTGGACGTTCAGCCCCGGTGCGGGGTCGAGGATGAGGCAGTAGTCCGGCGTCCCGTCGGGCGGCTCGTTGACCGGGTCGTCACAGTCTGAGGTATCCCCTTCGGCTAAACTCACTGTATACGAGTACCCCGAGACACGACTCGGCTGGTCAACGCGGACGGTGACCGTCTGTGGGCTCGACCCACTCTCGTCGACGGTCGCCGAGGCCGCGTAGATCTGCTCGGAGATCCGGTTGCCGATCTCCTGGAGTTGCGTGCGGCCGGCGGAGTCCTGCTGGCCGGTCAACAACGAAGCGGAGGCCACGAGCAGCCCGCTGATGAGGATCGTCGTGATCCCGATCGCCAGCACGTGGGTGACCGCCGTCGAGACGGCGCGGTCGTCGCGCGCGGTGACCACACGCTCCGGCCTGGGGCGGGGGGTGTCCTCGGTCATGGGTCTGGGTCGACGTTGGTCGCCTGGACTTTCGTCTCGTAGTCCAGTTCCGGCGTGCGGACGACGACGGTGAGTTCAACGTCTACGGTACCGCTATCACAGTCGGCGTCGGCGTCCTTGACCGTGACGTAGCTCACGCCACTCTTCGCCTTCGTGTACGTGAGCCCCTTAGCTAGGGACTTGTCGCCGTCGTTCGAGGCGTTCGTCAGGTGGCGTTCGATATCGTCCTCAAAGGTGCCCACGGAAATCGAACAATTGTTCCCGGTGTCGTTGTTGACGTAGTTCACCAGTTTCTCGGTATCGTTGACCAGTTGGGCCTGGACCCGCCCGGTGGTGGCGCTGTCGTCGAGTGACTGCGTCGGCGCCTGGTTCTCGGTGAACAGGATCGTGTTGTAGACGACGACGAGTCCGAGGATGATCAGCGCGATGGCGACGGCACCCACCAGAAGCAGTTGGGCGCGCTCGTCGCTCGGGCGGAGTCGACGCATCACCAGATCACCACCCGCACCTCGACGATGTTGTAGATCGGGCTGTCGTCGACCTCGGCGTACTCACACTCGGGGTCTCCAGAGTCAGAAGGGTTACACGGCGTGCTCGAACCAGGGGCAGCGGACCCATCGTTGGAGTCGTCGTCGAACAGCTCTGCCTCGGGGATCGGGTAGAAACACTTTGCCGACGGGTCGTCGTTGGTATCGTTCCAGTTCGCGTCCCCGGTGGTCGACGACAGCCCCTCGATCGAGGCGTTCGAACAGTCCGAGGCGCTGTCGGGCACCGTCAGCGTCTCGTTGTCGTACAGCACCACGGTGTACGTGACGCTGACCGCCTCCTCCGTCGGCACGCCGCGGAACACCATCGGGGTCTGCTCGGTCTCGTTGGCCTCGGTGGCGCTGAGGTACTCGAGTTGGACGTTGTAGCTGAACCCGCGCTGGTTGAACGTCTGGTTCAGCCCGTTGCCGAGCACCGTCTCTTTCGGTGATAACGGCCGGTCCTCACCGTACCCCTGTTGGAGGCTGCTGCTGTTGCCGACCCAGGTGCCCTGTGCGCTGACGTTGTTGAAGTACCGGAGGTGGTGCGAGAGGTCGTCGGTGCCGTTGTTCGCCGAGGCGGTGAGGATGTCCCTGGCCTCCGTGCGGAGCTTGTCCCGCACCTGTTCGTCGACCTGCCCGGCGCTCGTCGGCGTGAACACGAGCGCCTGTAGCGCGAACAGCACCGCCGAAAGCACCACCACCGAGGCGATGAACCCCTCGAGAGTGAACGCCTGGCCGCGGTCGTCCGCTCGTCGTGGATTTGTTCCTGTCATTGTCACCAGATCCGTACCGTCAGTCTGCAGGCCATCCCGGCGTCCGGGTTGGTGGTCGGGTCACACTCCGGTACACCCTGGATGACGACGATCCGCGAGACGGTCGCCGCCGGTCGCCCACGGAACTCGTCACCGCTGGCCAGGTCGGTCCCGGTCATCGGGTTACTCAAGATCGTTTCGTCACCCGGTGGCATCGGCGTCACGGTGACGTTCACCTGCGAGGTCACAGGAAGGTCGTACGCGTTCTGGAGGTCGTTTCCAGAACCGCCAGCAGAAATAGCCGACTCCGCACTCATCCCCGTCATCCAGTTCGAGCGACCGTCGATCGACCCATTGTCCACGATCCCAGCGGCGGTGCGACTCGCCTGTGACTCCAGTCCGGGGGCAATTTCGTCCTCGAAGGGCGTGAACAGCGTCGGTATGAACGCGAACACAAAGGCGATCGTCAACAGGAACACGCTCGCGCCGATCGCGAAGTCCTGCACCGTCTGCCCGCGGTCGTCGGTGTCGAGTCGCGCCTCCGGGTGCGGGGCCGGGCGGTCGTCGTCACGGTCCGGATTGTCGCTGGTCCGATCGGTCCGTTCGCTGTTCGCGATCCCCGTGGAGTCCTCGGGGGCTGACACGGAGCGAGAGCGCCCCCTGTCGGTCATCACACCACCACGAGCCAGGCGACCAGCGCGATGGTCATCAGGATGACCGCGTACTTCACGCCGCTGAGGATGTCGGCGTCACGCATGTACCCGGAGATGAACCCCGAGAGGATCGCCTGCAGCGTGACCGCGTGGAAGAACATCGTCCCCAGCAGGTCGGTGTTGATGCCACTGCCGAGCGAGGCGGCGCCACCGCCGCTGCCACCACTGCTGCCGCCACCACCGCTCTCGACCAGCCCCGTCATCACGTCGAGGAACTGGGTCTTCAGGATCGCCATCACCGCCAACAGCGTGAGGTAGGTCATGATGATGATCACGACCTGCATCCGCGTGCGGGACTTG
>CAZQHW010000022.1:0-1440 GCA_964593395.1 uncultured Halobacteriales archaeon
TTCCCGCTGTGGCTCGCCCCCGAACAGGTCCGTGTCATCCCCGTCGCAGAGCACAGCCTCGACTACGCGAAGTCCGTCGCGGGTCGCCTGGGGAGCGAAGGCTTTCGCGTCTCGGTCGCCGACGGCGACCACACCGTCGGCCGGAAGATCCGCGCCGGCCACGACGACCGCGTGCCGTACATGCTGATCCTCGGTGAGGACGAGGCCGAGGCCGGCACCGTCTCGGTCCGTGACCGCCAGGAGCGCGAACAACGCGACGTCGACACCGACGTCTTTTTTGACCACCTCCGCAGCGAGCGTGACGACAAGCGAGTCGAGTCCGACTTTCTCGCAGACTGACCGGGCCGCCGTCGCGTCGCCGACGCCCCGACTCACGACACACCGGTCCACCTCCCGGCCCCGCCTCGACCCCGCCGAGTCGCACCTCCAAAGGATTAAATTGCAGGTGTACGAATACGGAACAATCTGTATGGACCGCCGTGAGTTCCTGCGTCGGGCGGCGGTGGGAGTGTGCGCGACACCTGTGGCGGCCGGCGCACGGGCCGCCGACCGCCAGGCGGCAGGGCCGACGGTCTCGACTCGGGGGCACTACCGCATCGGGCCGTTCAATTTCGTCTACCGCAACCCGGGCGTGGGACGGTACGAGTACGAGGCCAGTGACGTCCCGGGACTGGACGGGCCGACGCCCCAAGAGATTGCCGTGTTCGTCCACGGCTGGTTCATCGACGACGACGACGCGGACACGACTTTCGGCATCGTCCGAGAGACGCTGCGGGCGACCGGGTACGACGCCCCGCTCGTCGGCTTCGAGTGGGACGCCGACGAGGTGTACTGGTTCGACGACTGGTACCCCTCGGTGGCCGTCGCACGCCGGAACGGCGACAAACTCGCCCGTTTCCTCGCCGACTTCCGCCGGGCGAACCCCGGGCGGCCGGTACGACTCGTCGGCCACTCACTTGGTGCGCGGGTGATCCTGGCAGCCTTGGAGAGTCTTCTGGAGGACGACCACCCGATCGGGTCCTGGGACGGCCGCGTCGAACACGTGACGCTTCTCGGCGCGGCGGCGGCGGACGAAGCACCCACGTCGTTCGGGCGGTACGAGACCGCAATCGCGGAGGCCGCCGAGGCGGTCGACAACTTCCACACGACTGCAGACGACGCGCTCTCGAACGGTTACCGCTCGGTCGAGTTCGGTGACCCGCTCGGCACGGTCGGCGCCGACGGCCCTACGCCGCCCGCGTACGAGGACCTGTTCGCCGACCCGGTCCAGGACCACGTGGACTACTACCGCCAGGGCGTGGGCGTCCTCGACGCTGCCGTCCGCCGCTGGGAGGGCGAGGACGACGGACTCGCGCCCCCGGACGATCCCTCGCTGCCGGGACCAGGTGATCCCGGCGACCCGACCCTCCCCGACCCCGGGGAGCCTGACGACCCCGACGA
>CAZQHW010000022.1:1540-4680 GCA_964593395.1 uncultured Halobacteriales archaeon
CTACCCGGTTGTCCCTACTGTGCGAAGGTGAAGCGCAAACTGGACGAACTCGACTTGGAGTACACCTCCCACGAGGTGCCCGGTTCACACGCCCAGCGCGACGAGGTCGAGGAGGTCAGCGGCCAGACCGGCGTGCCCGTCCTCATCGACAACTCGAACGGGATCGACGGGATGCCCGAGAGCGACGACATCGTCGCCTACCTCGACCGCACCTACGGCGAGGCGGCGTAGTCTCACGACGCCACTCTGTTCTCGGCAGAGAGCCGAAGCCGCCGAACGACGGCACTGCCGGTCCACGGTCTGCGGTCCGTCTTGCAGGCCCGCGACACGGCCGACACAGCGTCCGTGGTCGCCAGGTCCAGAAGCCCGTGGTGAACATAGCCGCGAGTGTCGTTGCCGGTCCCGGCGAGCGGGGCCCACACCTCAGGCGGGTTCGGCGTCGGTCCGCTCGCGGATGAGTTCCCGGAGGCGGTCGGGGTCGCGCTCCAGTTCCTCGCGGTCGATGATGGCGGTGCCGTCGACCCCCTCGCGGTCGGCGTCACCGACGAAGTACACCGACCGCGACCGGGTGACGCGACCGATCGACGCCATGATCCGGGCACGCTTGCGGGCCGCGTCGGTGAACACCGAGTGGCCGGTGAGCAGCCGCGCGTCGCTCTGGTCGTCCTCGGAGACGGTCTCGAACGGCGCGCGGTCGGTGGGATGGACCTCGAACCCGGCGGCGGTGAGCGCCGCGACGACGGGTTCGTCCTCCGCCTGGGGGTCCGGGTCGTCGGGCGTGGGGTCGGCGTCGCGGACGTCTTCGGCGCCCGCGAGCACCTCGATCGGCGAGGTGAGCGGCCGCTCGAACAGGTCCTCAAGTTGCATGGCAACCTCGACGGAGGCGTTCATGCCGTCCTCGTACTTCGAGACCGTTCGCCGGGAGACACCCAACTCGCTGGCGAGGCGCCCGAGCGACCAGCCACGCTCCTCGCGTTCGTCGGCCAACAGGTCGCCGTCGATGGTGACGTACAGGCCGCCGGGGGCGGCGTACACGAGCGGGGGCACCTTCTCGATGAACAGTTCCATCGCGGTGTCGGGGTTGAGCACGGGCACGCCGTGCCGGAAGTAGACCACCCCTGGTTCGAGGTCCTTGTCTCGGGTCCGCAGTCCGATCAGTAACGGGGTGGCGTTGAGGTACTCGCCCAGTCGGCGCATCTCCTCGCCGGTGGGGACGTCGAAGGAGTCGACGTTGCCGAGCACCTTCAGAAGCACCAGGTCCTGCCCACGGCGGGCCGCCAGGTCGAACGACTTCGGCCGCACGGCACAGCGGTCGCTGACGTCGAACCCAGCGTCGCGCAGCATGGCCGTGAGGTTGCCGATCAGGGCAGACCGGGACACTTTCTCGACCGTACTCGACGGCTCGAACGGTTAAATGCGTTGTGTCCCGCCGTGGGAGTCTGACACGGACGATCCGTTCAGGTGACGTGAGCTTCGGGTTCCGGACCACACCGGAAACGCCTAATCGTCCGGCCCGTGAGACGCCGACGTGACCGTCGTCGGACTGGACGACACGGACTCCCGGACTGCGGGGATGTGCACGACCTACGCCGCCCACCGGATCGCCAAGCGCCTGCGCTCCGGTGCCGCAGTGCGACGGGTGCTGTTGTTGCGGTGCAACCCGGCCGTCGAGTTCAAGACACGCGGCAACGCCGCTCTCGCCGTCCACACCGACGCCGACCCCGGGCGCGCTCGACGGGTCGCCCACGACGTCGTCGAGTCCGGCGCCCGTCGCGAGGACCCCGACACGAACCCGGGCGTGGTCGTCGCGCCCTGTGAACCGACGGCGGTGCCCGTGTCGGTTGGGCGGTTCTCGCGCCGGGCGGTGCGTGACCACCTCACCGTCGAGCGGGCCCGCGACCTGCTTGCCGAGACGGGCTACGCCCACGACGCCTGGGGGGCGGAGCGAGGGCTAGTCGGGGCGCTGGCCGCCGTCGGTGCCTGGCGAGGTCGGGGCCCCGACGCCGACTGGACCCACGAGACGATCGCCTACCGGGAGCAAGCGCGCTGTGGCACGCCCCGCGATGTCGACCGGGACACCGTGTTCGCCGCCGCCGACCGCGCGTACCCGGACGCCTGGGACACCGTCGACCGCGAGACTGGCGACGCCGTCTGCGTCCCCCACACGCCGGGGCCGGTGCTGTTCGGGATTCGCGGCGACGACCCCGGCACGACCCGGGCGGTCGCCGACGGTATCGACTCGGAACCGGTCGCCGCTCGCGAGACGTTCGTCACGAACCAGGGCACCGACGACCACCTCCGACCTGGCGCGGTCCCGGACCTACGGGAGGGGCGCTCGTACCGCGTGGACGGCGTGGTCGTCAGGCCGCCGGAGACTCGCGAGGGCGGGCACGTCTTTCTCGCGCTCGCGGACCCGGCGGTGGCGCCTGCCGACGGTGTGACCGGAGCCGGCGACGGGACGGAAGCACCGGGGACCGGTACCGACAGGGATGGAGTGATCGCCCGGTGGGCGCTCGACGCCGACGCCGAGACACTCCAGACCGACGCTCGCCTGCGGTGTGTCGCCTTCGAGCCGACGGGCCGGTTCCGCGACCGGGTGCGCTCACTGCGGGCCGGCGACCGCATCACCGCCTGCGGGGAACTCGCCGACGCCACGCTGAAACTGGAGAAGTTCGCACTGCGAGCGGTCCGCGAGTTCGAACTGGTCGTGCCGACCTGCCCGGACTGCGGGCGGTCGATGGAGAGTGCGGGCGCCGACCAGGGCTACCGCTGCCGGGAGTGTGAGACGGCGGCGCCCGGCAAGCGACAGCGACCCGTCGAGCGGGCCGAACTGGGCTGGTACGAGGTGCCCCCGAGCGCCCGGCGGCACGTGGCGAAACCGCTCGTCCGCGGCGGGTTCGACGCGCCGACACACCCGGAGCGGTGAGCGCCGGCAGCGACTACCGGTCTCTGCCCGACGAGCCGCCACGGCCGTTGTCCTGCCCGCGTCCACCTCCGGGGCCGCCGGTCGCCTCTCCGGGTGAACCGGGCTTCAGGGGGTCGGGGAGTTCGGTGTCACCACTCTCGATCGTCACCCGCTCGCCGTCGAACGTCTGGAAGGAGACACCGCCGAGGCGAGCCTTGCTGTTGACGAGTTCGAG